>JAIFNL010000127.1 GCA_020047755.1 Bacteroidota bacterium
AAAAAACTTACAATATGATTCAATTCAAACTAAACGGAGAATATATTTATTATTCTGAAAATGAAGAAGTTTCGCTTCTAAAATTCTTGCGCGAAACTAAAAAAATAACCAGCGTAAAAGACGGCTGCTCGGGCGAAGGAACCTGTGGCGCTTGTTTGGTGGAAATCAATGGAAAAGCAAAGCTGGCATGTACTACCAAAATGAAAAATCTTGCCGATGCCGAAGTATTGAGCATGGAAGGATTTCCCGCAAAAGTGAAGGAAACAATAGCCAAAGCCTTTGTAAATAAAGGAGCTGTGCAGTGTGGATTTTGTACGCCTGGTTTTATCGCTCGCACCAAAATTCTGCTGCAAGAAAATCCCAACCCAACTAGGGAAGAAGTGCAAAAAGCGATAAAATTAAATTTGTGCAGGTGTACTGGTTATAAAAAAATTGAAGATTCTATTTTGCTGGCTGCTAAAGTTTTACGAAATGGCGAAGAATTAGAGCTAATCAAAACTTCGGGCAAAATTGGTGAGCCAGAGCCTAAATATCAAGCAGTTGAAACAGCTTTGGGCAAACGGAATTTTGTAAACGACATATATATAGATGGAATGTATTTTTCAGCTCTTAAATTTAGCGATTACCCAAGAGCTAAAGTGTTGAAAATAAATACACAAGAGGCATCAAAGCTCGAAGGTGTTGTTCGCATTTTTACAGCAAAAGATGTTCCTGCAAAGCGAAATATTGGTTTAATAATCGACGATTGGCAATTGATGATAGCCGAAGGTGAAATTACACATTACATAGGTGATGTGCTGGCAGGTGTAGTTGCTGAAAATCAGGAAATTGCACGAAGAGCAGCCGCATTAATTCAAGTTGAGTATGAAATTTTAGAAGCTGTTACAGATGTTTTTGATGCACTGAAACCAACTAGTATTCAAGTACATAGTCAAAGACCAAATAATTTTGAAAACAGCATCATTAAAATAGGAAACGCAGAAGAAGAATTTGCTAAATCTGCTTTTGTAGTGAGCGGAAAGTTTGAAACTCAGCGCATTGAGCATGCTTTTATGGAATTTGAAGCGGCAATTGCTTTGCCCGAACAGGAAGGCATAAAATTGATTTCGCAAAGTCAAGGAATTTACGAAGACCGTCGGCAAGTGGCTTTAATTTTGGGCTTACCGGAAGAAAAAATTCATGTTCAGCTAGTTCCTAACGGTGGCGGTTTTGGTGGGAAAGAGGATATGACGGTGCAGGGGCATGTTTCGCTGTATGCTTTTTTGTTGCAAAAGCCTGTAAAACTAACACTTACACGTCAAGAATCTATCCGAATGCACCCAAAAAGGCATCCTGTTTTTATGGATATGACGCTTGCTGCAAACAAAAATGGCAAGCTTACTGCATTGAAACTGAAAGCAATAGGAGATACTGGAGCTTACGCATCGGTGGGAATGAAAGTTCTGGAGCGCGTTGCTGGACACGCTACCGGAGGCTACCAAGTTCCGTGTGTGGATATAGAAGCTAAAACGGTATATACCAACAATATACCTAGCGGAGCAATGCGTGGATTTGGAGCGAATCAAGTAAATTTTGCGTTAGAATCTTTGATTGACGAAATTTGTGAAAAGGGAAATTTCAATCGTTGGCAATTTCGTTACGACAATGCGCTGGTTGATGGCGCAAAAACTTCTACTGGGCAAGAAGTTTTTGGAGTTGGAATTAGGGCATGTTTATTGAAATTGAAAGACAAATTTGAGTCGGCAAAATATGCAGGAATTGCTACCGCCATAAAAAATTCGGGCGTTGGAAATGGAATGGCTGATTTTAGTAATGTGAAGATTGAAATTAAATCGCCGCAAAAAGTTATTTTGCATCACGGTTGGACTGAAATGGGGCAGGGAGTTCATAATATGGCGTTGCAAACACTTTGCCAAGAAACGGATTTATTGCCAGAAATGATTGAAGTTGTGGTAGATACCGACGCTCAGATTAAAACAGGAATGACCACCTCCTCGCGTGCTACCGCCTTGGTGGGCAATGCAATTATAGATGCTGCAAAAGCTTTCAAACATGATTTGGATACATTCGGAATAGAAAAGTTAGTTGGTAAAACATACAAAGGCGGCTGGATTTGCGATTGGACAACAAAACCAGGAGCAAAAGTTGAAAAGCCCATAACACATTACTCTTACGGCTATGCAGCACAGCTTTGTGTGCTGAATGAAAAAGGAGAAATAGAGAAAATTTACGCAGCCCACGATGCCGGAAAAATTATGAACCCCGTGCTTTTTGAGGGTCAAATAGAAGGAGCAGTTCACATGGGAATTGGCTATGCACTTACTGAAGATTTGCCTATGGAAAATGGCTTTTTGGTAAGCGATAAAATGCGAAATTTGGGTATTTTACGAGCCGATAAAACTCCTGAAATTGAGGTAATTGGCGTAGAAGTAAAAGATTTAGTAGGTCCTTATGGAGCAAAAGGAATTGGTGAAATAGGGCTTGTGCCTACTGCAGGAGCTATTGCCAATGCACTTTATCAATTTGATGGAATACGTCGCTATAAATTGCCAATGCAACGAAAAAAATAAAAAAATTAGATAAAAAACGTTCCAAAATAAATTAATTTTTTGGAACGTTTTCTTTTTAAAATTTGGATAATTTAATAATTTATTATCTTAAATTCGACTCGCCTGTTCAAACTTCTATTATCTTCGGTGCTGTTATCTACTACTGGTCGCGAATCGCCATAACCATTTGTTTGCACTCTGTCTGAATCGACACCTAATGCTAAAAGCTTCTTTTTCACATTAATAGCTCTTCTTTCAGATAATTCGCGATTGCGTTTCGGGTCGCCTACGTCGTCGGTATGCCCGCCGATTTCAATAATGATTGCACTATTTTTTTTCAAAAAAGCAGCAATTTCTTCCAGACCATCGGCTGTACCCTCTATAATTGTGGCATCGTTGTACTCAAATTTGATGTCGGGAAACGTTAAATTATTAAATTCTTCCACAATAGGTGCTATATTTACCGAGCTACTATCGATTGAAAGCGATATTAATTCACCTTTGGGGCTTAAAATCTTAATTTTGTCGAAATTTGTAAGAGGTTTTATGGTATATTTTGCATTTTCGGCAACATTTTTCTCTATTTCGTGCGAATTTTGCAAAAAAGCGTCCTTTGCATCGAAATACAAAGCAACTTCGTCGAGGTCAATAGGTGAATAATCAAACTCAGAAGCTAATTTGGTTGATTCTATTTTTTGAGGACAAATTTCGATAAAAACTTTATAATTTCCTTGCAATTGAGTATTGAAACTAATACCATAATAATTTTTGATACGCTGATATACGTCTGTAAAAATCCATTTAAAGTCCTGTCTATCATACATTTGGTAATAACTACCTTCCGTATGATTTGCAATTCCGGCTAAAAAAGGCTGGTTGATAAATTCGCCAAAACCAATAACGTGTACGTTTATATTGCTGCGAATGGCTCTTGTAACTACTTCGTTTTTAGACAAATACGAACTATTCTCATTTCCATCGGTTAGTACTATAACCGCTTTGCGTTGGTAATCAGTTGCATTGTTCAAAAGTGAAATTCCTTCATTGATTCCATCAAGAAGCGAAGTAGCACCTCCGAATCGACCTAATCCATTCATTGTTAATTGTTTAATCAATACATTCTTGTCATTGGTCAGTTCGGTTTCAATTCCTACATTGTGGTCATATTTAACTATCGCAATAGCGTCTTCATTACGTTTATTTTTTATAAAATGTTGTGCGCCTTCTTGTAGCAAACGGGCTCGGTTATCGCCCATAGAACCGCTGTGGTCTAGCACAATAGCTATTGCCGTTTTCATCGAATCGTTGGCTGAATATTCGGTGAGCTCAAAATCATTTATTTGTTGCACTTTTCCGTCAGGAAATTCAACTATCAAATTGCACCATATTTTTTTCCAAGCCTCTGAGCCAGCTCCTTGAATTAAGTTGCCAAAATTATCCATTAAATGGAATTGAATGCCTAGTTTTTCACGATACATTTCTATACTCTTTGTGTATAAAAATAACTTATCATAAGAATCTAAACTTTCCATTTCGCGCAGGTTTCCGGCTCTGATGTACTCAAATCCTTGTGGAGCTTCTGCATCTTCTTCTACAACATCTTCTTTATAAGGAGTTCCGGCTTTAAATTCGTTTAAAACTAGCATTTCTGGAGTTTTTAAAGAGTCGGGGGTGGCTTTCGTTTTCTCAAAATTAATTGTTTTTCCTCCAATTGATTCAAAATCAACTGTATTAATAACCACAATTTCATTTTTAGCATTTTTTAGAAAAATTTGCCTACTATTGGGGCTAAAATCAATAAATTGCAAGTTTTGAACAAGAGTTTTAGGAATATCGAGGTAAGTGCACTTTATGTAAAAATCTGTTTTTGAGCCAACTACTGGAACTATAACATATCGCTTATTGGGGCTTACAATTCTAGTTTTTAGCTGTTTGTCGGGAGTTAATCCTTTTTCGTTAGAATCATATTCCATATCAAGTTCAAGATTTTGAACAAATTGCTCAGCTTTTAAATTGAGCACATCAATATTAAAGCTATCAGCTTGTAATAAAAAAATAGAATTTCCAGCCCATTTGTAAGGGAAAAGCGATAATTTATCATTTGTTTCTTCAACTTCATAAATTGCTTTTCCTTTAAAAATATCAATAAAAACGAGCTTTTTTTCAAGCATTGGCGGTTCGTTGTATTGGCGTTCGGTGTAAGTAACCATGTATTTTCCAAATGGACCAAAATTAGATTTTGATGGGTCAATTTTGTAAGTTGGCAATACAATGCTCTTCATATCAGGGTTTTCAGCTTTAATCTTGTCCCTTTCTTTTTTAGCCATATCGCGCAAAATTTTGCTGGCACTAATGTTTTTAATGCGCTCAAAAGTTGGGATTTTATAAACATAAGCCGATAAATTTGGACCTGAAACTCGGTAGGTTGTAACAAATTGCATGTCGTAACTAAATTTTACTTCGTTGCCAGAAATTCGTTTCAGCATTTTGGGTGTTCCCGCAAGCCAAAACATCGATTGTCCTAAATTATTGATAATCACTATGTATTTATCATCGGAGCTAACAAAAGCCGACTTTATTTTTGTTCCTTTAACATATTTATAATCAAGTATTTTGCTACCTTTGTGTGTATCAAACGAGCGCATTTCGTCTTTTGAAATGAGCAAATAATAATGCGACTGATTAAAGAAAACAAGCTCCAAATCATCGTAGCCAATATCCTCAGTTATAAGATTTCCGGTTCTTACGTCCCAAATTTTTAGAATATGGTGCCATATTTCTGTTTTTTCTATTCCGCCAGCAATTTCTAGTTTTTTCTCTATTTGTAATTGCTTCACACTAAATAGTTTACCATCTGGGCTAAATTGCACTAAATTGGGTTGTTCTTTGCTTTTGGAATGAATAAAGAACGATTGTAAGTAGGTTTTAGTTTGTAAATGAAATACTTTGTACTCATATTCATATACTTTTACTCCATTTTCGTCCTTTTTCCCATTAAATTCTTCGATAGCGAAAAAACGATTATTGGGGCTTACAATTGCTCTTATTTGCCCAAAAAACGACAAAGGAGCGAGTATGAAAAATAGAAAAATTATCCTTTTGTAAGATGTTGAAGTTAATTTCATTATACGTAGTTCGTTAAGTTAAGGTACATAATTTTGCATAAATTTTATGTACAAATGAAATTTCAGAATTTATGCTTTTTAAAACTCGAATTCCAATTTGTATAAAAAGTTTTGTAACAAAATTATACATAAATTTTATTCAAGCAATAATTATTCCTTTGTCTATTTTCCTTTTCTGTTTTTTTTTGCATTCCAATTAATAATTTTTAGTTAACTATTTAATTTAAAGTGATTTATATATTTTTACTAAAACATAAAATAGATTTATTTTTATGTTAAAATTTTAAATTATACATTTCTCTTTCCTTAAAACGGTTGTTAAATTATTTATCAATCATTATATTTTCATTGCTAAGAAGTTTTTCACAAAAAAAAGAAAGTCTTCGTTTAAATTTTGCAATTATCTAACTATTTATATTTTTGTAACTCAAAAAGAGTTAATATCTCTCCTAATAACAATAAACAAATATGATTAAATTTGAAGAAGCTTATAAAATAATGATGAATCATTCTGAGCGTTATGTTTTGAAATGCGAAACGGTTGATTTGTTAAAATCCTTAAATAGAGTACTTTCCGAAGATATTATTTCCGACATGAATATGCCACCTTTCGACAAAGCAGCTATGGACGGCTATGCTTGTAGAAAAGAAGATATTCATAATGAACTAGAAGTCATAGAAATAGTAGCTGCCGGACAAATTCCACAAAAAGAAATTGGCAAAAATGAAGCAGCAAAAATAATGACTGGTGCTATGTTGCCAAAAGGCGCTGATGCAATTATTATAGTAGAAAATACACAAGAAATAGCACCCAATCGCATTAAAAATACTAAAATAGGTAAAAATCTGAATATTTGCCAAGTGGAAATTGACGATAAGCCAAATTTGAATATTTGCTATGTGGGTGAAGATGTAAAAGCAGGCGAAATTGTTCTAACCAAAGGAAAATTAATAAAACCAGAAGACATTGCTATATTAGCTTCTGTTGGGTGCGTGCATGTGCCTGTAAGTAAGCAAATTAGAGTAGCCATAATTGCAACAGGGTCGGAATTAGTAGAACCGCATCAAAAACCATTAATTTCGCAAATTCGCAATAGCAACTCGGTACAACTTGTGGCGCAATTGAGCGCAATGGGTGCAATTGCCAGTTATATTGGCATTGCCGATGATGTGGAGGAAGCAACTCAAGCCATTGTTAATAAGGCAATTAGCGAGAATGATGTAATTTTGCTTACAGGCGGTGTTTCCATGGGCGATTTTGATTTGGTTCCGGCGATTGTAGAAAAAACCGGTTTTGAAATTTTATTTCATCATTTGGCTGTTCAACCCGGAAAACCTACACTTTTGGCAGTAAAAGACGACAAATTTTTATTCGGTTTGCCTGGAAATCCGGTTTCGGCATTTACACAATTTGAATTGCTAACTAAACCACTCATTTACAAAATGATGGGGCATAATTTTGAACCTTTGCCTATTAAAATGCCTTTGGCTGCAACCTATTTGCGCAAAAAAGACAATCGCAAATCGTGGATTCCTGTGCAAATTACAAAAAATGGAACTGTGCAAGTAGTTAGTTATCACGGTTCTGCACATATCAATGCGTTGAGTTTTGCACATGGGCTGATTGTGATTGAAATAGGACAAAAAGAAATTTTAGAAGGTACATTAGTAGATGTTAGATTGTATTAAATTGAAAATTAATTAATTACAAGTAACAAATAGCAAAGCTTAGTATTTTAATTTCAATATAATTTGCAATTAATTTAAAAAAAATGAAAGACCAATTTAACAGAACTATCAATTATTTGCGCATTTCGGTAACCGACCGCTGCAATTTACGATGCGTGTATTGTATGCCAGCTGAGGGAGTTACGCCTATTTCGCACAGCGAAATTCTTTCGTTTGACGAAATAATGGAAGTTGTGAAAAAAGCGGTTTCTGAAGGAGTGAATAAAATTCGCATAACGGGTGGCGAGCCTTTGGTTAGAAAAAACATTGTGGAATTGGTACGAATGATTGCAGAACTTGAGGGAGTTAGCGATTTAGCAATGACTACAAACGGTATTTTATTGCCAAAATATGCCATTGATTTAGCAAAAGCAGGTTTGCAGCGTGTAAATATTAGCCTCGATACTACCGACCCCGCTCGTTACCGCGAAATAACGCGTTTAGGCGATATAGATTTAGTTTACAAAGGAATAGCAGCCGCGCGTGAGGCTGGTTTGAATCCGATAAAAATTAATTGTGTAATTAAAAAATCAGCATTAGAACCAGATGCTCAGTTGGTTGCAAAGTTTTGCAAAGAAAATGACCTTCAAATTCGCTACATTCGCGAAATGGATTTAGAAAATGGTCAATTTTGGAAAGTTCAAGGTGGCGATGGTGGCGATTGCAAAACGTGTAACCGCCTACGCTTAACCAGCAAAGGCATGATAAAGCCTTGTCTTTTCAGCGATTTAGAGTACAGCGTGAGAGAGTTGGGTGCCATTACTGCACTCGAAACAGCTTTGAATGAAAAACCCAAGAATGGTACAATCAGCAAGAAAAATAATTTCAGTGGAGTGGGAGGGTGAATGCAACAATTTGAAAATGTGCTAATTTGAAAATTTTACTATTAACAAATTAGCACATTCCCATATTTTAAGCTCAATTTATCGTTAATTTGAAAATTTTTGCTTTCATTGGTGGCATTTCTATTTTCAGTAGATTTGCTTGTGCCGAAAAAGTTTCTTTGGTATCGAAAACATTTTCAAATGTTCCCATTTTTTTTACCGGAATACTTAAATTTTGAACTTTATTCGATTTATTAAAAACAACTACAATTTCTGTTTTTTCATCAAATCGGCTGTATGCCAAACAAATAGCAGCGTCATCTACTAGCGTGTATTCCAAATTTCCATACACCAAAACTGGGTTTTCCTTTCTAAATTTTATAGCATTTTTGTAGAAAGCAAATAAATTCATATCAGGTTCCACTTTGTCGGTTTTGCGCATCATGTCAAAAGGATGGTGTGTTTCGGGTTCGTATTGCAAATCAGCCCAAATGAGAGGTTTACGGCAATCAGGGTCATCGGCGCCCCACATTCCAACCTCGTCGCCATTCCAAATATGTGGCGCACCAATGTATGTAAATTGGTGAATGATAAGCATTTCCAATATTTTGCGTGTTGCTTCGTCGGGTTTGTCGATTTTGTAGTTTTTATTGTCGTACGGTTTCGATTGAAACTTGTACTTGTTTTTGTTGTAAAGCGACGACGAAACACGCTCTGCATCGTGGCTTGCGAGCAAATTCATCATAGCTTGCGAGCGGTTTGGGTCAATTTGGTTGAGTTTGTCTTTCAATTCAGCCACAAAATCACTTACTTTCATCGGTTCCGGTGCTTCGGCAAAAAAATGGCGGGTCGGTCGAAACCAGCGGTAATTCATGATGGCATCGAACATATCGCCTTCCAAAAATGTTTTTGGAAACATCAGCTCGTCAGGCCACGATTTCCACCAAATTTCGCCAATTAGATAAGCTTCGGGGTTCACTTGGCGCACAACTTTTCTAAATTCGCGCCAAAAGCCGGTTGGCACTTCGGCAGCTACATCTAGTCGATAACCATCGAGTCCGTCGTTGGGATTTCCATCGCCATTGGGGTCGAGCCAGCGGCGTGCAATGCTGAAAATGTGCTGTTTAGCTCCTTCGCTTTTCAAATTTCCTTCAAAAGGCATCTCTTTGGGGTCGGAAGTTATTATTTTTGCCATTTCTGGCATGGTTGCTACGTTTGCCCAACCTTTGTATTTGAACTCATTTTCAGGAGTTTCTGGATTGTCCATGCTTTCAATTTGGTACCAATCGGCTACCTTAGAATTTTTTCCATTTTTCTGGATGTCTTTAAATGCCCAAAATTCTTTTCCCGTATGATTGAACGAATAATCGAGTATTACTTTAATTCCCTTTTTATGACATTCATTTATCACTTTCAAAAATAATTTGTCAGCTTCTGTCCATTGCCAAGTTTTTGGGTCAATTGGGTCTTCGTTAGCAATTGTTTGCTTGTCTTTTGTGGGATTTGGTCCAAAATTCACATCAATATGTGTCCAAGTTCTCGGGTCGTATTTGTGCAATGAGGGCGAATCGTTGAGAGGATTGAAATAAATAGCGGTAATTCCTAACTCGTGCAAATAGTCTAGTTTATCCAAAACTCCTTGCAAATCACCGCCGTAACGCCTAAGTTGAAGATTGTTCCATTTGTCGGGCAAAATGGACGATTTGAAATAGGCATCGGGCTTGTACCAGTCTTGAGTCCAAGGAGTTATAGCCCAATTGGCAGGCACTGAATCGGGATAAGTGCCCTTAATGTCGTCGCGCGTAGGGTCATTTGTGGGGTCGCCATTTCTAAATCGTTCTACAAATATCTGATACCAAACTACTTCCTTGCTCCACTCGGGAACGGTAGAAATATCAATGTTTGTAGTTTGCTTTGTGTTATTTGCTTGTTTTTCAGTATTTTGGTTGCACCCAAAGGCAATAAAACCGAGCAAAATGAAAAGTTTTTGAATGTTTTTTGTCATGTCTTTTTTTTTGAAAGAAGTTTTTTTTGTTCAAATGACTACTAGTTTATAGTCTTCAATTTTATGCTTAGCAGTATCGAAATTGATACCTAAAAGGCAGATTTTTTTATTTTCTTGTGCATACGCCAACGCATAATTTTTGGACTTTATTTGTTCAATTGCTTTTTCTGCCGATTGGTCTATTTTAAATTCGATGATATAAATATTTTCAGGTGTTTTAATGACGGCATCAATTCGCCCGTCGATAGTTTCTATTTCAACCTGAATATTAAAGCCTAATAATTTCATTATCAGATAAAAAAGCGAATGATAGTAACTTTCTTTGCGCTCTGCTAAATGGTAAGAAATATTTTTGAATAAATAATTGACGGAATCTATAAAACCTTGAATATCATTAGCTAAAAAGGAATCGGTAATTTTAAACAATAAGGTTTGCGTTTTGTCAATGTTGTTGAAAGTTTGAGTATTCAAAATGTTTTTCGAAAACGACTCGGCAACTTCATTGTTGGGGTAATCGAGTACAATTCGGCGAGTAAATATATTATTGCTTTTGATGGTCAAATAGCCCGTTTGAAAGAGCAACGAATTGAAATTGATGTCTTTAAAATCATATCTGTCCAAAATATCGTTAGTTGTGTATGAATTTTCTATATCAAAAGCTATAAGTTCTTGATTTTTAATCAATTTCATTAAAAAAGTAGGCGTTCCGGTAGAAAACCAATAGTTGCGAAATTCACGCTTAGAGAGGAAATTCATAACCGAAACCGGATTGTGTACTCTTGTGTTTCCGTCCCACGAATAACCATTGTACCAATACTTTATCTGTTGCATTATGTATTCAAACGTTTGGTCATACTCTTGGGCAGCTCGGTTGATGTAGTCGGGAAAATACCGTTCTATTTCTTCTTTTGTCCAGCCGGTTATTTGCGAGTAATTTTTATCTATTGTTATGTCAGTCAAGTTATTAAGGTCTGAAAAAATAGAAACTTGGCTAAATTTTGAAACTCCTGTAATAAACAAAAACCGCAAATGTTTGTCTGCATCTTTCAAGACAGAATAAAAATTTTTGAGAATATCTCTATTTTCTTCTGCCTGAGGAACATTATCCATGTAGTCGATAATTGGCTTGTCGTATTCATCTATAATTATGACTACTTGGGTTTGTGCAGAAAGCTTTGTTATAAGTTCCTGAAATTTAGTGGCTACCGAATTCATTTCGAGTAGTATCAAATGGCTTTCTGCTATTGTATTTAATTGATTATTAATTGCTTGTCTTAATCCCAAAGTTGCATAATCGATATTGGAAAACGAGATTTTAATTACCGGATTTGTTTTTTCCCAATTCCATTTGTCGTAAATCCATAAACTTTTAAAAAGCTCTTTGTTTGCTTTGAAAATTTCTTTTATAGTGTTAGCAATCAGAGATTTACCAAATCTGCGTGGTCTCGACAGGAAACAATATTTTTCACGAGTTATCAGTTTGTAAATAATTTCAGTTTTATCTACATAAATGCAGTTATTTTCAATTACTTCGGAAAATTCTTGATGTCCTAAGGCTAATTTTTTTTCCATCATTATTTTTTTTTGAAAAATATTTTTTTCTTTTTATAAAGTAATAAAATTTTGAGTAAAAAAAGAATTTAAAAAAATCTAAGGTTTTAAAAATTTGAAAATAATTGATTTACAAAGATTTAATAATGCAGCAAGCAAGCAAGTTTTTCAAAAAATTAGCCAAAATCATAAATTTTTCAAGTAATTTTGTGTTGTATAAATTTTACGAACTACGATATTTGCGTTTTCTTTAATTACAAACTCGCTCAATCCCACGTGGTTTTGGTCATTACCCCAATCGTAAGTATATCCCAAGGCAGTAAATGGATAGTTTTTATTTAGCTCGCAATTGAAATAAGAGCCTAATCTGGTTTGATTTATCCAATTTTTGTGGTCATTGGTTGCATTAGCATCAAAGCAAATTTGGCAAACATTGTCTGTTATTTCGGCATCGGGACACGGGCGAAATAGGTCGCTGGGTTTTACCCAAAACTCTATAAAATATTCTTTGTAAGAATCTGAAGGTAAACCAAATAGCTGTTTTAAACGTAGCTGAGTAGGAGTAGTTGTTTGTTGTTTTGCCCAATTAAGCAATTCAGGCGCTACTGTTACCCAAATAGGATATTTTCCGGTATTGTAAAATCCTGTTTCTTTATTATTGAAATAGTAACTTGTGTCGCCTTTCCAAGTGCAAACTAATATGTATTCTTGGTTATTTATTTGTTTGCTAATTAAGGAAGTATTTTGATTATTTATTGCAACTAACTGATTATAAATTTCTTCGCGCGATGGGTAAGCAGCATCGGCAATTGCATTTTGGTATTTTTGTTCTAAGGTTAAGGTCGCTGTAATGTGCGAAACCTTTTTGTTTTGAAGGCAAGAACTAAAAATAGCCAGTCCTGAAAGCAGAAATAGGAAAAAAAAATTATGTTTCATGGCAAAAATATATTGAAATTAGTAAATTAAGTACATAAATAAAATAAACGCATTGACTTTTTTTTAAAATATTGTGTATCAATAAAAAAAGCATAAATCGTTACTTATAACCGAAATTCTAAAAAAGTGAAATTACACAATTTTTCCTAAATTCTGCTAACAAATTGTTCCATTGTTATTTTATCACAAAAAAAAGAAAAATTTATAATTTTAGCTAACTTTTTGAAAAAGTTACCCGCTTGTTGCACTATCAATAAATTAATTGACGATTTGCAAATTTAGTAATAAAATTATAAAGTATATATTTTTTTTTAAATTTGTACTTAAAAAAAACAAAAATCGATTGATACATTGATACAATTTTCTTATTTTCAATATGTTATGCTTTATATTTTTTTATAGCTTAATTCGTTGATAATTTGTGGTATTTTTATTTTAGATGATGAAATGAAATTTTTTTTATTAAAATTTGAAAATATCTCGAAAATATTTTATTTTGTGCGTTTAGTTTATTCAAATCTAATATCGACAAGTAGTCGGCTCAATTCGTTAATAAACAGTTTTTTACTATTTTTTTGAGAACATATTGAAAATAGTATATGCCTTGATTATCAGTAGATAACATGAAGATTTGAGAATTTAATGTGCAACTAATTTAGATTTACTATTTATGACATTTTTAGAAGCTTTGTATGGCAGTCAGTATTACGAAATTACACAAAAAGGAGGAAATGGTAGTGCCGGAAGATTGAACGGAAATTTATTTTTGAGTGCGCTCATTATTCTTTCTATTTTTTTGATAATCTTGGTATTAGTAATTATTTCTGCTGACTTTAAGCAAGGAATTGACCACTTGTTTGAAAAAATATTTGGGTATTCGTCGGGCAAGACGATTGGCAAATTGTTGGCAATTCCGCTGCTGGCAATTATTTATTTTACTCTAACCAAAACAGTTGGAAGTCAAGTAAATTACGGGAAACTGACTAAGTCATTTTTAGCTTATTCTGACCAAGAAAAGCAAAAAGCAAGCATGAAAATACTCAAACCCTTTTTCGTGGTGTTGGGTGCATTTTTTTTATTGGCTCTATTTTCGCTTTTTTAAAATAAATTTAAACGGGATTTTCTGTTCTTAAAAACGATCCTTATGGTTTTTAAAATCCTGTGATAAATATTTATAAATGAGCCGAATTAAAAAAAATGCTAAAAGTATAAGAAAAATTTCAAAACCAGACATAACTTGTTTTTTTAATTAATTATTAGTATCTTTTTCTTTATTTTTATCAGGAAATAAACTATCATATACTTCGTTATTCGATTTGTTTTCTTTAAAAAAGGAGTATAATAGTTGCAAGAAACCAAGTACAAAAAGTATGAAAAATATAAATGCCAGCAAATTAACTACGAATTTAATAATCATATTTTTTTTTAGAAATGAAGTTTATAGAAATGTGTTTCGTTTATTCATTTTGTAATATACGATTTTTGTTTGGGAAATAAAAATTTTAAATTAGGATTTTTTTTGAATTTGATTCTTTTTTTTCTTACTTTTGTGCAGAGCGAAAACATTTTTTTTAGCTTAATAGGGCAGAGGACTCTCTCTTAATTGAGTCATTATCAGCAATTGTTGCTTTGGTAACACGGTGTCGCGAACCTGTCTTGTTTTTAATTTTGCCACTAAATTAGAGTTTTTAGTTAAATTTCAAAGCCAAAAATTTCAAGTTTTTTTTCAAACAATAATACAATATAAAAAAGCGTTACTAAAAATATATTTTGTAGAAAAAATAGAATTATTTACTTTTGCACGCGATAGCTTTCTCATCACTAAAAAATTAACAAGAATAGTATTGAAAAAAACTTTACTCAACAAAAACGCATGTAATTTAATAGTTTTCAGGCTATTATCTAATTATTTTACTTCTATTTTTTATTGCTTAAAGTAAAAAATAGAGCAAAAAACAGTTTTACTAATTAAATAAAAAGAATGATGAGAAAACTCGCAAATTTAATTCTTATAACAAATATCCTATTGCTGTTGTCGCAAACAGCATACTCGCAAATATCAACTGACGAGCTTGCTGGTCAAGTAAATACAGTAACTTCGGCGGTTCCTTTTTTAACTATAACACCCGACTCGCGCGGCGGCTCTATGGGCGAAGTGGGTGCAGCCACAGCTCCCGATGTTAATTCGCAACACTGGAATCCAGCAAAATACGCATTTATTGATGGCGATTTTGGTGTGGGAATTTCATACTCGCCTTGGCTTAGAACGTTAATTGACGACATTAGTTTGGCTTACCTTTCGGGTTACAAAAAAGTGGGAACTCATGGAACCATTGGCGCATCGCTTAGATATTTTTCTCTTGGCAACATTATTTTTACCAACATCAACGGCGAGCCTTCTGGCGAACATAATCCGAACGAATTGGCTGTGGACATTTCGTATGCGCTGAAGCTTTCAAAAGATTTTTCGGGTGCTGTTGCTATGCGTTACATCAGTTCAAATTTAACCGGAGGAAATTTTATTGGCGAAACGGAATCGCACCCGGGAAGAGCCGTAGCTGCCGACATTTCAGGCTATTACAACAAAGCTATTAAATTGAACGGGCAAGATGCAAAAATTGCTGCCGGATTTAATATTCAAAATATTGGGAATAAAATTTCTTATACCGATGAAGCAGAAGCTAGTTTTTTGCCAATAAACTTAAAATTAGGCTCTTCGCTTACTTACGCCATTGATGCTTACAATCAATTAACAGCTACTTTCGATTTTAACAAATTATTAATTCCTACTCCTGGAAAAACCGTAACAGACCCCGACACGGGCGAAGACATTTTGATAGGTAATAATCCCTCAGAAATAGGAGTTGCCGAAGGCATTTTTATGTCGTTCAATGATGCTCCGGGCGGAATGAAAGAAGAATTGCACGAAGTTACTATTGGAGGTGGCTTTGAATATCTTTATAATCAATCATTTGCAATACGTGGCGGCTATTTCCACGAACACGAAACCAAAGGAAACCGTAAATATTTCACGCTGGGTTTGGGAGTAAAATACACTGCTTTGTTTCTCGATTTTTCGTATTTAATTCCAACAGCCGGAAAATTAAATCCTTTGGCAAATACGGTGCGCTTTTCTATTTTATATAATTTCTCAACAAAAGCTCAAAAAGAGTAATTTAGTCAAATAAATTCAATAACAATCTAAAATTTAATGACAGATTTTGTTGAATTTATTTTTTTCAATACTTCGTTAATTTTTTTCTAATGAATTAAATAACAGAACTTTGCCAAAGCTCACTTGTTTTGATTATTGTGCAGATAATTAACTATTTAGCAACTTACAAACTGCAACTTTGGCAAAGTTTAACGAACTATTATTTTTTTGTAATTAACTTAAAAAAACATGAAAATACGAACAGGATTCGGAATAGATGTTCATGCACTTGCCGAAAACGAAGAATTGTATTTGGGTGGAATAAAAATTCCTCATTATAAAGGTACCATTGCACATTCCGATGGCGATGTGCTCATTCATGCCATTTGCGATGCCTTGTTGGGAGCAGCCAATTTGCGCGATATTGGTTTTCACTTTCCCGATACTTCCAATAGTTTTAAAGGCATCGACAGCAAAATATTGTTGAAGCAAACGGTTGATTTAATTTCGGAAAAAGGATATAGAATCGGAAATATTGACTCTACGTTGGCGGCACAAAAACCAAAGCTAAAAGAGTATATTCCTTTGATGCAAGAAACTTTGGCAAAGGTAATGAATACCGACATCGACAATATTTCTATCAAAGCCACAACCACTGAAATGCTTGGTTTTGAAGGGCGTGAAGAAGGAATAACGGCTTACGCTTCGGTGCTGATTTATAAAGGTGAATGAGTTTTGAATGAAAAAAATCAATTCTTTCATTCAAAAATTCATTCAAACCTCAGTTGTTAAAACCGCTTGGAGATACTCAAAAATGCACGATTGTACGTGTAGCTTTTCTCAAATTGAGCATCAAAACTTACTGATAATGAAATACGATAATTATATGTGCCAATAAACAAACGGTAACTCAAATTTGCATTTAGCTTGGCAGGTACAAAATAATAGTTGAAACTCACGCCCGACATAGAGCCTTTAAGGTAACTTGTATTAATGTAATTATACGACAAGTCGATATAAAGTCCGTCAATTGGTAGGCTTAACAAACTTAGATTAGCCGCAATAGTTTGAGAAGGTTTTGCATCAGATTTAGTAAAACGATAGGTTCCTCTTAAACTCAAATTTGCCCATTTAAACATCTTATAATGAACGCTTCCGCTAAATCCTTGTCGGGTTTCTTGTTCTAATAATTTATCCAAAATACTCTTATAAGTTTCGTAATAGATAATATTATTTCGTTTATCATAAGAAGAAAAAATGCTTATTTTTTTAGAAATTTTATACCGCAAACTTAAATAGAGTGAAGATAAATCGAATGAATTTGTTTCGACATTATTTAATACTTTATATAAATCCATTTCAAATGAAACAAAAGTATATAAATTTTTCAAAAGTGTATTATTGTGTTGGAAATACATAAATCGCCTGTCGGTAAATGACTTATTTCGTTGTTCCATTACAGCAAATGTGCTGCTAAAAGCTTTTTTGTTTATTTTATTGCTGTGATTTACATAAGCTCCAAACTGCAATAAGTCGGGATTAAAACCATAGTCGAAATGGTCGGGTCTTGTTCCTGCAATTGCTCCCAACGAAAAATGTCCTACTTTTTGTTGTATCTGAATACCGTCAATAGCTCCTAAATTTGATATATAATTATTGTATTTTCGACCCAAAGCAATTGAAGTATTTTTTGTTGCATCGTACTTAATGCTTAAGTTATATATCTTCAAACCATAAAAAACATTTTGCTTTATTAGTGATAAATCATCGTTAGTGTGTGTAAATGAAATATAGCTTTCGGTCGAAAATTTTGATTTATTTATGTTATCTGCTTTTAAGTACATAACATATCTCATTCTTAAAAAATTACCTCCATCTTTATTTAAAAATGAAGCGTAAGAAGATGCCGAAAGTTTTCCCGTAAAATTTGATTTTGTTTCTTTTGCGGTTTCGTTTTTGGAAGTAGTATCTAAAATTTGTACCAAATTATTGACATTAGAGGAGTCTTTTATGATGTTGTCTTTTTGCTCATCGTCAAATTTGCCTTTAAAATAAACATTATCATTTATTGCAAGTTGATTGCTATTAATTGGTTTGCAAATACATGAAATTGATGATAAATCGGCTACAATTAAACTTGGCGTATAAATATTATTTACATTAAAAAACAATGTGTCGCCAATTTTAATTTTTTCGGTAGAGTTAAATTTCACATAAATATTTTGGGAACTTATAAAACTAACTTTGCCTTCTTGGTAATCTATTTTGTTTTGAGCAAAAATTGAGATTACTAAAATAGAAAGCAATCCCGTTAATACTAATTTTTTCATATCACTATTTTAATCTTCAGTACCTTTAGGGTGACATTCGAGACAATTAATACTATTAAAAACATAATTGCTAACCTCATCATGTTCACTATCCATTCTTGATTGCGAATGTTCATGACAATTAACACAACTGAAATATGAAATATTAGAAGCATCGGTATGGCAGTCGGTACAATTGTTCCATTCTCCTTTGTGTTTTCCCGAATATATTGGAAAATAAGGGTCGTGCTCAAAAGTTGAGGGTTTCCATCCAGGAGTTAAGTCGTGGCAAATTGTGCAGTCGGTACTGAAACCAGAGGTAGAATGCGCCGGATTTGTAGTTGAATTAAAATCAGCTTCGTGGCATTCAAAACAAGTTGTTGGTGTTGAATTGTAATTATTTTCAATATGACATTTAGAACAATCCGCAATATTGTGCCCACCCGTTAAAGGGAAAAAATTGTGATGAAAACCTGATGAGTTCCATTCTCGCTCAAAAACATTATGGCATTCTTCGCAATTTGTAGAAAAATTGGACGAAATATGATTTGGTTTAGTAGTAGAAGTGTATTCATTGTTATGGCAATCAATACATTGAATGCTTAGCGGTTCGAAATTTAGTAATTGCTCCGACTTATGGCAGGCAGCACAATCTGCTGTTGCATGAGCACCCACCAAAGGAAAACGACTGGCAAAATGCAGCTCCGAAATATTTGTAACAAGCCACGATTGAGGAGTATGACATCTATTACATTCGTCGCCCACTGTTTGCTGATGAATATCGGTATGGCAGTCGGTACAGCTACTTCCGGCTTCAGAAAAAACTAATGATTTATGGCACGACAAGCATTTTGTATCTTTGTGCTGCCCACTCAGTAAGTAATTGGTACTGTCGTGGTTAAACGTATTGTCTGCGCTAAACGTCCAACCATCAGTTGTATGGCACACAGTGCAATTTGTTTTAAAATCCGTTCCGTGAGGAGAATCGAAAAAGTTAAAGCTAAATCCAAATCCAATAATCGCTAAAATGACTATTATTGGAATAATTATTTGTGACAGTCTATACATTGTAGTTTATTTATCTTGTATTGAACGACTTGTTTGTTATTCTTAACGATTGTATTGTGGCATTTATTACATGCTACATTGATATGCTTCCCATCTAATTTGAATTTAGAATTGTTGTGGTCAAATTTCTCGGCTTTCCAGTTGTTGTTGCCGTGGCATTTCGAACAATCGGATATTCCGTTTACATCAAACTGTTTTTCATGAATATCGGTATGGCAACTCACACAGTTTTTACCTAAATTTGAAAAAATCTGTGTTTCATTGCCGTTTGTTGTTTTATAATGACAATCTCTGCACGTTTTTTGTTTGTGCGCACCATTCAAATCAAAGTCTGTTTTTGAATGATTGAATGAAATATTTGTCCATTTAACTGACGAATGGCAACTTTCGCAATTTTGGTCGGGGTAATATTTTGGGCTAATAAATGTTTTATGAATATCCTTATGACAATCAACACATTTGATTCCGATTTTGCGAAAACTCCATGTTCCACTTTTTTTATGACAAGAAATACAAGCCGTTGCCACATGAGAGCCTTTTAACGGAAAATTTGACAAATTATGTTGATCGATTGTATATTGAGGTGTTTTGAAATTATTTACTGTGTGGCATTCTTTGCAATCGGGCGATTTTCCATTTCGCTGCAACTCCCCTTTGTGAAAATCGGTATGGCAGTCATTGCAATTTGTATGAGGAAAAGCAATTGTAAATTTTTGCTTATGGCATTTGGCGCACGAAACTTTTTTATGCTGTCCTTCAAGAATATAGCCCGTCAAATTGTGATTAA
Organism: Bacteroidota bacterium; assembly: GCA_020047755.1. Taxonomy (GTDB): domain Bacteria; phylum Bacteroidota; class Bacteroidia; order Bacteroidales; family JAIFNL01; genus JAIFNL01. The sequence goes on from JAIFNL010000127.1 coordinate 20,037, forward strand.
ATGTATTCAAATTTGAAATTTCCAAAAACGAATTAACCGTATGGCATTTGGCACAATCATTCCCAAATTTTGCTTTATGTTTATCTTCGTGGCAGTCGGTGCAATTTTGAAATTTTATTCCTGTAAAATTTTGAAAATCAGAACCATTCTTCGATTCTTTCGAATGACATTTAATACAATCTACCTTTTCATGTTTTCCTTTTAATGGATATTTTGTTTTATTGTGATTAAAAAATTTTGCAGGTTTAAAATCTTCAAAATTGTGGCATTTTATACAGTTTTTCGATAATGTTTTTTGATGATAATCGTCGTGGCAAGTCAAGCATTCTTCAGTTAAACCAAGAAAAGTACCTGCTTTTAATTTCAAACTATCGGGTTGAATAAATTCCGATTTGTGACATTTTTTGCACGAAAGTTCTTTGTGTTTTCCCTCAAGTTTATATCCCGCTAATTTATGGTCAAATTTCAAAGTGTCGAAATGAACTATTTCAAAATTAATTCCGTGATGTTCGTTATGGCATTTTGCACACTTTTCACTTGTTACTTCTTCCGACGAATGGTATCCTTTTTTGTTGTCAACAAGTGTTTTAATTTCCGAATGACAATCCAAACATTTATCGTCCGAAACCCACTTTCCAAGCAAATGACATTTTGTACAATTTTCGGTACCTTCAAGGTTTGAATGCCCTTTTGATAATATACCCGGCGATGTAGGAGTAGCTAAATTGCAAGCGGCAATTAATAATACCGAGAAAAATAAAAAGTATTGGCTTAGTTTCATGGCTATTAAAATTATATTTATTCCATAGAATTATGATAAGTAATCAGCCCAAATTAATTATATATTTTGGTTTGCCAAGAGCTTAAAAATAATCAAACAACAAAAGTTTTGTGCAAAAATAAAATAACACTGGTGCTTATTTTTTTTGATTTGCTTAAATTGTACATCATCAAACACTATCAATGCTTTAGTACAGCTTCACCAAATTTTCGAGTAATTTGAATTCCTGTTTTTTTCAAAAATTCAGTAGGAAGCTCACCGCCGGCAAAAATGTAAACAAGATCATTGTCAATCTCTATTTCTTCATTTTCGTTTATTGTCAATTTAACAACTTTTTCATCAATCGACGATGGATTTGAATTAAAAAGCATCGTTAATTTATTTAATTCGAGAGCCTGATTTATTAATTCCCTATTTTTAGGTTTTAATCTGTTCAATTTTTCACCTCGGTACGAAAGAGTAACATTATTATTATCAGCTAATAAAAGAGCTGATTCAATTGCAGAATCACCACCACCTACCACCAGAATATTTTTTTCTGAAATGAGTTCCGGCTCAAGAAGTCTGTAAGCCACTTTTTCTGACTCTTCGCCCGTAATATTGAGTTTTCTGGGGCTTCCTCTTCTGCCAATTGCGAGCAAAACCGTTTGCGAGCTTAATGTTTCACCACTTGAAGTAGTAACACTAAATTTTCCGCCTTCAAATAGAATTGCTTCTACTTTAGTGTTTTCCTTAATTTGAATTCCGTATTTTTCGATAACTGATTTCCAAAGCTCCAGCAATTCAGTTTTGCTGGTTTCGTAAAGTTTTAGTTTGCCAAATAAGGGCAAATCCATAGGCGATGTCATAATTATTTTCTTGCGAGGAAAAGTAAAAACAGTTCCGCCTAGCGAATTTTGCTCTAAATTAATTGCACGCAAATTATGTTTCTTTGCTTGTAATGCGGCGGCAATTCCTGAAGGTCCTGCGCCCACAATTATTAAATCATACTGGGCAGTATGTCCTTTTTTTAGAGTCTTTGCAATATTATCAGCAGCCTGTTTTCCTTGTTCAACTGCATTTTTAATTAATCCCATGCCACCCAATTCGCCAGAAATATAAATTCCGCTAACGTTGGTTTCAAAAGTTTGGTTCACATGTGGCAAATCAACTCCTCTTTTTTCGGTACCTATACACAAACTGATAGCCTCGGTAGGGCAAGCATGAAAACAAGCACCGTGCCCAATACAAACCGATGCGTTAATTACGGTTGCTTTACCATCTACAATTCCTAAAATATCGGTTTCGGGGCAAGCCGAAATGCAAGCTCCGGTTTTAATGCAACTATTAATATCTATAACAGGATGCAGAGAAATAGGCTCATACAATCCGTTTTCTTTGGCTTGCATAATTTTTTGGCGTGTAACCAATGATATTTGTTTTTGTTTTCGCAAATATATGAACACAATAAAAATACAAAAAATTAGAACAGAGCCGTAAATTAGTATTTCTTCTATTAATACATTCATAATCAAAATATCCATTTATAACCAAAAGTAAGTACAATTGCTACATGAATGACCATTATAGTTATCATTACAATAGCAAAAGGCAAATGAGCTACGTGCCAATATTTAAAAAGGTTTTTCATCATATCCAATCTCTCAATTCTGTTATTTAAAGAGATTTCGGATTTTATTAAACTCAATATTTTTTTAAATTCATTGTGTGAAAGCTTACTTTTATTAAACTCTTTTTTAAAATCAGAAATTGTCTTTCTATCACGCTTTATGCCAGAAATATATCGTTTAAAAACATTTGGCTGATAAACGTCTATCTTTTTTTTTGTCAATTTTAAAATTAGCTCAATACTTTGTTCGTCAATTTCGTTAGAATTTGACAATAAGCTCCTTATATCATTTTTCATAGCTTTCACTTCGTCTAAGCTCAGCTCCCTGCCCTCGATTGATCTTGGAATTTGAATATAAATATACCTTCCCACAATGCCGCTAAGAAAAACAGCCACCATACTCCAAAAACTGATAGATACAATACCTCCAAACTTAAATGAAGTGTGAAACAAAATCATTATAGGTCCAAGTGTGCAAAGAAAAATGTGAAATTCTAACCAGTGTTTTAATAGCCCAAATCGTCTCAATAGCTTGCTTCTTTTTCTAAGCATATAAACTGAAATTCCGATAATAATAAAGAGTGAACCTATTATTCCAAGTCCATGCCCAAAGATTCCGCTGGGCTTCAAATTATCATAATCGGGGTGAAAAAATCGTGTTTCGATACTTAATGTATAAAAGGAAAAACCTTTATAGATAAAATAAATAACAGCAACTATTACAGTAATTGCCATTGCATAAATATAAATTTTATGAGCAAGTTTTGTCATACCTATGTTTATTTGAAGTACACAAAGGTAATCTTTTTTCCTGT
>JAIFNL010000274.1 GCA_020047755.1 Bacteroidota bacterium
CGAAAAAAAAGCAGCTTCGCTAGCTGAAATCAAAGCTGAAAGAATTAGTAGCACTATTATTACGCTAATAGCTACTATAATGCTGAAAGACAAGTTGTTTGTTATTATAAGGAATACCGTTTCGGTACTATCGGGTTCTGTTTCCAAGGCAATATAAAATCGAAATTTCTAAAAATAATAATGAATAATGTCTGAAAGAAAACGCATTTTTTACGGTATTTGAAACTGTAAAATCCTCATTAACTGAAGCTAAACATAGGTTTTAAAATTTCAAAATGCTTTGAATATGCTGTTTTCTTTCAAACACTAAATACAAAGAAAACAATTTTTTAAACGAAAAAATCTGTGAAAAAATTGCTTGCAAAAATATAAATTATACTACGAAAAACAAATTTGATGTTAGTGTTTTTGCTCAGAAAAAAAATTAAAATGGTAAATCGTCTTCGCCTTCAGGAATAAAATCGTCCATCTGATTTTCTGATGGTGAGGAACTTACCGAATTTTGATTGCTTGTAGTTGTTTTATTGTTAGCATTCCAAGGTTCGTCAGGCACAGGACGAGAATCGCCGCCACCGCTACCGCGTTTGCCTCCAAGCATTTGCATTTCTCTTACTACTATGTCGGTATAATATCTTTTTTGCCCGTCTTTTTCGGTACTTGTTGTTCTAATGCTGCCTTCTACGTAAAGAGAATCGCCTTTTTTTACCCATTTTTCTACCACTTCAGCAAGCCCACGCCAAAAAACCAAATTATGCCATTCGGTTCTTTCTACTTTTTCCCCATCTTTGCCTTTGTACGAATCGCCAGTTGCCAAAGTTACTCTAGCATAAGGAGTTCCGTTGTCTAAATATTTTACTTCAGGGTCTTTGCCTACATTTCCTACAAGTATTACTTTATTTACGCCCATTTTATATTTTTTTTTTGAAATTAAAATTGATTTTCTATTTTTAGATAGCTTCTTATTGTTATTCAGACAGTTCCTTATGCTCTATTACGAAAATAAGCAACCATTCTAATTGCAAATGTACAAAAAAAATAGAGCTTTCATAAAAAAATGTTCTTTTTAACTAAAAAAAGTTCTTTTTTTTTGAAAGCTCTTTATTTGATTTATTTATTCTGCTGAAAGCCAATCATTTTTTATTAGAAATACAAATCTCTTTTGCCTTGTTTTATATTTTCTAATCGTTCTATCACTTTTTGTTTGTAATTTGCTTCATCTAGTTTTAGCAAATTTTCATCAATCAATTCGTAGCCTCTTTTTTTTGTTTCGGGTGTTGCATAATCTTCAAGGTACTCAGCAAGAGTGAGTAAAGCATTTGGAGTACAATATCTTTTTATGAACCCAGGCACCGAAAATTCCATAAAATGCTCGCCTGTGCGACCATTTCGGTAACAAGCGGTGCAAAATGAAGGAATATATTTGTTTTGAATCAGTTCGTCCATTATTTCAGCTAAACTTCGGTTGTCGTTTATTTGAAATTGTTCATTATCAAGGTCTTGCTTATTGTTGTCTGTTTTTTCGGCGTAGCCTTCCATTTCTATGTTTGTGCCACCATCTATTTGAGAAACACCAAATTGCATAATTTCGTCGCGTACTTTTGCAGGCTCGCGAGCTGTTAAAATTAAACCAGTATAAGGCACCGCTAAACGAAGAATAGCAACAAGGCGTGTAAATTCCTCATCTGTAACTATATAATCTTGATTTATATCTAACTCCGATGCCATTTGAATGCGAGGAAACGAAATAGTATGTGGACCTACGTTGTAAACTGATTCAAAGTGATTTACATGCCTTACGAGTGCCATTACTTCAAAACGCCAATCGTATAAGCCAAAAAGTGCACCTATCCCAACATCGTCGATACCAGCTTCTTGGGCACGGTCAAGGGCGGTAAGCCGCCAATCGTAATCTGCTTTTTTTCCGCCCAAATGTACTTTTTTGTACGTTTCGGGGTGGTAGGTTTCTTGAAAAACTTGGTAAGTGCCAATGGCTGAATCTTTTATTATTTTAAAATCTTCGATGCTTTGTGGTGCGGCATTGATATTTACTCTGCGTATTTCGCCATTTCCACTTTTTACGCCATAAACGGTTCGTACCGACTCGGCTATGAAATGAGCATCGTATTTTGGGTGTTCGCCATAAACCAAAATCAAGCGTTTTTGCCCTACATCTTCGAGTGCTTTGACTTGTTTTACAATAGCTTCGTGGTTCAGTGTAGCTCGTTTTATGGATTGATTGCTCGATTTGAATCCACAATATGCGCAATTGTTTGTACACAAATTACCAATATAAAGTGGTGCAAAAAGTACAATTCTATGCCCATATACTCGCTCCTTCAATTCGCGAGCTCCATTTTTGATTTCATTAATAAGCTCATTATCAGTAGTATTTAAAAGCAATGCCGTTTCTTCTAAACTTAACCGGTTTTTATCTAAGGCTTTTTTTATTACTTCTCGCACCTTTTCTTTTTCTGGTTTTGCGTTATCTAAAAACTGCCAGATTTCATCGGCATCGATAAAAGGCTTCATTGCCTCATCTTTTATTTTATATTGTTGTGGATTATATTTCATAATTTATTATTATAAAGACAATTACATTTGTAATCAATTCCATTTTTTTGTTTTGCAAAGAAAGCTATTTATGCTATAAAATACTTAATTAAAACACTTGTTATAAAGCAGAATATAATGTGATATTTTTCATGTTTATTTTCTAAAACTTTTTAAGCAGCAGTGCTATTTTATATTTGAGCAAAATATTTGTTACTTGCTTATTTTTAATAACTTGGCTTAGAAGTAATACATTAATTTGGGTTTTTTATTAAATTGCTTTTTTTTACAATAACTATCACAAAAATAGAATAAAAATTTGAAAATTAAGCAACAAAGCTTAATTTTAGTTTTGTTTTTTAGAAATAGTGCTGTATTGTTACGAAAAATTTTAAAATAATGAATTTCAAATAGTTTTTTTTTATTGCTGCTTTTAGGCTATCAATTGCATAATAATTTCAGTCATTATATAGTTGCACTCTCACATTTAATTGGGCAAATATTCAATGTTGATGTCGTAATCCCATTTGTCGAAATATAAATTTCCGCCACGCCATTCAAGCTCGCCTCTTTGAAAATCGAACGGTTCACTTCTTTTAAATATTTTTGCCGGAAAAAAAGGCAATGAAATTCCATCGTTTACAATCATTCGATAGCTGTCTAGTCCGGTAATATAAAATTCTTTCACTCTATTGTTGTTATTTTCAATCAGTTTGAACGAAGCATCGAGCGGCACCCAACCTATTTCTTGGTAATACACCTCAGCCCAGTCGTGCATATTTATTTCTTCGGGTAGTAAATACCAGCCACTCTGCCATTTACATGGGATATTTAAACTCCGCGCCAAGCTCAAAAACAAAAAAGTTTGCATTCCACAATCGCCTTTTGAATGTGCAAGTACATACTCCGGAATACATTCAAAAACCGAATATTCTAAGGCACTTGCCCATGGAATGTGGTCGTTTATCCAATAATACAGCAATTTAACTTGGTTGTAAGGGTTTGTTTCGGCTCCAACTATTTGGCGAGCAAGCTTTTTTATATTTTCCGAAAGAATAATATGCGGCAATTCTTCTTTGGTGTAATCTTTATATAGTTGAGAATTTGTGTCGTATGGCACAATGGCAAGCTTACTCAAATCGTAATATTTTGCAGCCGTTTCTATTTCACACTCATACGAAAAAACAAGAGGTTTGTTTGCAATAGTTTGTTTTTCAATATATAACGAACTATGTAAATTTGAATCGTTTGATAGAATGTATTTTTTTTCGGGAGTTTTGAAATTACTTATTTTCAAGAAATTACTGGTGGCTTTTGGAAATGGCAACCAACAACGGACTATTTCATTTTCGGGCAATGTGTTGGCAGGCAGAGTAATAGAATAGGATATTTTTATTTTTTTTGAATCGAAAGGTAAACCCAAGTCGTTTCGTTTCTCGATTAAAGATGGAATGTAGCGTTTACAAAAATCGCCAACATTATCGGTGCTAGCTCCGTATTTTGCGCTACGTACTTTTGCGGCTTGGGGGTCGATTAAAAACAAATTGCTCACAGCTCGTTTGAAATAACGCCTTTCGTTATTTATTAGTCTCATTTCTAACACATTGTTCTTTTCCCAAGTGCGTAGCTGTTGCGCATTAAGTTCGGGATAAAACTCAGCTAATTTAGTCGTTACCTGTTTTTCGGTAAGTGTAAATTCGTGTTCAATCCTTTTCATTAACTCAATTTTGTCTAAAAGACTATCGATTAATAAATTACTAGGGCTATTTTCGCCAATGTATTTGTATATTTTTGTTCTAGCTTCGTTAAAATGACCTATTTTAATATCATTTTCTACTCTTTCTATTATCTTTTTTTGTCCGTTTGATACATTGCTTGTGCAAAAAGCGAATAACAAAAGGCTAAATACAAATCTTATTTTCATATATTTTTTTATTTATCCAATAAACTTGATGCAAATTGAAATTCAGCAAATTATATTATTTAAGCGGTATAATCGAAAAAAAATAGTTACCACAAAAATACAAAGAAGAACACAACGAACACTAAGTAGTGTTTGAAAGAAAACTCATCATTTTTTTGAAAATTAAAAAAACAAAAACCGTTCGACCGACTTGTCGGTCTGTCGGTTAGGTTATTTGGAAATCATCGGACAGACCGGACAAGCCGGTCGAACCGATTTTAGGTAGTTTTCTTTCAAACACTAAGTAGTGTTTGAAAGAAAACTCATCATTTTTTGAAAATTTTAAAAAAACAAAAACCGTTCGACCGACTTGTCGGTCTGTCGGTTAATAGTTCGTTAAATTTTAATCTAATAAATTGAAAAATAATTGTTTATATTGAATAAATTAAATTTCTCATAAATTACTGAAAATCTTTCATTTTCAAATTGAAAAATTAACGAATTATTGTCAATTGAATCAAAGCAAAAGCAATCAATAAAGAATTGATAGTGTAAAAAAATGGTGACTTTTTGAAAAGGTTAGCTAAAATTGTAAATTTCACAATTTTTCGTGATAAAATAACAATTGAACAATTTAACAATGTAACAATTTGTTATTAGAATTTCGGTCACTATCAATTTACGCTATCAAAGATTTAATACTTAAAAGCCTCTTCTTCTTTTTCGGGGTCTTTGTATTTTGTGCGTTGAAAAAATGAAGAGCCCGCAGCCAAACCAAACCGCACCACCGGATAGTTTTGTTCAAAATACACATTGTAATAATCCTGTCCTAAATATCCGGCTGAAAAAAACCAAGATGTATTTGGGCTGTTGCCTATTTTCCGATATACTTTCAGTTCGGCATTGAAAAGTTTGTACCATTCCATCGATACGTTGGGGTCGATAATAACCATTCCTTCAAAAACAGTGCGCCAAAGTTCTTGGGTTTTTTTTGTAGTTGGTTTTTTGAGTGCTTTTGTCTTTACAAAATCTGCAAAATGAGTAATATATTTAGCACCAGACATTTTGTAATTTACCCGCAAATTTCCGTAACGACCTCTAAAAGCAGGTTCGTCCCATTTTTCTATTAAACCAGAATGGGCTTCGAGTCCAAGCTTGAAGTAACGATTTTTGGTTTCGGTTTGCGAGCCAAAATTTAAGCCTACTTCTATAAAATTTGTTCCAAAATTGCCATTGTATAAATTTACACTTCCATCAAGGTTTAAAGGCGCACCATCTTGTCCGTTGGAGTGATGAAAAAGCGCAACGCTAAGGTATTTGTAATGAGCCGTATCGCGGTTCAATTTAAAATAAAGCGTTCCGCCCGGAATGTACGAAGGAGTTCTTACAGGTTTCGACTCGCCGTCCATAATTCGCACGCGCACTGCCGGAGTAATTACCAAACCAATTCGCCAGTCGGTAGGGAAAACGTAGTAATGCGGCACAATGTATCCGGTAAGAAGATAATCGTAGGGCGCACCTTGCTGTGTATAAGGAAAAGTTAAATAACCAATTTCGGAGTTTTGCATATACAATTCATTGAATTTTGAATTGATTTTTTTGCGAGTTACTACATCTTTTCTGAATGGACCTGTACCGTCTTGTGCAAACAGCAACAACTCACTAGCTATGAAAATAAGTAAAAAAAATAAAGTTTTTTTCATCGTTGTTTGAGTTTTTAAATTATTTTATTGTTGAATTAGTAAAGAACAACCTAAATTGAGTTGAAAATACTGTCGATGTATTTTTGAGCTTCCTCTATGCTTTTATACTCAAAAACCTTAATTTGTTTGTTGCCCGAAATCATTGCCGAAAGCCGTTTTCCGTTTTCTGCTCTAAAAAGGCAAACGATAGGCTTTTTGGCATCGAAAGCTCTACCTAGTTCATATCCAACACCTAAGCTAGGAGTACTTACTTCGGCTATTACTATATCGGCACTTAAAAGCCAACTCATATCTCGGTTGTGAATCTCCTCGTCGCTTTGGTTTTTCGATTCTAATGAGTCAATGTTTTCAACTCCAATATGCTCGGTAAGTACATTACCAAATTTTCTCAAATAGTCGATAAGTTTTTGATAATAAGCTACATCTTGATTCCCACCACGAATAGAAGCTGCAAAATAAATATTCATTAGCGTATTTTTTTGTTATTTTTAGTGATTGCAATTTTCTTTAGAGGTTGTTTAAAATTTAGATTTTACGCTTATTAGCAACATAGTTGCGAAATCTTTGTAGAAATAGAAATACAATTGCTTTTTTCAAGGTTTAAATTTATACTTATTTATTTTTCTACAAAGATTTCGTTCCTACGGAACTTTTAAAATTTTTAAACAACCTCTTAACAAACCAATTAAAGACTTGTATTATTTCCCAAAATTAGGAATAATTTGAATTAAAAGAAAATAAAACGAAGGAAATTTGCTTTATTCTATTTAGCGTGTGTTTTTTAACCAACTTAGCCGAAGTTAGTAGTCAATTAGTTATATCCCATTTTTGTAAAAAAAACCACCCAAAAACTTGGGCTTTAGCCTTGCTTTGAGCCAATTGATACGATGACTCCAAAGTCATCGTATCAATTACACCGCTCTGTTTTTTCCTCTTCGTTAAAAAAAATAACTAGCACCGTCCTTTAGGTCGGTGTAAAAAAATCCACCCAAAAGCTTGGGCTTTAGCCCTGTATCAATACACCTTTGTTCTGTTAAACTATTGTGGTGTCTTTTTGAGGCGGTGATAAAAGAGCGAAAACAATCTTAATTATTAGTCCTTTAGGGCTTTAATCATGACTAAATTTGTGCAAAAGCAAGTTCTTCTAAATTTTTGCCCTTCATGCCTAATTCTGTCGCGCTTATTTTAAACGACAATTCTGCCTGTTCTTTCATTATGGTTAT
>JAIFNL010000255.1 GCA_020047755.1 Bacteroidota bacterium
GCGGCAAATGCAAATAGGAGCAAGGCTCTCGCTTGTTGCTTGCCCAAACCACGTGCTTGCATATAGAAAAGTGCCTCAGTATCAATCTGTCCAGTTGTTGAGCCGTGTGAGCAAGCTACGTCGTCGGCATAGATTTCCAACTGTGGTTTGCTGCGTGCGGTGGCGGTTTCGGTAAGCAAAATGTTTTTATTACTTTGCATGGCATTTGTCTTTTGAGCGTCTTCAGCCACCAAAACTTTCCCATTGAAAACACAGGTTGCTTCGTTGTCTATCAGCGATTTGAATAGTTGTTTGCTGTTACAATTGGGTTTTGCATGAATTAATTGTATGCTGTTGTCAAAATGCTGTGTTTTGTCGGCTAGCGACAAGCCATTTGTTTGATTTGTAGAGCCTTCGCCATTAATATTGACTAGCACATCATTGCGAATTAATTTTCCGCTCATGCTGAAAATAAATTGCTGCAAATGTGAATTTGCTTCTTGCTCGATGTGTGTATTCGTGATTAGAAAATCATTCTCATTTTCAACTTGATAGCGGTAAAACTCTAAATTTGAACCTTGTTTCATGAACACTTCACTCACAAAGTTGGATACGATTCTACTGCTCGAAAGAGACACATAACTTTCTAATATAGATGCTTTTGAATTTTCTCCAAGCACAATTAGATTCCGAACTTGTGAAAAAGCTGAACTTTTTCGCCCGTCGGTTAAATAAATTAAGTGAATGAGTTTTTTTACCTCCTTATTTTTCTTAACCAAAATAAAACTTCCGTTTTTGGCAAAAGCTGTATTTAGTGCAGTAAAATTATTTTTTAAATTGATATTTGTTTTTCCAAAATATTGATTCACTTCGCTTTCGTTTGACCGAATGGCTGAGTTTAAATCGCTAATAATTAAGCTATCACACGCTTCCTTGGTATCCGAAAGTGTTTCCGAAAAATGCCCGTTTACAAAAACTAAACGCAGCATTTCTGTTTTTGGCATTTCAAAACTTTCGAAAAAACTTTTATCTAAGTCAAAAAATGGAGCATCAGAAAGTTTTTCGGTAAATAGTTCGTTCAAGTCAGTATCCCTCCAAGCTTCTGTTTTTGTAGTGGGAAAAGCATTTTGTTTGTAAAAAGTCAATGCTTTTTCGCCACCGCTATTTAATTTCCCAATTAGCGAAAGTTCTGATTTATAAATGGAAAGGAATTCTTCCTTTTTTATTTCGTTCATGTTGTTTTGCTATTAATTTTCCGTATTAATTTTCTTAAAAAAACCGAAAAATATTATTTTAAGTCGTTAATAATCCAGTCGTACCCTTTTTCTTCCAATTCAAGAGCAAGTTCTTTGCCTCCTGTTTTTACAATTTTTCCGTTGTACAAAACGTGTACTACATCGGGGATTATGTAATCTAAAAGTCGCTGATAATGAGTTATTATTATTGCTGCTGTGTCGGCACTTTTGAGTGCATTTACACCACTTGCAACTATTCTAAGTGCGTCAATATCAAGCCCAGAATCGGTTTCATCAAGTATTTTAAGGGTTGGTTCGAGCATTGCCATTTGGAAAACTTCGTTGCGTTTCTTTTCGCCACCCGAAAAGCCCTCATTAACAGAACGTCCGGCTAGATTATCTGTCATTTCTACCAGTTTCTTTTTTTCTTTCATTAGTTTAAGAAATTCGGCAGGCTTTAATTCTGGCAAGCTTCTATGCTTACGGACTTCTCCCACAGCAGCTTTCATAAAATTAGTGATGCTTACTCCGGGTATTTCGACAGGATATTGAAATGCCAAGAAAATTCCTTCGCGAGCACGCACTTCGGGTGCCATTTCGAGGAGATCTTTTCCCATGTAATTTACTTTCCCCTCGGTTACTTCAAAGGTTTCTCTTCCTGCCAAAACAGATGCTAAAGTACTTTTACCTGAACCATTTGGACCCATGATTGCGTGTACTTCGCCAGCATTTACTGTTAAGTTTAAGCCTTTTAATATTTCTTTGCTATTTATAGTTGCGTGTAAATTTTCTATTTTAAGTAATTCCATATTTTTAAAATTGTTTTATTATTCATTTTAATATTATTGTTTGACTAAAATTCAGTTTGTTGAATTTTTTAGCCAACACTACCTTCGAGCGTTAGAGCTAGAAGTTTTTGGGCTTCCATTGCAAATTCCATCGGTAATTTATTTAAAACTTCTTTGGCAAAACCATTTACAATTAAGCTTACTGCTGTTTCTTCATCAATTCCTCTTTGCTGCAAATAAAAAATTTGGTCTTCTGAAATTTTAGAAGTTGTAGCTTCGTGTTCAACGATAGCTGTTTTGTTATCAACATCAATGTATGGAAAAGTGTGTGCTCCGCACTTACTTCCTATCAAAAGTGAGTCGCATTGCGAGAAATTTCGTGAATTTTCGGCGCGTTTTCCAATTTTTACCTGCCCACGGTAGGTATTTTGGCTTTGTCCGATTGAAATTCCCTTTGAAATGATGGTACTGCGTGTATTTTTACCCAAGTGAATCATTTTTGTGCCAGTGTCAGCTTGTTGAAAGTGGTTTGTAACCGCCACAGAGAAGAACTCACTTACCGAATTGTCGCCTTTGAGTATGGTGCTAGGGTATTTCCAAGTTACTGCTGAGCCGGTTTCAACTTGTGTCCACGAAATTTTTGAGCTATCGCCTTTGCAAATTCCGCGCTTAGTTACAAAGTTGTAAATACCGCCTTTTCCGTTTTTGTCGCCCGGATACCAGTTCTGAACTGTCGAATATTTAACTTCGGCATCTTTCATAGCTACTATTTCTACAACTGCAGCATGTAGTTGATTTTCATCTCGTTGTGGTGCTGTGCAGCCTTCTAAATAGGAAACATATGAGCCTTCGTCGGCAATGATGAGTGTGCGCTCAAATTGTCCAGTATTTGCCGCATTAATTCTGAAGTAGGTCGAAAGTTCCATGGGACAGCGAACTCCTTTTGGAATGTAGGCAAATGAGCCATCGGTAAAAACGGCAGAGTTGAGAGCTGCAAAAAAATTGTCGCCAACGGGTACTACCGAACTTAAATATTTTTCAATCAAATCGGGGTGTTCTTGGATAGCTTCGGAAATGGACATAAAGATAATTCCCAGTTCACCGAGTGTTTCTTTGAAGCTTGTATGCACTGATACACTGTCGATTACTGCATCAACGGCAACTCCGGCAAGAGCTTTTTGTTCGTTGAGAGGAATACCGAGTTTTTTAAATGTTTCTATAATTTCAGGATCTACTTCATCGAGGCTGTTATATTTTGCTTGCTTTTTTGGGGCAGCATAATAGCTAATGGATTGATAATTGGGCTCTTCAAATTTTAAGTTTGCCCATTTTGGCAATTTCATGGTTTGCCATTTTTTGAAGGCTTTCAACCGATAGTCGAGCATAAATTCAGGTTCGTTTTTGATTTTTGATAAACGCCTGATTATGTCTTCGTTAAGACCAATAGGGAAAATATCCATTTCTATATTGGTAACAAATCCATGCTCGTACTCTTTGTTTTCTAGCTCGTTTAGTATTTTTTGTTCTTCGTTCATTGTATTGTAACTATGTGGTTAAAAGCTTATTAGGCTTTTAGTATATTCGTTATTTTTGTTTTATTTAGATTAATTCTAAATAATTCACACCACAAAAATAATATCTTTTATTAATAAATACAAATTTGTCTTTTATTATTTTCAAAAAAAAATAAAAATTTTTCAAAAGAGTCAATTTATCTGTTTTTTTGAGAAAAATAATTACTTTTGCAAAAAACACAAATTATTTAAAAATGTCAGCAGAGAAAAAACTTACACAGCTTTCGGAAGTGGGCGAATTTGGATTAATCAAACTTCTTTCGAATAAAATAACGATTGAAAATAAAAGTACATTAAAAGGTATAGGCGATGATGCGGCTGTGCTCGATTTTAGCGGTAAACAAGTGGTGGTTAGTACCGATTTGTTGGTCGAAAATGTGCATTTTGATTTGGCGTATGTTCCGTTAAAACATCTTGGTTATAAGTCAATTGTGGTTAATTTGTCCGATATTTATGCTATGAATGCGAAGCCTACTCAGGTTACTATTTCGATTGCTATGTCGAGTCGTTTTCCGGTGGAGGCGGTGGAGGAGTTGTATGAGGGAATGCGGTTGGCTTGCAAACGCTATGGCGTTGATATTGTGGGAGGTGATACTTCGTCGTCTATCAAAGGCTTGATTATTAGCGTTACTGCTCTTGGTGAAGTGGAAAAAGGCAAGGCTGTTTATAGAAATGGGGCAAAGTTAAATGATATTTTGTGTGTAACGGGCGATGTGGGTGCAGCATATATGGGCTTGCAACTACTTGAACGTGAGAAACAAGTGTTTAAAACCGATCCGAATATGCAGCCAGAACTTGAAAATTATGAATATTTGATTGAACGCCAGTTAAAACCCGAACCGCGCAACGATGCTATAACTTTTTTTGCCGAAAACGGTATTTTACCTACTTCAATGATTGATATTTCCGATGGTCTTTCGTCAGAAATTTTGCATATTTGTGAAGAATCGAATGTGGGTTGTAGAGTTTATGAGGATAAAATTCCGCTCGACCCCGATACGGATAGATTTGCTCGCGAATTGAATATAGATCCTTCGATTGCAGCACTTAACGGTGGCGAGGATTACGAATTATTGTTTACTATTTCACCGTTTGATTACGAAAAAATTAGAAATAATCCAGTATTTTCGGCTATTGGTCATATTACCGATATCGAGAGGGGAACTTTTTTGGTAGCACGTGATGAGAGCGAAATTCCGCTCGAAGCTCAAGGTTGGAGGCATAATTGAATCCTTTTATAAGACAAAAATCTGTTTGTTTTTCTAAAAAATAAACAGATTTTTTATTTTATTCAAAAAATAAAATTATTCCTTATTCATTGTTTGGTTTATTGCATTGGTTAGGCTGGTTTGTAGTCCATTTCTGAAAGCTACAATATAATAATTTTCGCTTTCTAAATTTCTAAATGCTTCGTGATAGCTTGAATAATAGCCAACTGAGTAATGTACCCAAATATCATCGATGTCTAAAATAACTCGTTTAAATTTGTTTTTCAAGGCATCAACTTCGGTGTTTTCTATTGATGTTTTACGAGTTAAATATCTGATTGCAAATGTAATAACTGTTCTATCCGAACTAACTGAATCTGTGTAGGCACTAATGGAAGAATAGTCAATTTGCATTTTTTCTACTCGTTGAAGTTCTAATTTGTAAAGCTCAGAAATATCGTTCCAAATTAAATGAATGCCATAAGCTTGCGAAATTTTGTTCAATGCAAGAATCTGTAAATGCCTTATTTCTTTTGATAAAATAACAATTTCGCTACCTTGTGAATTATTTTTAGAATTTAGAATTGAGGCAAGTTGTTTTGCCGTTTCGATATGTGCTTTTGCTTCCTTGGTGAGGCGATTTGCTAGTTTATTGCGTTCTTTGCTTTTTAAGTTTTCTATTTTGCTTATATTTTTCTCAAATACAGAAAAAAGTAAAGTATCTGCTTGAGTGTAAACAGATGCCGCGCTTTTTATATTCTCTATTGATTTTTCTTCTAGTTTTAGAATGTGTTTGGCATATTGTTTTTGCTCTTTTTCATCAACATGGGGAAATTTAACATTCATTCTATCAATGTCTTGTTGCATTTTGTCCGATTCTTGAGTTAAGTTATCGGCTTGTTCTATAAGCTCTTCGTAGGGCGATAATTTTTCCAATTCTGCTTTGGTTAGTTCGTTCATTACTTTTTCAAAAAGCTCTATACCAGAAACTTGTGAGAAAAGATTCACATGAAGCAACAAACTAAATATGGTGAGCAAGTAAAATTTCATTTTATTTTATGTAATTTATGAAGTCCTCAAATTTTACAGTAGTCTGATTTTAAAGAAAATAAATATGTTCGATTTTAATTTTGAAATGCTTTAAATCTGATGCTTTTTTTCAAACATTATTTATTTTGGCTTCAAGATTAAACTCTTTTTCTCGAAAATCTAATTTTTAAACATTGTTTTAAATTTTTAATGTTTATAAAAAAAACGGTATTTCCTTTTTTTTTATAAGTCATACAAAGTTATAAAATAATTTAATTAATTTGCATCAAAGAATCTTTTTTTTGTGAAAAAAATAGTGAATAAGGAGTGTTGTATATTGATTAATAGGTATTTATCTTATTTTAATTCTTTTTTTTCCAGAATAAAATATAAATATGATTTGTAAAAGTTGGCAATTATTTTATTTAGTAAATTAAGTGCACAAAAATTAAATTGATAAACGCACATCAATTAATTTTGCAACAATCGAAATCGCTATTTCTTCAGGGGTTTCGCACTTAATGGCTATTCCCATGGGCATGTCTATTGAATTTATTTGTTGATTTGAAAATCCATTTTCTTGCAAAATTTGTTTTGTTTTTGCAACTTTTCGTGTGCTTCCAATCATTCCTAAGTAGCAATATTTTTTTGTTAAAGCATTCATTATCACTTCTCTATCGCCAGAGTGCTCATGGGTTGCTGTGCAAATAAAAACATGCTCATCAAAAGGTAAAATTTCAAAAGCAGATTTAATATCCAAATTGAGAGTTTTAATATTTTTGTTGGCGTAGTTTTCTATTATTTCTTTGCGAGAATCAATAACGGTTACCTGAAAATTAAGTAGGGTTGCAAATTCAGAGAGCGCTTTGCCAACGTGCCCTCCGCCAAAAATGTATAATTTTTTTTGAATATTTAGAGGTTCTATAAAAATTTCTACAAAACCTCCACAACTCATTTGATGGTCTTTTTCGAGTTGATGCACAAATAGTTGCGGTTTGTTCGACATTAAAACTGCTTGTGCATTTTTAATACATTCGCTTTCTAATGCGCCTCCTCCAATGCTTCCTTCGATTTGCAAATCTTTGTAAACGAGCATTTTAGAGCCAGCTTTGCGTGGTGTAGAGCCCTCAGTTTTGGTTATGGTACAAAGAGCGCAGGTTTTACCACTTTTTTGGGCATCGGTTATTTTTTCAAAAATGGAACTCATTTCTTTGTTTTTATCAAACGTTATATAGCCTATTCTTTGTTTTTTTTATTGAAAATCAAAGGAATAGGCAATAAAATAGGAATTAAATTTCGTCGGCATTCATTCTTTCTACGTTTTCGGCTATTTGGAGTTTTTCAATAATTCCACCTATATCACCGCCCATTATTGTGGGTAAATTGTAGAGAGTCAGACCAATACGGTGGTCTGTAACTCTTCCTTGCGGATAGTTGTAGGTTCTTATTTTTTCAGAGCGGTCGCCAGAGGAAACCATGGTGCGGCGTTTGGCTGCAGTTTCTTCCATACGTTTTTGATATTCAAGGTTATAGATACGAGTTTTTAGCTCAATCATTGCTTTGTCGAGGTTTTTGAGCTTCGACTTTTGGTCTTGGCAAGTAACCACAATTCCGGTGGGAATATGCGTTAATCGGATAGCCGAATAGGTCGTATTTACTGACTGTCCGCCGGGACCTGACGAGCAAAATTCGTCTCTTCGCACGTCTTCGTTTCTCACTTCAATATCCAAATCCTCGGCTTCGGGCAAAACCGCAACAGTAGCTGCCGAAGTGTGAATGCGTCCTTGTGTTTCGGTTTTGGGCACACGTTGCACGCGATGCACGCCCGATTCATATTTCAAAATGCCGTAAACGTCGTTGCCAGTAACTTCGAGTACAATTTCTTTGTAGCCGCCTACGGTTCCTTCCGAAAGGTTGGTTGTGCTTACTGTCCAGCCTTTTGACTCGCAAAAACGCACATACATTTTGTACAAATCGCCTGCAAAAATACTAGCTTCGTCGCCACCGGTTCCTGCTCTAATTTCGAGAATTGCATTTTTGCTGTCTTCAGGGTCTTTGGGTATTAATAAAACTTTTATGGCATTTTCGTATTCTTCTACTTTGGCTTGCTGCTCTTCTAGCTCAGCTTTAGCCATTTCGCGCATATCTTCGTCTTTTTCTTCGGCTAAAATTTCTTTAGCTTCTTGTATATTTTGTAAAGTAGTTCGGTATTTTCCAAAGGCGCTCATTATGTCTTGAAGGTCTTTGTATTCTTTATTTAGTTTTACAAATCGCTTCATGTCTGAAGTTATTTGTGGGTCGGTTATTTGTTCCGAAACTTGATCGAAACGAATTTTGTAACCTTCGTATTTTCCTAATATTGAATTGTCGCTCATAGAGTTATCTATTTTATATGTCTTATTTTTTTTGTTTGGAAAACTATTTTTTTTCGTTTACTTTTTTGAAAATTTTAATAGTTAAATTTAAGCTGAAGCCAATTCGATTTTGATATTTTCTTTTTGTAAAGAAATATTTTGTACTATTCAAAATAGCTTTTTATTTATTTATTGCAGAGAAGGATAGTGAAATAAGTGAAAATATTAGATAAGCTACTGAAATTCAAGGAATCGAAGTAATTTATTGCTTAAAAAAGAATATTTTTTAAATGTTGAAATAATGGAAAACATATTTTTTTTTGAAAATTCGTTTGTCTAAAATTTAAAGTTTAAATTCGCTGCAAAAATAACTATTTTTAGTACTCATTCAAAATAAATTAACTACTTTTATGAATGTTTTTGTCAAATTAATTGATTTAAAGTTTTGAATACACAAAAAAATAGTATTTTTGTTTGTTTTAAAATGAAAAATAAAACAACTTGAAACGTTTTGGAAAAGAAATTTTGTCAAAAAATAGCGTTGCTTGTAGCTAAATAATCAGGTTTTTAAGTTTTATTTGATTTTGAAAAACAGTTTAATAGTTATCTTATAATTTAAAAGAAAATGAATAAATTTGCTGAGACTGTGATAAAAAACAGTTATTTGCGCAATAAATTTTTAATTGTGCTTGTCTTTTTTATTTTTTGGGTTTTATTGTTCGACGAAAATAGCCTTATCTCTCAGATTAGTAGCAAGAAACGCCTTAAAAAATTAAAGGTAGATAGGGAGTTTTATATTCAAAAAATAAAAGCTGATTCTGTTCGATTAGAAAATTTGAAGAAAAATAAAAAAAATCTGGAGCGGTTTGCTCGCGAAAATTATTATATGAAAGATGCCGACGAAGATGTGTATGTTATTGTAAAAGAGTGAAATAGAATATTAGAAAAAATGTAATTTAGGGCTTAGCTAATTTAGATTATCAATAATTTGAAAATGAAGTATTTAATAGTAATTCTTGGTCCTACGGGAATTGGAAAAACGGCGTTGAGCATCGAAGTAGCCAAGTATTTGGGTGCTGAAATTATTTCGTGCGATTCGCGCCAGATTTACAAGGAGTTACGTATAGGAACGGCTGTTCCTGAGCCACACGAGTTGAGTGCGGTGAAGCATCATTTTATTGGCAATAAATCTATTTTTGATTACTACAATGCTAGTCTTTTTGAAGAAGAAGTGATTGAATTGCTCGAGAAACTCCATGCCGAGCGCGATTTTGTGGTTATGGTGGGCGGTTCGGGAATGTACATCGATGCGGTAGTGCAAGGCATTGATTATCTGCCTACTATCGACCAAGAATTGCGTGCCGATTTACTCGAAAAATATCGAGAATTTGGCATAGAGTACCTTCGTAGGGAGTTGAAAATGCTTGACCCTGAATATTACAAAATTGTGGATTTGAAAAATCCTAAACGCATACTCAAAGGCTTGGAAGTGAGCTTACAAACCGGAAAACCTTATTCTTCGTTTCGTATAAATGAGCGCAAGCCTAGAAATTTTACTACCGTGCAGATAGGTTTGGAAATGGATAGAGAAATACTTTACAATCGTATAAATCAGAGAGTTGATAAAATGATGCAAGAAGGCTTGCTTGCTGAGGCAAAGCAGTTTTATGAGCATAAAGCATTAAATTCTTTAAATACAGTGGGTTATAAAGAAATTTTTGATTATTTATCGGGCGAATATTCTTTGGAAAAGGCAGTAGAGTTAATTAAAAGAAATTCAAGGCATTATGCAAAAAGACAGCTTTCGTGGTTTAAGCGCGATGAGAGTATAAACTGGTTTGAACCAAGCAAAAAAAGCGAAATTTTAACTTTTTTGAGCAATCTAATTTCTTAACTTCAATAACCTAACTTGCTAACTATTGAAATTCTTAAAAAAGTAAAATTATACAATTATTTTTGAGTTTTTAATTTTTTTTTTTAAGAAATATATGCTGATATTCATTTTTTTTTATTAAATTGCTACGCTATTGATTTTTTTGTAAAAAAAATGTAATTGCTTTAACGAATTGATTTAACCGTATTTTTGTTTTAAAAATCTAAACTTGTGGAAAATGAAAAATATTAAAATCTCAACAAAACTGATTATTTTAGCAGTTGTTTTATCTGGAATTATTGCTTTTGTAGGAATAATGGGAATTCAAAATTTACGAACTGTAAATGAAGGTATGCAAACTTTATATAGCGATAGGGTTTTGCCGCTCGAACAATTGAAAAGTATTTCAGATGCCTATGCCGTTTCGGTTGTTGATGTTGCTCATAAAGCCAGAAATGGCAATTTGTCGTGGCGAAAAGCAGTGCGCGAACTAGAAAAAGCAGAAAAAGGAATAGAATTGAATTGGAATGCTTACAAGGCTACAAAAATAACAGGCGACGAGCTTAGGCTATTGAAAGAAGCCACAAAGCTTAAGGGCAATGCTGAAATTATATTCACCGATTTGCTTGAGATTTTGAGTGAACCTAAAACAATTCAAACTCAAGCACAATTGGATAGTTTGGTTCGTTATGAGTTGTACAGTTCAATTGACCCTTTTACTGAAAAAATTAGCGAATTAACTGCCATTCAGTTAGAAATTTCAAAGCAAATAAAAGATAATTCGGATTTAATTTATGCCGATTCTAAGAGTAACGCTTACTTTTTAATAGCTACGGGTATATTTTTGGGTATATTGATTTCTTTTTTTATCATTTGGGGTATAAATAAATCCATTGCAAAGCTCAATAGTGTATTGTTTGAGGTTTCAAAAGGCGATTTGACCATTTTGATAGATGTAGATTCGAAAGATGAGATAGGAGAGCTTAGTAGTAGTTTGAAAAAAATGGTCGATAAATTGAAAAATATTGTTTCGGTTATTATTGTGGGTTCTGAAAATATAGTAAAAGCCAGCAACGAAAGTAGTAATACTTCGCAGCAAATCTCGCAAGGAGCTAACGAACAGGCGGCTTCAGCCGAAGAAGTTTCGTCGTCTATTGAAGAAATGGTAGCTAACATTCAACAAAATACCGACAACTCGCGCGAAACGGAGCGCATTGCACTTAAAACATCGCAAAGCATAGAGGGAGCAGGAAAAGCCAACAGTGATGCCATCAATTCGATGAAAGAAATTGCAAAAAAGATAGGAATTATTAGCGAAATAGCCAATCAAACCAATATTCTTTCGATAAATGCAGCCGTAGAAGCTGCCAGAGCCGGTCAGTATGGAAAAGGATTTGCGGTAGTAGCCGACGAAATTCGTAAACTTGCCGATAGAAGTAGAACTGCCGCCGCAGAAATAGAGGAAATATCGAAAGATGGTGTACTCATTTCCGAAAAATCGGGGGCTGTAATGAATGAAATTATTCCCGAAGTGATTAAAACCTCGCGCTTGGTGCAAGAAATTGCGGCATCGAGCATCGAGCAAAATTCTGGTGCAGAGCAAATTAACAATGCAATTCAACAGTTAAATCAAGTAATACAGCAAAATGCAGCCGCTTCGGAAGAGTTGGCAGCCAGATCAGAAGAACTTTCCTCGCAAGCTTATCAGTTAAAGGAAGTTATTAATTTTTTCAAAGTTAGCGAGCGTCATTTTTCAAACGAAGTTAAGGTTTCCAGTCCCACTAAAATGTTAGCAAAAGCTAAAAACTCAGCACAGGGAATTAACCTAAATCTTAATGACAAAGAGGATTACAATGCTTTTGAAAATTTTTAGAGGTCTTTTATTTTTGGAAAAATTGGAATGAATTTTTCTTTAAAAGAAAAAAAACTATTTTTGCACAAAATTTTAAAGAGAACAATTTATTCAAAATTGCACAAAAGAAAATTCTAAAAAAACAGTCTTTGTTTCTTTTTCTTTTTTAGTTGGATATAACAAAAAAAAGATTCTATCCTATTGAAAACAAAGGCTCTAAAAAAAATAATTAGATGAAAGCTTATGTATTTCCCGGACAAGGGGCACAGTTTGTAGGTATGGGCAAAGACCTTTACGAAAAATCGGAAGAAGCCAAGCAAATGTTTGAAAAAGCCAACGAAATCTTGGGTTTTAGAATAACCGATATTATGTTTTCGGGCACAGCCGATGAGCTAAAACAAACAAAAGTTACGCAACCCGCTATTTTTTTACATTCCGTTATTTTAACTAAAACGTTGGGAAGCGAATTTCAACCCGAAATGGTTGCAGGTCATTCACTTGGCGAGTTTTCGGCGTTAGTGGCTGCGGGCGCATTGTCGTTTGAAGACGGCTTGCAATTAGTATCAAAACGAGCTTTGGCTATGCAAAAAGCATGCGAGGTAGAACCTTCTACTATGGCAGCTATTTTGGGCATGGAAGATGCTCAGGTTGAGGCTATTTGCGCCGAAATAACAGACCAAGTAGTGGTTCCGGCTAACTACAACAGCCCGGGGCAGATTGTAATTTCGGGTTCTATTGCCGGAATTGACCAAGCTATTGAAAAACTGCAAGCTGCCGGAGCCAAACGTGCAATGAAATTGCCTGTAGGCGGTGCTTTTCACTCGCCATTGATGCAACCTGCTGCCGCTGAGCTTAAAGCTGCAATAGACAATACAAATTTTAGCAATCCCGTTTGTCCTATTTATCAAAACGTTGATGCCAAGCCAACTACCGAGCCAAGCGAAATAAAAGAAAAATTGATACAGCAGCTAACTGCCTCTGTTCGTTGGACTCAAATCGTTGAAAACATGATTTCGGGCGGTGCAAGTTCGTTTACCGAAATAGGTCCTGGCAATGTACTTCAAGGTTTGGTGAAAAAAGTAGATAGAAAAATACAAACTTACGGTTTCCAATAACCGAAATTTTAATTTAAAATGTAACGTATTTTTAATTATGCGTTACATTTTTTTATTTTATACAAATTGTGAAATTTAATACAATAAAAAGATGCTAATTGTAACAACAGACTTTATTTCGGGTAAAGAAATAGGTCAAACTTTAGGTATTGCACGCGGTAATACAGTGAGAGCCAGAAATATAGGTAGAGATTTTATGGCAGGATTAAAAAATATTATTGGTGGCGAAATTAGCGAATATTCAAAACTTATGGCACAAGCCAGAGAGCAAGCACTTTTGCGCATGGAGCAACACGCCACGGATATGGGAGCAGATGCAATTATCAATGTTCGCTTTATTACTGCCGAAGTAATGCAAGGCGTAGCCGAAATTTTGGCTTACGGCACTGCCGTGAAATTTAAAGTTTAATGGTTAAATTATCCAGTATTTATTGATGCGATGACTTTAAGTCATCGTATCAATTATAGTTGTTTTGTTTTTTTTGGTTGTAAAATATAAAACATTAATCGTAAAAAAATGAGCTATACATATCAATATCCTCGCCCTGCTTTTGCTGCCGATGCGATTGTTTTTTTGCACGAAGCGGAAAGCACAAAAGTGCTACTTATTGAGCGTAAGCACGAACCTTTTGCCGGAAGCTGGGCGTTTCCGGGTGGTTTTGTTGATATCGATGAAGAAATACACGATGCTGCCAAACGAGAATTGGAAGAAGAAACGGGCTTGACAAATGTAGAACTCGAAGAGTTTAAGCTTGTAGGCACGGTAGGTCGCGACCCGCGCACAAGAGTTATTTCGGTGTTTTACATTGGATTTACTACTGTCGAAAATTCGCAAGTTGCTGCTTCCGATGACGCAGGCAAAGTCAAATGGTTTTCAATTAACGATTTGCCAGAGCTTGCTTTTGACCACAACCAAGTAATGCAAGTGGCTTTGAGTAAGTTACGAGCTGATAAAATAATTTAACAATGGGAATAATCGAAATAGAAGGCATGGAGTTTTATGCTTTTCATGGTCATTTTGAGGAAGAACGCATTGTAGGAAATCGTTTTTTAGTTGATTTGAAAATGGAAGTTGAAACTCAAAAAGCTTCAATATCAGATAATTTAGATGATGCTGTAAATTATCAAACGGCTTATAACATTGTGAAAGCCGAAATGCACGAAAAATCGTATTTGCTCGAACATATTGCGCAGCGAATTTTGAATCGTTTGTTTTTGGAATTGCAAGGCATACAAAAGGCAAGTATAAAAGTTCGTAAGATAAATCCGCCAATGGGTGGTGTTATTCAGAGCGTTGGCGTAACGCTTAGCCAATCACTTGCTTTGGCGTAATTCTTTTTTTTGAAGTATTTTGTTTTTTTTTGAAAAAATAAATAAAATAAGCGCTTAATTATTAAAGGTTTGTAAAAAAAAAGCAAAAAAAAATAAAATAGTTATACTTTTTATTTGCATAGATTTTAGTTTTTTTTGTATCTTTGCAGCCGAAAATAAAATTGGTCTCATGGCCGAGCGGTTAGGCTGGGCTCTGCAAAAGCTCCCACAGCGGTTCGATTCCGCTTGAGACCTCTGATTAAGAAAAGCGCAAATTAAAATTTGCGCTTTTTTTATTTTTCAAGGTTTTTAATTGTTCTATTATTGAATTGAAGATGAGTTTTTTGATTTGTCGATGGCAAACTAGAATATACTCTTTATTATTTTGAATCAATTTTTTTTTGAAAAATAAAATAGTAACATGGTTTTGTAATTCAAAAAAAACGTATCTTTATGAAAATTTTTAGTCTTGATTATTTTTTTTAATAATCTATATAACAGTAGTTTATAATTTAGATAGCGTGAAAAATAAATTTGAAAGTAGGCAATATGTAATTGGTGGCATTATTATTTTTATAGCTATTGCTTTTATTATTCAACTATTTCTACTTCAGGTAGTTGATACAGCTTACAAGGTTTCGGCAGACAATAATGTATTTAGATATGTAACTGAATATCCAGGGCGTGGTTTGATAATGGATAGGCATGGTAAATTGCTTGTTTACAACGAAGTAGCTTACGATTTAGAGGTTGTTCCTAATTTTATGCGTTCATTTGATACCCTTGAGCTTTGCCGCATTCTTGATATTTCAAAGGAAAAATTGGTAGAAGGTGTTCAAAAGGCAAAGCAATATTCAGCCTACAAACCTTCGGTGGTGGTGAAACAAATTTCATCGAAAAAGTATGCTATTTTACAGGAAACTTTGTATAAATTCCCGGGTTTTGCGGTGCGCACGCGAACACTTCGCAAATATCCCGAACCTATTGCAGCTCACGTTTTGGGTTATGTAGGCGAGGTGAATGATAAAATAATAAAGAGCGATAAGTATTATAAATCAGGCGATTATATTGGAATTAGTGGTATAGAACGTTCTTATGAAAAAGAAGTTCGTGGCAGAAAAGGCGTAAAAATTTATTTAGTAGATGTGCACAACAGCATCAAAGGCAGCTATAAAGATGGAACTTTTGATACGGCTTCGATTGTGGGCGCAAATATTACAACTACCTTAGATGCTGAATTGCAGTCGTATGGCGAAAAATTGATGCAAAACAAAATAGGTAGTATTGTAGCATTAGAACCATCAACGGGCGAGATTTTGGCTTTGATTACTTCACCTTCGTATAACTCAAATTTGCTGGTAGGGCAGGAGCGTACCAAAAACTATATGATGCTACAAGATGATAAACTCAAGCCTTTGTTTAATAGAGCATTAATGGCTCGCTATCCGCCTGGTTCTACCTTTAAGCTTATTAATGGATTGATTGGTTTGCAAGAAGGAATAATTACTACAAATAGTGCTTTTTCGTGCAATGGGGGCTACCATGTGGGCAGTTTTACGGTGGGGTGCCACCATGGAGGTTCTATCGACTTTTTACATTCTATTTCAGGCTCTTGCAATTCGTATTATTGCAATGTATTTCAGCGAATTCTCGACGATAAAAAATATGGCAAAGTGTCGGTTGCTTACAATAATTGGCGCAAACATTTAGCTTCATTTGGGATTGGTCGCAAGCTCGAAATTGATTTGAGTTCGGAGCTCAGTAGTTTTGTGCCTACCAGCG
This sequence comes from Bacteroidota bacterium, assembly GCA_020047755.1. Lineage (GTDB taxonomy): Bacteria > Bacteroidota > Bacteroidia > Bacteroidales > JAIFNL01 > JAIFNL01. The sequence goes on from JAIFNL010000255.1 coordinate 16,101, forward strand.
AATATTACGACAAAATTTATGGCAAGGATAAATGGAAATCGCTTTGGATTATTTCTATGGCAATAGGGCAGGGCGAGCTTGGAGTTACACCCATTCACATGGCAAATTTAACAGCAACCATTGCAAACAGAGGTTATTATGTAATTCCGCATATTATAAAAAGCATAGAAGGCAAAAAGAGTATTGATCCTAAATATTTGGAAAAACATTATACTACCGTTGATAGAAAATATTTTGAACCTGTGGTAGATGGAATGGAACTGGTAATTACCTCAGGAACAGCAACAAGAGCACGGCTAAACGGCGTAGCTATTTGCGGAAAAACCGGAACAGCCGAAAATCCGCACGGCACCGACCACTCTATTTTTGTGGCATTTGCACCAAAGCACAATCCCAAAATTGCGATTGCTGTTTACATCGAAAATGGAGGATTTGGCTCTACTTGGGCAGCTCCTATCGCTAGTTTGATGATAGAAAAATATCTAAATGGTACTATTTCTCGCCCTTCGGTGGAAGAAGGTATGATAAATGCAAATCTCATTAATGTTAAAAAATGACAACACGCAAAGTAAATATACTAAAAAGTGC
>JAIFNL010000114.1 GCA_020047755.1 Bacteroidota bacterium
GTTCGACCGACTTGTCGGTCTGTCGGTTAGGCTGTTAGTAAATCATCGGACAGACCGGACAAGCCGGTCGAACCGATTTTGCGTAGTTTTCGTTCAAGCCGTAAATAGAATTTCATCAATTCAATGTTTTATCGTTAAATAACTCAAAAAGAGTTGTTTAATGATAGGGCATTGAATTGTTTGTTTATAGCCCTTCAAGGTGGGCTGTCAAAAATTATTTTCGTTTTCGTACCGTTTTTTTAGCCTTCGTAGAAGGCAAATAGCGATAGAAAAAGAAATTCCCCCACGTATCTCGCCCCGCTGGGGCGATACCTGCGTGAGGGGAGAACTTGTTTCTATCGCTATTCTACACCTACGGTGTAAAAAAGAACGAAAATAATTTGAGCTGAGACTTTTGCAATAAATTGATATAAAGTGATTTTAAATACTATCAAATTGCAATTTTTTACAGCCCATCTGTCAGGTTTAAATGAATATTGAACAGTTATTTAGCACACATTCCAAAACTATAAAACAGTGATAAAAAGAATGAAAAATGATACGTTGATAAGAGGAAGCATTGCAATAGGTATTGCAGCTATTTTGTGGGGATTAGATGGCGTGGTATTAACTCCACGTTTGTATAATTTACCTGTCGAGTTTGTGGTATTTATATTACATGCCTTGCCTTTTCTGCTTATGAACATTTTTTTGTACAAACAATACTCGTATTTGAAGGTTTTTAGCCTCAAAGATGTATCTGTTTTGCTTTTGGTGGCTTTGCTTGGTGGTAGCATTGGCACTATTGCCATAGTGAAAGCCTTGTTTCTGGTCAATTTCCAAGAACTCAGCGTGGTGGTGCTTTTGCAGAAGTTGCAACCTATCTTTGCCATTTCGCTTGCAGCCATTTTGCTAAAGGAAAAACTCACTAAGAACTTTGGCATTTGGGCTATTGTGGCTACTTTGGCGGGATATACTTTGGCATTTGGTTTTCATTTGCCCAATATGCAAGCCGATTCCAACAGCGTGTTGGCTTCGCTTTATGCACTGTTGGCAGCAATAAGCTTTGGTGGCTCTACCGTTTTTGGCAAAAAGGCACTTGCCAAATACAGTTTCAAAACTATTACATTCTATCGCTACGGGTTTGCTTCTGTTATGATGTTCTTTTTGGTATTGATTTTAGGTCAAATAAACCAATTTCAATTTGTTACCAATCAAAATGCGGTATTCTTTGTTGTCATTTCGCTTACTACCGGAAGTGGAGCTATTTTTTTGTATTACATTGGTTTGAACAATGTTAAAGCTATGGTGGCTACTATGGTAGAGTTGTTATTTCCCATCTCGTCGGTGCTGTTTGATTATTGGATTAACAAAAACACACTTTCCCTTGTGCAGTGGGTAAGTGCTGCGGTTATGATTTTTGCAATCGTAAATTTAAACAGAACGAATTAAGAATGAATGTTCCCAAAGTTTCGTTTTATTGTTTTAGTACCCTAGGTGCGAAATCTTTGTAACAAAAATTGATACACACGTATTTTGTAGAAACGCGCCACATCATGCAGAGATGCGCCGTGGCGCGTCTCTACAAAATGCTTTGGCTACATTGGATTAAAATTTATATCCCACTGAGAATAAGAATGTTCTTCCATAACCCATAACTCCTTTGTCAGCCCATTTGCTCACGGTAGTAGAAGGGTATCTAATTTCGGAATTAAGCAAATTGTTTGCTTTAAATTCTAAAATCAAGCCAGCGTTTTCTTTCTTTGAAATAAGATTCTGAAAGCGGAAGTTAGTGCCAAGTAAAAAATAAGCAGGTGAATTTGCGCCCACTCGTCCTTTGGGTGTTAGGTCGCCGGTAGAAATACTTTTGGGGCTTTTGTCCCATTGGGCAAACATTTCGCTCACATAATTAGCAACTAAAGCCACACTAAATTTACTATTGGCTTCAAAGGCAGCTTTAAAATATCCCAACCAATTGGGCGAGAAGTCCACATCAAGGGTATTATCTACTTCGTTGGTCGATTTCTGATAAGTAACACTCAACTCGCTACTCAATTTAGAAATAGGCTTGGCATTCATAGTAAATTCAATACCTTTTGTGCTTATTTTGTCCATATTGGTAAAATAAGAAGTATAAGGAGGCTCTAACTGAACAGTTCGCGAAACCAAATTATCGAGCGTATTGTAAAACAAACTCATATTAAGAGAAAACTGTGAAGAGAAAGTTCCCAAGTAATTTAGTTCTAAGGTATTTATACTTTCTTCGTCTAGTTGCTTTTGCAAAGGGCTTCCTTCGGGAATAACCAAATTGTTGCGCAAAGACCAGATGTCGGGCAATTTAATGGCTTTTCCGTACATCAATTTGAGAATGTGATTTTTGGAAATATCAAGAATAGCCGCCAAGCGTGGAATGAAATAGAAGTTACTGTAATCGAAAGTTTCCATAAATTTCTGTTTGTTAGGAGTGTACATTCCTCTGTACAACAACAAATCGAAGGTACTCATTCTGTCCACACGCGCACCGGCTACTAATTGAATCCGTTTTGTAGGTTTCACATCTAACTGAGTATAAGCCGAAAAGACATAAACATTGTCGCCTTCAACCAATCCACCCGAACGGTTAATTAAACCAAAAGCAGCAGGATTGTAAGGAGCATCGGTTTTGTCGAGCGATTGCAGGATTGTTCCGAGTGATGTTCCTAAGCTAATGTTTACCTTATCGGAAGGCGTAAAAAACAGGTTTACTTCTGCATCTACTCGTTCTGAGAAATATTCGCCATAAGAGTAATTGTCCGATTCAAATCCATAACCTTCAGCGGCACTTGTATAATAATTATCAGCCATATACAAGTAGTAATTGTTGTAGTTAAGCTTTGTATGAAGCGAAAATTTATGACTAAACTCTTTGTTATAACCTACTGCTGCCGAGGCAAATGATAGTTTCATATTGGCAGGTTGGTAAAATATATCAGTAAAAGTATGTCCGTAAATGCTATAAGAATAATTCAGATTGAAGAACAATTCATTGAAATTGCCAGAAAAACCGAAATACTTTTGGTTGGTATTAAAATAATCGTCGGTTGTTTTGTCTGGATTGGTAAAACCAAGTGCCGCATAGTTTGTTGGAAATAAGGTACTCATGTCTTTTATTGAAAAATCGATACTTGCCGTATTTTGCGCCAAAGCACTTAGATTATACGAAAATTCACCTTCTCGTCCTTTGCTACTGATTGCCAAACGACCATTTTGAGCATTCCCTATGTTAGAACTAACAAGAGTAGATGAGGTATTTTTGTTATCTAAATCGCTTGTAATAATATTGATTGCACCAAAAAAAGCATTACTTCCATAAATAACCGACATCGGACCACGCACTACTTCTATTCGCTCAATGGCTTCTACCGGAATAGGCGACATGTGGAAAGAAAAGGAATTAAACAAGTCATCGTGCTGTGGCATTCCGTTGATTAAAACCATTAAGTTAGAGGCATTTGGAGTCATGTAGCCACGTACTCCAATAGTAGGTCCTAAAAACGAATAATTGTTCATGTAATACAATCCTGCAATATTTTTGAAAATTTCTTCTAAGTCTTTAAACCCATAAAGCTCAATATCTCTGCGAGTTATCAATATTATACTCGCCGGAATATCCGAAATTTTCTGTTCTTTCTTTCCAGCAGTTACAATTTGAATTTCCAGAAGTTCTTCAAACGATAAATCGACCAAATCGATGATACTGCTAGTATTCATAATAGCCTCAATATAAGTAGTATTACTTGCCTTTAGCTCTAAATTGGCAAAGCCATTTTTGCTAAAAATAAGTTCCGCTTCCTCCAAAGCAAGGCTTAAACTAAATTCTCCATTAGCACCTGATAATGTATTGACTTTACTGTCTTTCACTTCTATCAATACACCTTGCAAAGGCAAGCCTTCTGGATTTTTTACTATGCCATTGATTGTAAAATCTTGTGCCCAAGAGGACTTAAATAACATTAAAATAAGAAAAAAAATCAGTTGCTTTTTCATTGTTCTACGTATTAGTTTTTGGTTTGTAAAAGTATTAAGGATTAAGTTATTAAGAAACACACACAATGGTAAAAAAGCACCATTGGTATTAAATTATACTATTGAATTGAATTATTACTAATTGAGTAATTAAATATATGCGATTTTGAGTATATTTATAATTCCGAAAAATAATTACTTTATTTGACTTAACAAAATTTAACAATGAATAAGTAAGTCTCTTTAGTTAGTTTATACTTTAGCTTTGTGTTCTTCTTTGTGTTCTTTGTGGTTCTAATTATCTGTTTAACCACAAAGTACACAAAGAAGAACACACAAAAAAAGATTTATGCGAACTATAAATATAAATCAATTTCAATCTTTTACTTATAGCAATTCAGACTTTATTTTTTTGTCGGTTGCGAAACAAAACAAAAAGCACAACCAAAATATAAAGAACGTTGCTTGTGTAAGTTATCCAAAGGGTTTGATCGAGGTACAAAGGGGTGAATTTTAATTCGATAGTGTAATTACCTGGCTCTAATTTTAAGCCACTAAACCCCATATTGCAATCAATTATTTGATGCTCTTTCCCATTTATGGTTGCATGCCAGCCTTTGCTGTACGGAATGGTTAAGAAGAGAACTTTGGCTTGTTTTAATGAAATAGTTCCATTGATAAAATCATCGCCATGCGAAGTAATTGCCAATGTATCAGCTATTAAATTATTTCGGTATTGGGCATATATGCTTTTTTCGAGGTCTGTTTTGGTGGTATCGAAATCATTTTTGCTAAAATTGAAAAAACTCATACCAAATTTGTTTTCGGTAATGCTACTGATACTATCACTAGCAGCATATTGAGGAATAAAATTGTCAATATCGGTAGTATTTTCTATTATGGCATAATTCAATAAAGCCATATCTTTTTGAAAACGAGAAAGTTTATCGAAATCATCGGCAGGCATATAGTGTGTATAAGTGTAGCCCATAGGAAGGTAATAGCTGTTTTTGAGGACATTAACACTTCCTACTTTTTGTATCACTTTGTAGCCCAATTGCAAAAAAGGAGAGTTGTCGTTTTTGCTCAAATAATATTTTACATTTCCCCAAGTACTTAACAAGGGTTGCCCTCTCAATCCTGGCGACCAGCGCGTTTGTGTTTCGCTGGTATCTGAAATAACATCGGCGCGTTGCAAAAAATGAATGTAACGCCCCTGATTGAACGACGAATAGCTTGTGGTTCCATAATATCCCTGCACCATGGCATCGTTGAGGCTACCGTGCATAGCAGTTCCCGAACTGTAATCTTTTTCTAAGCGAAAGAATGATTTATCTGTTTTTTTTATAAATTTAACAGCATCTACCGTATTGTCGTAATATCCGCCACCGTTTTTTGTGAAATCCTCTGCAAGATAAGCATCTCTTTTATTAACAGTGTAATACGAAAAAACAGTGATTTCTACAAATACCAAAACAAGAATAGCAATAAGTGAAAAACTTCGATATTCTTTGTATTTCAAACCTACAAAAACAAATGAGTATAAAATTAGAAATAAGGCAATTAAATTGCGCAACGATTCCACAACCGGCAAATTTTTACTGCCAAAATACGGAAAGTAAAGAGCTAAAAGCAAAACACCCAAAGTAGCAAAAAGTACAGGAATATTTAGCTTTATTTGTTTGTAGATAAAATTGAAGGCAAAAATGGCAAGCAAAAGCAACGAAACAGGCACAAAAGTATCCAATCCTACACGATAATAGTCGCCTGCAAAAGCATTGAAGGCGTATCGAAAAAATGGAAAAATAATAAGAATAGCCCAAAAAGAAAGATATAACGCAACGGTTAATTTTTGTCGTTTGTTAATAAATTGAAACAATTGCGGAACTAGCAGCAGAGTAATTAATCCGGCATAAAATATAGGAGCTTCCAAGTAATTATACCACCCTTTAAAATCAGTGCCTGTACCCAAAATGTCGTTTGAAAAGAAGCGGTACATAGCAGTTAAGTGATGCCCTACTTGCTCGCCATAAGTTTCGCCTTGGGTACTAAAAATAGATTTATCCGAAAGTTTAGAATAAAAGCCAACCGTGCCACCAACTCTAGGCGAATCGAAAATATCCAAATAGCTGATTACTATATTGGTCAGGTTCATAACAAGCCCTACAATTCCTAAAAGTATCATTTTTGCAGTAGTTAGCAAATATTCTTTAACTTTAGAATCTTCAAAATAGAAAAACCTAAAAACCAAATATATAACTACAAAAAGCGCATTAATGTACAAACTGAAAGGATTTGCCGAAATGAGAATTACTCCAATAGGAAAAAAATACCATCTTTTTTTTGAAAAAAGTTGCTCGGTAGCAAAGAGTACAAAAATAGTTGAAAGTACAACGGGTGCTTGCTCCCAACTGCTTCCCAAAACCGAATGCCCTATAAATGCGGCTAAAAAACCACCGAGTAGTGAAGTATATTTATCAATGGAAAGGCTGCGCAAATAAACATAAAACAGCAAACCAATTACCATAAAATATTTAAGAAAGATGCGAATAAACTTTCCGTAAATAAAATGGTTTTCGTGCCAAAGCAATTCTTGCACCCAAACAACTAATAAACGTAAATAATAAAACGGATTGGCAAATACTGGAACTCCAGAAAAGAAAGTCTGCCCCATACCAACCTGAAAACTCCAAGTTGATGGCGCACCATTCTTAGTCAATTCTTCGGTTAAATAAGCCTGTGGAAAGAAAGTATTCAGCGTATCGCTGCCAATGTCTTTAAAAATATAAACGTATTTGAAGAACAAAAAATCTCGGAAAGCAAAAAGACCAGCTAACAAAATTAAACCAATCAAAGATACAAATGAATATTTATTTATAAACAACTCAAACTTTGAAGGCGTAAAGTTTTTAGGTGTTTTAGAATTTAAAACAGTTGTTTTATTTACACTCTGTTTCTTTTCGGGAACTTGATTTTTTGATTTCTCCTTTTTTGCCATTTTTATTTAAAGAGTTGAAAGAATAACGCAAAAAAGATTCAACGATTATAATTTGCGAAATACTTTATTATTAAATAATTATCTTTAGTTTTTTGAAAAATAAAATACATTATTATTTTATTTTTGTTTTATAGAGTGCTTTTCTTTCAAACACAAGAACGAATTGCAAAAGTAAAAAAGATTTCTATTTTTATAAAAAAATGAATTACTTTTTGTATTACTTTGTAAAAAAAACTTAAATTCGCGAATTAATACAAGCGTATGAGTTTCGATGCAAAAGAGTTTAAAAGTACTCTTTTCAATACAAAAGCAAGAAATAAAACAATCTTTTAAAACACAAAATAAATGAAAAAAATTGCAGTAATTCTATCTGGCTGTGGTGTTTTTGATGGAGCAGAAATTCACGAAGCCACTTTTACAATGTTCGAAATAGCCAAACAAGGAGCTGAATATCAAATTTTTGCGCCCGATATTGCGCAGCATCATGTTGTAAATCATATTACTGGTGCTGAAATACACGAAACTAGAAACGTTTTGGTGGAATCGGCACGCATTGCACGCGGAAATATCAAAGACTTAAAGCATTTTAAAACTAGCGACTTTCATGCACTTATTTTGCCTGGCGGTTTTGGGGTAGCCAAAAACCTTTCGAGTTTTGCTTTTGAAGGTGCTAATTGCAGCGTAAATGCCAAGCTTGCTGCTATTATTAAGCAAATGCACGCCGAAGAAAAGCCTATCGGAGCTTTGTGCATTTCGCCAGTGGTAATTGCCAAAGTGCTTGAAGACGTGGAAATTACAATTGGGCAAGATGCCGAAACTGCCAAAGCAGTAGAAGAAATGGGAGCTACTCACAAGCAAACCACTCACGGAGAGGTTGTTATAGACCCGAAAAATAAAATTGTAACCACGCCTTGTTATATGCTCGATGCAAACATTGTGCAAATAGCCGAAGGCGCAAAAAATATAGTAAGTGCTTTAATACAATTAATTTAAGCGTATTTTTTTACAAAAATAAAAACAAAACAATGAGCAACAGCAATTGGACATCGGCAGAAATAGCCAGCCAAAAGGGCAAAATAATTCTTATTACGGGCGCAAACAGCGGATTAGGGCTTGAAGCGGCATCTGTTTTGAGTCAAAAAGAAGCTACCGTTATTATGGCAGTTCGCAATCTCGAAAAGGGACAAGCAGCAATGAAGCAAGTTTTAGCTCAAAATCCAAAGGCTCAAGTTGAATTGATGCAAGTAGATTTGTCTGATTTAGAGTCGATTGCTAAGTTTTCGGAAGACTTTCATGCTCGCTTTTCGCGCTTGGATATACTTTTGAATAATGCTGGAATTATGTTTCCTCCCAAACGCGAAGTAACTAAGCAAGGCTTTGAAATTCAGTTTGGTACTAATCATTTGGGGCATTTTGCACTTACTGGCTTACTACTCGATTTAATAAAGAAGACTCAGGGTGCACGAGTTGTAACTCAAAGTAGCATAGCTCATAAATTCAATGGCGAAATTAATTTTCCCGATTTGAATTGGGAAAAATCATACAACGAAATGAAAGCTTACTCGCAAAGTAAGTTGGCAAATCTTTTGTTTACTTATCAGCTCGATAGGTTATTCAAAGCCCACAAAATTAATGCAATAGCCACGGCTTCGCACCCGGGCGTAACCGCCACTAATTTATTTAGGTCAAATGGAATAGTGAGCAAAATGAGCTCGTTTATAGGTCAAAAGGTGTCGATGGGCACTTTGCCCTTGTTGCGAGCTGCAACCGAGCCACATTTAGTTGGAGCTGAATATTTTGGACCTCCTGGAGTAGTTGGTTTTAGAGGTTTTCCCAAATTGTTGAAATCGAGCAATAAATCTTATAATATCAACCTAGCACAAGAACTTTGGATAGTTTCGGAGAAATTAACAGGTATTACTTATACTTTTTAAAACTAAAAACATTTATAAAACCAAATCGAAACAGAAAAAATAATGAGAGTTTTATTTTATTGATAATTAGCACGTTATTTATTGTTTTGTGTTTTCATTAAAATAAAATAAATTTTTATAGAAAAATAACAAATAAAAACTTTGCAAGAAAAAAAAGAATTTATACTTTTGCGGCTTGTAAAACTTTTATAAAGGTAGCAAACAAGTAGATTGTTTAATTCAAAAATTGAAGTACAACATCTCACCTTATAAATTTAAAATCAATTATATATGTACGCAATAGTAGAAATAGCAGGTCAGCAATTCAAAGTTGAAAAAGACCAAAAATTATTTGTTCACCACCTTCCACAAGCAGAAGGCGAAGCAGTAGAATTTGATAAAGTTCTATTAGTTGATAACGGAAGCTCTGTAACTGTGGGAAGCCCTTTAGTAAACAATGCAAAAGTAAGCGCAAAAGTATTACAACAGCTTGTAAAAGGTGATAAAGTTCTTATTTTCAAGAAAAAAAGAAGAAAAGGTTACAAAAAGAAAAACGGACACCGTCAGCAGTTTTCTGAAATACAAATCGAAAACATTGCAATTTAAAACCTTTTTTACGGGAAAAAGTTTCTTGTAGAAAAAGAAAAAATGAAATACTTGTGCTTTTAATCAAAGTTAAGTATTTATTGTTTAGTAACAAATTAGTTTTTCGGCAAATAGATAGATAATTGCTGATAGCTGTTAAAAAAAAAATTAAAAGAAATGGCACATAAAAAAGGAGCCGGTAGTTCTAAAAACGGTAGAGAGTCGCATAGTAAACGATTAGGCGTAAAAATATTTGGAGGCCAAGCTGCAAAAGCAGGTAACATTTTAGTAAGACAACGCGGTACAGCTCACTATCCCGACGTAAACGTTGGAATGGGTAAAGACCACACTTTGTACGCATTGGTTGATGGTACTGTTGTATTTACAAAGAAAAGATTGAACCGTTCGTATGTTTCAGTGGTTCCAACTGAAGCAGCAAATTAAAGGTTGATAATTTAAAGAAACTTCTTTAAATTTAAGTGTAAAATAGTTGAAGTACAAAACATTGTGTATTTGTATTTATAGCTTATTTTATGTTTTTCTTCGATAGTTTTTAAAAAAAAGAAAAACATCTTTTTGAACAAAAACTCTTAATTTTCTGCAAGCATGCGGATTATTAAGAGTTTTTTTATTTTATTTCAATTAAAAATCGATTCAACTTAAACCATAATTATAAGCAGATGCTAACAATTCAATACATTCGCGAAAATACGAAGGAAATGATTGAAGCCTTGAAGGTTAAAAACTTTGATGCTCAAGAGATTTCAATCAAAATTATAGAGGCTGATGATAAACGTCGTGCTGTTCAAAAAGAACTTGATGATATTTCGGCTGCAGCCAATAATTTAGCTAAGGAAATTGGTGCTTTGATTAAAAGTGGAAAAACAGAGCAAGCAAATGCCGCAAAGCAACAAACCAACGAATACAAGGAGAAAAGCAAAGAGTTGTCGAAACTACTCGATGATGTGAACAACGAATTGCATACTTTGATAGTGCAAATCCCAAACATTCCCCACGCTAGTGTGCCCAAAGGACATTCGGCTGCCGACAACTTGATTGTGCGCAAAGGCAACGAAGGTAAATTTAGCAAAGAAGGCAAAGTGCCACATTGGGAAGTTACCGAAAAGTATGATTTGATTGACTTTGAACTAGGCAACAAATTGACAGGCGCAGGTTTTCCGGTGTACAAAGGCAAGGGCGCAAAGTTGCAGCGTGCTTTGATTTCGTTCTTTTTAGACGAAGCCGAAGCTGCCGGCTACTTGGAAGTGCAGCCGCCTATTGTAGTGAACGAAGCCTCTGGCTTTGGCACAGGTCAATTACCTGATAAAGAAGGGCAAATGTACCATGTAGGCATTGACAATTTGTATTTGATTCCAACTGCCGAAGTGCCTGTTACTAATATTTACCGCGATGTGATTTTGAAAGCGGAAGATTTTCCAATCAAAAATACGGCTTACACCCCTTGTTTTAGGCGCGAAGCGGGTTCGTATGGCAAAGATGTGAGAGGTTTGAATCGTTTGCACCAGTTCGACAAGGTGGAAATAGTGCAGATTGAACACCCTGAAAAGTCGTATGAAACGTTAGAGAAGATGGTGGCTCACGTAGAAAGCCTTGTGCAAAAACTAGGCTTGGAGTACCGAATTGTTAAGCTTTGCGGTGGCGATATGAGTTTTACATCGGCACTTACTTACGATTTTGAGGTTTATGCAGCAGGTCAAGATAAATGGTTGGAAGTTAGTTCTGTATCTAATTTTGAGGCTTACCAAGCCAACCGTTTGAAACTTCGCTACAAAGAAAAGGGCGAAAAGAAAACCGTTTTGGCGCACACGCTCAATGGTAGTGCTTTGGCATTGCCACGTATAGTGGCTTCGATATTAGAAGGTTACCAAATGCCCGATGGCAGTATCAAAATTCCAGATGTGTTGGTACCTTACACTAAGTTCGATTCTATTTCGTAGTGATAAAGGGCTGATAACGTAATATATAGTGTTTGAAAGAAAGCTACAGATTTAAGGTATTTTGAAACTTCAAAATACCTTAAATTTTTAGTTTTCTTTTGTGTACTATAAACAGGAATTAATAATCATTGTGTAATTTTATTTCATTGTAATTGCGGCTGCTATCAAGTTACGTTATCAGCTAGTTAGAAAACAAAAATGAATTTCTTTAAAGAACGGATAAAATTAAACAGGAACGAATTTTCTGGTGCTTTTGGCGATATTGGAACGGATTTACCGCTAATAATAGGAATGCTGTTGGTTACAAACCTTCAGATGTCAAACGTTTTAATTGTTTACGGATTTTTGCAAATCCTAACTTCAATTGTTTACGGAATACCTATGCCTGTGCAGCCGCTTAAAGCGGTAGCATTGCTTGTTATTTCGCAGAAAATTTCGAGCGATGTGATTTTTGGTGGTGGTTTTGCTATCGGAATAATTATGTTGTTTTTAACAATTACCGGTTTAATAAATTGGCTTAATAAAATTATTCCGAAAACGGTTATTCGAGGTATTCAATTTGGATTAGGCTTGCAACTTAGTTTGTTAGCCATAAAAGAATATATTCCTTCGGATAGTTACATTGGTTATATTTTCGCATCAATCGGATTTGTAATCGGACTTATACTTATAGGAAATAAAAAATATCCGCCTGCAATTTTTATTTTATTATTAGGGTTTATTTATATTATTGCTTTTAAATTCAATATTATAGCAACAATAAACATTAGTTTGCCGCACATTACAATTCCCGAATTAAAATACGACAGTATTGTTTCAGGTTTAATTATCTTGGCACTTCCTCAAATACCACTTTCGTTGGGTAATTCAATTTTTGCAACAAAACAATTAGCTCAAGATTATTTTCCTGAAAAAAAGATAACGGCTAAAGGAATTGGTTTTACTTACTCTGCAATGAATATAATAAGTTCGTTTTTTGGCGGTTTACCTGTTTGCCATGGGTCGGGAGGAATTGCAGGGCATTATACTTTTGGCGGACGAACTGGTGGTTCTACTTTTATTTATGGTTTGTTCTATTTGCTTTTAGGTTTGTTTTTTAGTGGAAATGCTGTGGAAACATTGCAGATATTTCCAAAACCAATTTTGGGAGTGATACTTTTGTTTGAAGGAATTGCATTGATTTTGTTAATAAAAGATATAATTACCGACAAAAAAATGTTTTTTATTGCTGTAATTGTTGGGATTTGTGCAAATGGATTGCCCAATGGGTATTTAATAGGAATGGTAATTGGAACTATTTTATATTATTTGTCCGATAAATGGATTTTGAAATATTTTGGTAAAATTTGATAGTATATTTAAGCAAATGATAATGAGAATACAATAGAGTAATCTTACTTCCGCGCCTAGTGTTTCGGTATTGGCGCGGTTCATTCTGTATGGAAAATAGAACTATCCATTTTTTTTTATACGTTATCTTTTTTATTTGCAAGTAAAAATAGACAATCGATTTGTTATGTATAGTATCTTAAAGCATGCATTCAATTCAATCTCGCCCATAACCGAAGACGATTGGTTATTGATAGAGCCTTTGCTAAAAATAAAAGAATATCCAAAAAATGACTATTATCTAACAGCCGGACAAACCGAAGAACAAATAGGCTTTATTATCAAAGGCAGTTTCAAATGGTACTATATTAATAAAAAAGGAGAGGAAGTTAATTTCCATTTTTTCTTCAACAATAATTTTGTGGTTGATTATAATAGCTTTATAAGTTCCGTGCCTAGCTCAATGAATATTCAGGCTATGGAAAACTCAACGGTTATTCATTTACCCAAGCGTAGCAAAATACTTGAATTATATTCGCAATCGCATACATTGGAACGTTTTGGAAGAATAATTGCAGAAACGGTTTACATCGAAGGCTCGTTGCGTATGCAAAATTTTCTATTTCTCAATGCCGAAGAACGTTATCGTAATTTACTTAAAAAGCACCCTGATATTTTCCAACGTGTTTCTCTTGCCAATATTTCCTCTTATTTAGGCATTCAAGCCCCCTCGCTAAGTCGTATTAGAAAAAGAATTTCAAAACAATAACCTTTTCTTAACTTAGGTTAAGTGTTTCTATTGTATGAGCTTGTATTTTTGTACTTTAATTACAGGCTGTTTGTTATGCCCTTTTTTAATCATTCGTATTGCATTAAAATATAAGCTTCTACTAGAACTACGGCTTCGCAGCACAAAGGCACGAGATTATTTATTTTGTTACAATTTTGCTTGCTATTGGATTATTAACCAGCACTTAGTGCATAAAACTTTGAAATGATGAGAAAAAAGTATTTGTTTTTTTTAATTGTATTATTTTTTGCAAACTTCATTTTTGCACAAAACAATGATTATACTCAAACAATAAGAGGAGTAGTTACCGACAAAGAATCGGGTATGCCTTTGGTGGGTGCCACGGTATTGTTGCTTAATACCGGAACTGAGTTTGCTTGCATGACCGATGTAGAAGGTAAATTTAGTATCGAAAATGTGCCGCTGGGTAGGCATTCTATTCAAATTTCGTACATTGGCTACCACAGTGTTGTGCTCAACAATTTAAGTTTGGTGGCAGGAAAAGAGTTGGTTTTGAGCGTAGAGGTGGAAGAAAAAGCAATAGAAACCGAAGAAATTATTGTAAGTGCACGCAAACCCAAACAAAAAGCCCTTAATGAAATGGCAACTGTAAGCGCACGCTCTTTTTCTATTGAAGAAACCGAAAGATATGCAGGCAGTTTGGGCGACCCCTCGCGTATGGTGGCAAACTATGCTGGAGTAGCGATGACCAATGATAGCCGCAACGACATTATCATCAGAGGCAATTCCCCTGCAGGCTTGCTCTGGCGTTTAGATGGTTTTGAAATTCCAAACCCAAACCATTTTGGAGCTTTGGGTACCACAGGCGGTCCGGTAAGTATGCTCAACAATAACCTATTGACCAATTCCGATTTCTTTACCAGTGCATTTCCTGCCGAGTATGGCAACGCTACATCAGGAGTTTTCGATTTGAAGATGCGACAAGGCAACAACCAAAAGCGAGAATATGTAGGGCAAATAGGCTTCAATGGCTTTGAGTTTGGTGCTGAAGGTCCCTTCTCGAAAAACTCCAAAGCTTCCTATTTGGTCAATTACCGATATTCGACCCTCGATGTGATGAGCAAAATGGGATTTGATTTCGGTACAGGTGCCGCCATTCCTCAATACCAAGATATTAGTTTCAAAATAAA
Source organism: Bacteroidota bacterium (assembly GCA_020047755.1). Classification (GTDB taxonomy): domain Bacteria; phylum Bacteroidota; class Bacteroidia; order Bacteroidales; family JAIFNL01; genus JAIFNL01. The sequence continues at coordinate 14,709 of JAIFNL010000114.1, forward strand.
CATTCCCGGGGTTAAATTTGGTAAACTAGAGCTTATTGGAATGGGAGGGCTTAGCTACATAGAACTTTACGATAGCAAGAAAGCCTCTGGCGATGATAATGCCGATTCCAATTACGATTATGCAGGAGTAGATTTAGATTTTGGCTCTGACATGGGAATGATTGGGCTGTCGCACTTGTTCTTTTTCAATGAAAAAGTACGACTCGAAACCTTACTCTCAGTTTTAGGTGTACGAAGCACAACACACATCGACTCACTAAAGTTCAATAATTTGAATGAAATTATTCCCAATTCAAACTACACATTCTACAATGCAAATGCTGGGGAAGTAAAATATTCGGTTTCTTCCCATTTAAAAACCAAACACAACTCCCGCAATAATACCGAAATGGGTATTTATTTCGACCTATACAATGTTAATTACATCGACAGTGTATTAGATGCCGACATCAATGGGTTTAAACGAAACTACGATATTATTGGAAATTTATTTATGCTAAGAGCTTATACCCAATGGCAACACAAATTGAACAACAAAACAACCTTCAATACCGGTGTGTATTCGCAATACATTGATATAAACAACGAAATTTCCGTTGAACCTCGTTTGGGTTTTTCGTACAAAATAAACGATAAACAAAGCCTTAGTATGGGCTACGGCATTCATTCGCAAAGCCAGCCACGTATGTATTATTTTGTACAAACACGCCAAAACGATGGAAGCTACCTTTTTACCAACAAGAATTTGAAACTTTCCAAATCGCAACAATTTGTGTTGGCTTACGATGCTATGATTTCTACCGATTTTAGAATCAAATCCGAAATTTATTACCAAAACCTCTACAATATCCCTGTAAGTTCTGAATACCCTGATTTTTCGATGATTAACACTGGCGACAGCTTTGGTGGATCGATAGTAGATAACCTAGAAAACGAAGGAACAGGAACAAATTATGGTTTTGAGTTTACCCTCGAAAAATTCATTAACAAAGGATATTATTTTTTAGCTACCCTGTCTGTTTTTGAATCGAAATACAAAGGATATAGCCAAGTAGAACGAAATACTGCATTTAATGGCAATTTTGTAAGCAACCTACTGGGAGGATACGAATTTAAAATAGGCAAACACAATACGCTCACCGCCGATTTGCGAGTGGTTTACGCAGGTGGTAAAAGGTACATACCCATAGATATAAACGCCTCGATAGCCGAAAACTACACACAATACAATTGGAGCAATGCTTTTGAAAACAAATGGGATAATTACTTTAGAACCGATTTGCGCATTGGTTTTAAGATGAATGGCAAGAAATTCAGTCAAGAATGGGCTATTGACTTACAAAACCTCACCAACTACAAAAACATTTACTCTCAATCCTTCAACCCTCGCACTCAAGAAATAAACTACGATTACCAAACTGGATTTTATCCAATGTTTTTATATCGAATCCAATTTTGATGCCTATTAATATTTACTTATTGATGCCGCTTGTTGCATCACGTGCAACTTTTCCAAAATTTGAACTTTGGAAAAGTTGGGCTTTCAGCAAGGTGTACTCATACTGTTAGCTATATTGATACAAGTGGCTTGGAGCCACCTGTATCAATAATTGAACAATTAATAGTTACATTTAATATTATTTTGTATCTTTGCAATGAAAAAATGCACAAAATTGATAGTAACAACACAATGGCATACGACATAAACAGTAGAGAAGAGGAATTGAAGAACAGAATTGCGCACGATTATTTTGGGGGTTACGATACTCGCAA
>JAIFNL010000134.1 GCA_020047755.1 Bacteroidota bacterium
TTTACAAACATAGTTATTTTTTGCGTTACTTTAAATAAAAAAGAAATACGTTTACTCTTTTGTTTTTTAAACTACTACATCAAACAATGAACGAAGTGATAATCAATTGATTTACAATAAATTTTAGAAATAAATTCTCCAAAATATAGAAAAAAAAAGAAAAACTTTGTGTAACAAAAAATAATAAGTAATGAAACAAGAATAAACGACTTTTGATAATTTTAAAAAATCTAAGTAATTGTTTGAATTTAGTTTATAGTAATCAACATAAAATAATCTCTCAAAGCTAACCTTTATAACTAGCTACGGCATTTATGCCGTAGTAAATAAACAAATGTGTATTTTGGCTTTAGCCCAAACGTTTAGAGTAAGGGCTAAAGCCCAAATCTTCAACTGTCTTTTTACACCGCCCTAAAGGACGGTGCTAGTTATTTTTAGTTTATAAACAAACCTAAATAATTTAAACCAATTACAGTTATTTATCTTTTAATCAGCAAATTAGAGTCTATTCATAGAATCCATTTTAACCATTAGTTACGACATTCATGCCACCACTAGTTATTTTGACTTTATAAACAAACACTAATTTTAGAAAGCATAAAAAATAAAAATTCGCGACGAAAGTAAAATTTTCCATATAAAAAACCAGTCTGAAACGTTAAAAAAGTGTTAAAAAATAGCCTTTTTTAGGTATATGTTTTAAAAAATGTTTTTATAATCTATTATTTATCAACTACATAAAATGATTAAATCATTTAGATATTCAAATAATTAGTATAATTAAAAAAACTTTTTAAACTTTGTACCGAACTTACAAACGAAAAAAAGAGGATTTTTTCTTTTATAGATAGTGTTTGAAAGAAAACAGCAGATTTGAGGCATTTTGAAATTTTAAAACCGCAGTTTACCTTTGTAAATGAGGATTTTAAAATTTCAAAATAACGAAAAAGATGCGTTTTCTTTCAAACACTAGATAAAAAGACAAAACCCAAAGCAGCTCCAAATTTATTATTGGTAGCAAAAAGCAGTTATAAATTTTATCAAACTTACAATTATAAACAAAAAAATGATATTTAGTGTCGGCATATTCAATCTACTTACTATTGATAGAATTATTGTGCAAAAAAAAGGCAACAAAGCAGGTTTTTGTTGCCTTTTTTATTCAAAAAGCACTAAATAAAGTATTAAATTCAATTTTTTTTTAAAGAAATTTAGTTTGCGTGTATTGTGTAATTTTCTTTATACAAAAAAAACAAACTAGCGTTTCAGAAAAAATCCAAAATTATGAAGACTCCAATAAACTATGAAATTGTAAAAGAAGAAATTGAAAAAAGTGGCTTGCCGGTAGTTGGAAATGCAACTATCAGAGAATTAGTGAGATTGGTTAATAAAATAGAAGCTCGCACAGGCGAAAAGTTTATACGAATGGAAATGGGTGTGCCGGGTTTGCAACCACCACAAATAGCTATTGATGCTGAGATAGAGGCTTTAAGGCAAGGTGTTTCGTCAAAATACCCGATGATGGAAGGCGATGCACAACTTAAAATTGAAATTTCGCGATTTGCCAAGTTATTTCTCGATATTGATGTAAGTAGCGAATATTGTTTGCCCACAGTAGGTGCCATGCAAGGCTCTATGGCTTGCTTTATGGTAGCAAACCGAAGCGACAAAAACAAAGAAGGCACGCTTTTTATCGATCCAGGCTTTCCGGTGCAAAAGCAGCAATGCAAAGTGCTTGGGCACAATTATTATAGTTTCGATGTTTACAATTACAGAGGACAAAAACTAAGAGCAAAGCTCGAAGAATTTTTCCAAACCGGAAAAGTTTCCACAGTTTTGTACTCAAACCCCAACAACCCATCGTGGATAGCTTTTACGGAAGAAGAATTGATGATAATTGCCGAATTATCAGACAAATACGATGTAATTGTACTCGAAGATTTGGCATATTTCGGAATGGATTTCAGGCAAGATTATTCACAACCTGGGGTAGCTCCTTTTCAGCCCACAATAGCAAAATATACCGACAATTATATTTTACTTATTTCGAGTTCCAAATCCTTTAGCAATGCAGGTCAGCGCATTGGCATGATGCTTATTTCCGACAAACTTTTCAACCGCCGGTATCCCGATTTGAAACGTTTTTATTCGACCGATGGCTTTGGTTATTCGATGATTTATGGAGCTTTGTACGCGCTTTCATCGGGTGTAACTCACTCAGCACAAAAGGGTTTGGCTGCAATGCTAAAAGCTGCCAACGATGGAACGTTCAATTTCCTTGAGCCCGTGCGCGAATATGGCGAAAGAGCCAAAGTAATGAAAAAACTTTTTACCGATAACGGCTTCAAAATTGTGTATGACAAGGATTTAGAAAACCCAATAGCTGATGGTTTCTATTTCACTTATTCCTATCCGGGCATGAGTGGCGTGGAACTTCTGGAAAAAATGCTTTATTACGGAATTAGTGCTATCTCATTGAATATCACCAATAGTGAACGCATTGAAGGAATTAGAGCCTGTGTTTCGCAAACCAATTCAACACAATTTGCAACTTTAGAAGCACGTTTGAAACAATTTAATGAAGACCAAATAAATGGTTAAATTGTTAAATTGCTAAATTGTTATTCTATCACTTAAAATAAAAAACGTTATTTTTTTTACTAACTAAAAAAATAAGTCGTTCGTTAAACTTAATGAAATTGAATGAAATTGAATGAAATTGAATGAAATTGAATGAAATTGAATAAATTTTGATATTTTCTAATTTCTATAAAAATAACAATTTAACAATTTAACAATTTAACAATTTAACAATTTAACTAAAATTAGAATTATTTTTCAAATAAATAAACCGGTAACGAATAGTTAAAACTATTTATTTACCACAAAAAAGAGAACAATTATGGCAAAAATAAGAGGTGCTGTAGTAGTTGATGTAGAAAGATGCAAAGGTTGCGTAATCTGCGTAAATGCTTGTCCTACAAATGTTTTAAATATGTCTAAAGAAGTAAACGGAAAGGGTTATACCTATTCGTTTATGGAAAACCCCGAAGCTTGTACTGGTTGTATGAGTTGTTCGTTGGTTTGCCCCGATGTAGTTATCACTGTGTATCGCATGAAGGTAGGCTAGCATTAAACTATTTTACAATTTTTTTTTTAAAGTCCAACGATTCTTTGTTCGCTGTTTTTTTGCAAACCCAACGATTAGGTTTACGCCTAAAAATAAGAAGCAAAAAAAATAAAATTAGCGACAAAAAATGAAATCTTTTAAATACTAAAAGTAATGGGAGAATTACGATTAATGAAAGGAAATGAGGCAATTGCAGAAGCAGCAATACGTTGTGGTTGCGATGCCTATTTCGGATACCCTATTACTCCACAATCGGAGATTTTAGAGTATCTAACACTTGAAAACCCTGAACCAATCACAGGAATGGTGGTGCTTCAGGCTGAAAGTGAAATAGCAGCTATAAATATGGTATATGGCTCATCGGCATGTGGTAAAAAAGCAATGACCTCGTCGTCAAGCCCCGGAATAAGTTTAAAACAAGAAGGAATTTCGTATATTGCGGGAGCCGAATTACCTGCTTTGATTGTAAACGTTGTGCGTGGAGGTCCCGGTTTGGGAACAATCCAACCTTCGCAATCCGATTATTTTCAGTCGGTTAAAGGCGGTGGACATGGCGACTACAAGCTCATAGTTTTAGCTCCCAACTCGGTGCAAGAACAATACGATTTTGTTTCGTTAGGTTTTGAATTAGCCTTCAAATACCGCAATCCAGTATTAATTCTCAGCGATGGTGCCATAGGGCAAATGATGGAAAAAGTAGAACTAACTGACTATATTCCACGCCTTAGCGACGAAGAAGTTATCAAACGAACAGGTTCTTGGGCTACTCACGGAAAACCTGAAAGCCGTAAGCATAACATTATCACGTCGTTGAATCTTCAACCCGAACCACAAGAGCAGCACAACCACCATTTGCAAGCCAAATACAAAGAAATAGAAGAGCATGAATTGCGCTACGAAAAATTCCATTGCGAAGATGCTGAATATGTGTTTGTTGCATATGGAACTAGCTCGCGCTTGTGCCAAAAAGCAATTCAACTCGGTAGAGCAAAAGGCTTAAAATTAGGTATGATTCGCCCTATTACACTTTTTCCGTATCCAACAAACCCTATCAAAAAAGCTGCTAAAAAAGCAAAAGCCTTCTTGTCGGTAGAAATGAGTGCCGGACAAATGGTTGAAGATGTGAGACTTGCTGTAAATGGAAAACGCCCTGTGGAGCATTATGGACGCTACGGCGGAATGATTCCAATGCCCGATGAAATTTTAGAAGCTATGGAAGAATTAATTGCAAAGGTTGAGAAAAAAGCCCAAAAGAAAGCTGAAAAAAAGGCAAAGAAAAAAGCCGAAAAAAAAGCGAAAAAATTGGCTAAAAAAGAAAAAGAATAATCTTTCTCAAGCAAACAAAATTTTAAAATTGGCTTAAAAAAAAATCGAAAAATGATAACAATCGAAGATATTATAAAAGAAGAAAATAAGGTTTTCTCAAAAACCAAACTTCTTACAGACAAAACGTTTTCCTATTGCCCGGGCTGCGGACACGGAGTAGCGCACCGTATTATTATGGAAGTGATAGAAGAAATGGGCATCAACGAACAAACTATCGGTGTTGCACCGGTTGGCTGTTCAGTTTTGGCTTACGACTTCATGGACGTGGATATGCAACAAGCAGCTCACGGACGCGCTCCGGCTGTGGCAACAGGTATTTCACGCGTTTTTCCCGAAAAATATGTGTTCACGTATCAAGGCGATGGCGACTTAGCAGCCATTGGAACTGCCGAAACCATTCACGCATGTAGCCGTGCCGAAAATATCGTTATTTTCTTCATCAACAACGGAATTTACGGAATGACCGGAGGACAGATGGCTCCAACTACATTAGTGGGCATGAAAACATCAACCTCGCCACACGGCAGAGATTTGCACAACATGGGCTTTCCTATCAAAATTACCGAAATGGTAGCTCAATTAGATGGTGTTCAATTTGTTACACGCCAATCGGTACATACTCCTTCGGCTGTAAGAAAAACAAAAAAAGCGGTAAAAAAAGCCTTTGAAAATATTAAAAACAAAAAAGGTGTTTCGTTTATCGAAATTGTTTCGAACTGCAACTCAGGCTGGAAAATGACTCCTGTAAAATCGAACGAATGGATGGAAGAAAATATGTTTCCGGTTTATCCACTTGGCGACATAAAAGGCTAGATTTTAATGGTTAATGGTTAATGTTTTAACGATTAATGTTTTTCAACTAACGTAAAACAAACAGTTAATTGATACGATGACTTGAAATCATCGTATCAAAAAAAACGAAAGTTTTATACTTTAGCAAAAATATTCAACGTGATTTGGCATTTTTTAGAATATCTTTAGTTCACACAAAATGCTAAATACTAACAACAAAAAGAAAATGACTGAAGAAATTATAATAGCCGGATTTGGCGGACAAGGCGTTCTGTCGATGGGCAAAATATTAGCGTATTCGGGAATGATGAAAGATTTGGAAGTAAGCTGGATGCCCGCTTACGGTCCCGAAATGCGCGGAGGTACAGCCAACGTAACCGTTATTGTAAGCCAAGAGCGCATCAATTCGCCCGTTTTGAAAATGTACGATACCGCAATTATTCTCAACCAACAATCGATGGACAAATTTGAGAAATCGGTAAAACCTGGTGGCGTTCTAATTTACGACAACAACGGAATAGTACACCCTCCAACTCGCACCGACATAGATATTTACCTGATTGAAGCCAACAAAGTAGCCATACAAATGAAAAATACCAAAGTATTCAATATGGTGGTTTTGGGCGCTTTCTTGAAAGTGAAACCTATTGTAAATCTTGATGATGTGGACAAAGGTTTGAAAAAATCGCTTCCCGAACGTCATCACCATTTAGTTGCGCTCAACGAGGAAGCAATTAGAGCTGGCATGGAAGCCGTAAAACTAGAACAAAAAGCGGCTTAGTATTGCTTTTTTTGCAAAAATTTAGAATTGAAAATATAAGAAATGACCTACTTTGGTCAATTCTCATATTTTCAATTCTTTTTTTTTAAAAGGTTTTGGAAATAAATAAAACTTATAATCAAATAGTTAATAATTTGTTTGCACTAAAAAAAAATACTTTTTTATCATTTTGAATTAAATTTTGTTAAAACAGAATGTAGAAATTTATTTTTTTGTATTTTTGGCTGATTTTAAAAAAAATAGAACGAACAAACTTTTTTTATAAAAACAAAAAAAAAGTTAAATTATTAAATTGATGAATTGTTCTATTGATATTTTATTACAAAAGAGCCCGAAAATGATGAATTTTAAATAACTTTTTTAAAATCTCTATTATTTTCACTATCGAACAATTATAATTAATAATCAACAATTAAAATTAACTGCATATTTTTTTATGAAAAGCTTAAAGCAAGTATTTATAGCGTTTTTTATTGTATTTTACGGCAATGCAATTGCTCAAAACCCAAACGACATTATTTTAACTATTGGAAAAGAAAAAATAACACAAACCGAATTTGAACGAATTTACAACAAAAACAAAAATATTGAAAGTTCGAGTGCCGACAATTCGATTAAAAATGTACAAGATTATATGGAATTATTTCTAAACTTCAAGCTCAAAGTAGTTGAAGCCAAGAATTTAGGAATGGATACCACCAAAAAATTTATCGATGAATTAGAAGGCTATCGCAAACAATTAGCCGCACCTTATTTGACTGACGAAAGCGTTATTGAAGCCCTCTCACGTGAAGCTTACGACCGCTTAGGTTACGAAATTGCAGCCTCGCATATTATGGTGAAAATAAACCCAAATGCTTCACCCAAAGACACTTTGGCTGCTTACACCAAAGCGATGGAAATCTACAAAAAAGCAATCAATGGCGAAAATTTCAAAACCTTAGCTTCAACCTATTCCGACGACCCGTCGGCAAAAGAAAACGCAGGCTATTTGGGCTATTTTTCGGCATTTAGAATGGTGTATGAGTTTGAAAATGCAGCTTATCCAACGCCTTTAGGCAAAATTGCAAAACCCATAAGAACACGTTTTGGTTACCACGTGATAAAAGTAGAAGACAAACTCAAAGCTCGTGGACGCATTAAAGTAGCTCATATAATGATATTTACGCCCAAAGACATGGCGGAAAGCGAACAAACAAAAGCAAAACAAAAAATAGACAGCATTTACCGTTTGGTACTCACTGGCAATGACTTTGCCGAATTGGCAAAAACACTTTCCGAAGACAAAGGAACAGCAGTGCGCGGCGGCGAATTGAACGAATTTGGAGCAGGTGAAATGGTTCCTGAATTTGAAAACGCAGCATTTCTACTTTCAAGCGACAACCAAGTATCGGAACCAATAAAAACAGCTTACGGTTGGCATATCATTAAAAGGCTGAGTGTTAAAAACCTAGGCTCATTCGACGAAGAAAAGAAAGACATAGAAGACAAGGTACGCAGAACTGGAAGAACGATAAAAAGTAAAGATGTTTTTATATCGAGATTGAAAAAAGAATATGATTTTACGATTCTAAAGCCCGTTTCGTATTTTTACTTGGCAGTAGATACCACTATTTTCAACGCTACTTGGGACATAAAAAAAGCTTCGGAATTTAAAAAACCGATGTTCAAATTTGCCAATCAAAAAGTAAACCAGCAAGAATTTGCCCAGTTTCTTTATAGTCAGCAACGCAAAGGAGCTGTGATTCCAATAGAAAATTATGTTGATAATCAATACATTAATTTTGTAGAAAAGAAACTATTAGAATACGAAGAAGCACAATTGGAAATAAAATATCCAGACTTCAAATACTTGATGAAAGAATACCACGATGGCATTTTACTTTTCGAAATAACCAACAAAATGGTTTGGGAAAAAGCCATAATAGATTCTATTGGTTTAAAAGAGTTTTATGAAAAAAACAAACAAAATTACCAATGGAATCAGCGAAAAGACATTATTGTTTACTCGTGCAAAACAAATGAATTAGCCGAAAAAACAATGAAATTGGTACAAAATAAAATCAAACAAAATTTATCGCAAGACTCTATTTTACACTTAATAAATGCCGAAGAAAAGGATTTATTAATTGTTAGAAATATGAAAATAGAACAAGGAAATAATTTATTGTATGATGATTTGTCGAAAAAAACAGGTATTTCTCAAATCAAAGAAGACAAAGGAAGATATATTTTTGTAGAAACTCTTGGTTTTATCGAACCTATGCAAAAAAAATTGAACGAAGCCAAAGGCATTATCACTTCAGATTATCAAGATTTTCTTGAAAAACAATGGATTAAAGAACTGCGAGCAAAATATGAATACAAAATAGATGAAAATATTCTAAAATCTATAAAATAATTCAAAAAAAGGAAATATGAGAAAATATATCTTTATTGCTTTGATAATAAGCATCTTAGCCTCATGCAAAGACAAGGAATTAGAAGGTGATAAGAGACCACTGGCAAAAGTTTTCGATAAATATTTGTATTTAGAAGACATTCAAGGCATCATCACCGACGACATTTCATCGGCAGATAGTGCTGCTAAAATAAATAGCTACATCAACAATTGGGTGAAAAAAGAACTTCTGGTAAAAAAGGCAGAACTCAATTTATCGGAAAAAGACAATACAATACAAAAAATGATAGACGAGTACAGAGCTGATTTGCTGATTCATACATACATGAATGAACTCATTCAGCAAAAACTTGACACCATCATTACCGAGCAACAACTCGAGGAGTATTACCAAAAACAATCTGCACAATTCTTGCTGAATTTCAATATAGTGAAAGTTTTGTTTGTAAAAATTTCGTCGGACGTAAAAGACCTTTACAAAGTACGAAATCTTTACCGCTCCGATAGAGCTGATGATTTGGGAAAATTAGAAAAACTATGTAGAGAAAATGCAGCAACATTCGATAATTTTTCAGACGAATGGGTACAATTTAGCAATATTTTAGAATATTTGCCCGAAAAACTCGAAAACCAAGCTGAATTTTTAAAATATTCACAAACAATCGAAACCAAAGATTCGTTGCACCATTATTTTGTACGAATCAAAGACTTCAAACTCACAGGCGAAGTTTCGCCCTTGAAATTTGTAGAAAGTAACTTGAAAACCATTATTTTAAAGGAGCGGAAAAGCACCTTGCTTTCGGAGCTAGAACAAGCAATGTTTGAAAATGCACTGAATAATGGAAATATTAAAATTTATACCGAATAACTTTTATTCAAAATAATTTAAAACGCATTAAAAAATAAATAGCTTTTACAAAAAAATAAAAGCGATACTAAAAAAACAAAAAATGAAGAAACTTGAAATTTTAATCCTATTTTTGGCTTTTTTAATTCCATTCAACAGTATTTCTCAAGAAAATAATTCGGGTGTAGTTATAGATAAAATAATAGGAATAGTAGGAAATAAAATTATAAAAATTTCAGATGTTGAAAGCCAATATTTGCAAATGAAAGCCCAAGGCATTCCAGTAAACGACAGAACAAAATGCAAAATATTTGAAGAATTATTAGTCCAAAAATTGCTTGTTAATCAAGCTATTGTAGATAGTATCGAGGTTAGCGAAATTCAAATTTCGTCAGAAATAGAACGCCGTGTTAGCATTTTTTCGGAAAGAGCTGGTGGCGACGATAAATTAGTGGCTTACTTTGGAAAATCAATACCCGAAATAAAAAAAGATTTCGAGGATATTGTTAAAGACCAACTGCTTATGCAAGAAATGCAACAAAAAATAACGGGCAGCTTAAAGGTTACGCCCAAAGAAATCAATCATTTTTTCGAGTCAATTCCTAGCGACAGTTTGCCTTTTATTCCTGCGCAAATAGAACTAAGTCAGATAATTATAGAACCCATAGTAACTTTTGAAGCAAAGCGAGCTGCAAAAGAAAAACTGCTCGGTTACCGAAAAAGAATAGTAGAAAATGGAGATGACTTTACCGCCTTAGCCACCTTGTATTCCGAAGACCCTGGTTCAGCAGCAAAAGGCGGCGAACTTGGATTTATGAGTAAAAACGGCTTAGTAAAAGAATTTGCCGACGTTGCCTTCAAATTGCAAGTGGGCGAAGTTTCAAACATTGTAGAAACCGATTTTGGCTACCACATTATCCAATTGATTGAAAAAAGAGACGACGAAGCCAATTTGCGACACATTTTGGTGATTCCCAAAGTTGCTTCCGATGCAAAATTGGCAGCTAAAATCAAATTGGATAGCATTGCAACCGCTATTCGTATCGATTCTATCACTTTTGCAGTAGCTGCACTTGTGTATTCGACAGATAAAAACACAAAAAATAACGGCGGAATTATGGTAAATCCATACACTGGCGACACAAAATTTGAACAAAATCAAATTCACCCAAGCATAAGTTACGTAGTTAAAAATTTAAAAATAGGCGAAATTTCAGCACCTTTTGCTACTGTAAATGAAAAGGGCAGAGAAGTTTACGCACTCATTAAGCTAATGAAACAAACTCCGGCGCATACTGCAAATTTACAAAGCGATTACAAAATGATACAAGACATGGCTTTGCAAGAAAAAAACGAAGAGGTTGTAAAAAAATGGGTTGCTGAAAAAATAAAAACAACGTATATCAAAATTGACGACTTGTACAAAGTTTGTAAATTTGAAGAAAAAACATGGCTCAATAGCTTGTAAATACAATGACTTCTAAAAATTGATTTCTAAGCAACAAATAGAAACTATTTTTAGAAGTTCTATTTTTTTATCAAAAAAAACACCAAAAACAGCTAATAACATAAATCTAATGGTAAAATATACTGACGATGTAGAAGCCGTAAAAGCTTTAAAATCAAAATACGAAGAATTGACCAACGAAATTGGAAAAAAAGTTTTCGGGCAAGATAAGGTTGTAAGAGAGGTATTAATATCTATCTTTAGCAACGGACATTGCTTATTAGTAGGTGTTCCAGGTTTAGCTAAAACATTATTAGTAAACACAATAGCTGAAACATTGGGCTTAAATTACAAGCGAATACAATTTACCCCTGACTTGATGCCGTCTGACATTATTGGTACCGAAATTCTCGATGCCGACCGGCATTTTAAATTCAACAAAGGTCCCATTTTTGCCAATATTATCCTTGCCGACGAAATAAACCGTACTCCGCCAAAAACACAAGCTGCTCTGCTTGAGGCAATGCAGGAAAAATCGGTAACTACCGCCGGAACGGTTTACAAACTTGAGCAGCCGTTTTTTGTGCTAGCTACCCAAAACCCAATTGAGCAAGAGGGAACATATCCCCTACCCGAAGCGCAGCTCGACCGATTCATGTTCAACATTTGGCTAGATTATCCAAGCATTGAAAATGAGATAATTATAGTAGAAAATACCACTTCGGACAGAGATGTAAAACTAAATAAAATTCTCGATGCCGAGGAGATTATTTTTTTCCAAAACCTAATTCGCAAAACACCAATTAACAGAAACGTAATAGAATACGCTGTTAATTTGGCTGCTAAAACTCGTCCAAATACAGAAAATGCGCACGAGTGGGCTAATAAATATCTAAGCTGGGGGGCAGGTCCGCGAGCTTCGCAATATTTAATAGTAGGAGCAAAAACAAATGCAATTCTTAATGGCAAGTTTTCGCCTGATATTGAAGATGTTAAGGCAGTTGCTTATCCTATTTTGCGACATAGAATTGTAAAAAATTACAAAGCCGAAGCCGAGCAAATTTCGGTTGATGACATTATCAAAAAATTATTGTAACCTGTTTTTGCACGATTTTGCAAGAAAAAATTTGCAAATTTATTGAAAAACAGCTAATTGTTAAATAGTGTCTGAAAGAAAGCGCATCTTTTGAATTATTTTGAAATTTAAAATCCTGTATTTACAGAAAAACTGCAGTTTTAAAATTTCAAAATGCCTTAATCTGCTGCTTTCTTTCAAACACTAAATAGACGTTTTTATTGATGAAAAGATTTTCACTATTTTTTTTCTTTGTATTTCTTACTGTATTTTTAAAAGCTCAAATAACTCAAACAGAGCAAGTTGATACTACTTTAATTGATTTCAAAGCAGATATTTTAGAAGCTAGTGCCGAAATAGGTGTTGGTATTCAACGACTTACTGGAAACGTGGTAATGTCGCATGCCAACGCTACAATGACTTGCGACACTGCCTTTTTTAATAGAGAGGAAAATTCATTTTTAGGAAGTGGGAATGTATTTCTAAACCAAGGAGATACCATAAATATTTGGTCGAAAAAACTATTTTATGATGGCAGAATTAAAATTGGAAAATTTAGAAATGATGTGATTATGAAAAAAGATAGCATGACGCTATCAACAGATTCTCTTGATTTTGATTTGAATAGCGATATTGGCTATTACAAATATGGTGCAAAAAGTGGAAACGGTTCGGATACCTTGATAAGTAAAATCGGAATTTTTGATTCTAGCAAAGACGAATTTTATTTTCGTACTGGCGTTGTAATTCGAAGCCCAAACCAAGTAATTAACTCTGATACACTGAATTACAACACCAAAACTAACGTTTCGACCTTTTTAGGACCTTCCGAAATTTTGGGCGATTCTAATTACATTTATTGCGAAAATGGCTGGTACAACCACAAAAAAGAAGTAGCGCAGTTTAATAAAAATGCCTACTTAAATAATGGAAGTAACACATTGAAGGGCGATAGTCTATTTTATGACCGTAAAAATGGTTATGGCGAGTCGTTCAAAAATGTAACGCTGATTGACACCACTCAAAAAATGGTCATCAGCGGTCGTTTTGGCAAATACATTGAAGCTACTGAATATTCTTTTGTAAGCGATAGTGCTTTGCTTAAGCACATTATCGATTCCGACACGCTTTATTTACACGCAGATACACTTATTTCTTTTGCCGACACGGCATATTTTAGGTCTGATTCTACGCATATTCTAGTTAAAAGCACAATTGTAGAAAAAGATTCAATTATTAAAATCCAAATTCCGCCTATAAATTTAAACGATACTCTTTTTGTAACGCGCGATAGCTTAGTGCATTTTGTTGATACTCTGATAACTAAACGCGATACACTAATTACAACCTTAGATTCTACGGTCAATTACAAGCACATAAGAGCCTACCACAAAGTCAAGCTGTTCAAGTCCGATTTTCAGGCAAAAGCCGATTCACTTTGCTACACCACGCTCGATTCTACTTTCCGAATCTACACAAATCCTGTTTTATGGGCTGACAGTCTGCAAGTTACAGCCGATTCGATATTCATTTTTACAAAAAATAATGAGATAGAGCACATGCAAATAATGAGTAAGTCTTTTTTGATTATGCAACAACCCGAAAATAGATACAATCAAGTAAAAGGAGTTAATATTTGGGCGTATTTCAGAGAAGATGAACTATTTAAGCTTGACGTAAAAACAGACGCCAAATCTATTTTCTATGTAAAAGACAAAGGCGAAATAGTGGGCTTAAATAAAACGGAAAGTGCTGATATGCAAATACTACGAAAAAATGGAGAAATCGAATTTGTAAAATGGTTCAAACAAATAACCGGCGGCATGTATCCTGAAAATAAAATAGAAGGAAGTCAAAAAGTTTTTGAGGATTTTAAATGGCGTGAAAGCGAAAAACCTAAAACATGGAAAGATATTTTTATTTGGGAAGAAGTTGTTAATAATGAATTGAATACAATCGATGAATCTGACAAAAAGGCAAGTAAAAAAGAATCTGGCACTAAACTTAAATAGAAATAACAAATTCCTAAATACTTTTTTCGATAAAATTATCCTATTTTAAGTCCATTTTCAACTTTCTGCGCCGAGCTAAGCAAAATGACTTTGTTTTGTGAGTTGTAAATGCCTAAAACTAAACACTCTGAAATAAAATTGGCAATTTGCTTGGGAGCAAAATTTACAACCGCAATAATTTGCCGATTCAAAAGTTCTTCTTTTGTATATAAATCGGTAATTTGTGCGCTCGAATTTTTAAAACCCAAACTCCCAAAATCAATTTTCAATTGATAGGCTGGCTTTTTTGCTTTCGGAAAATCGTTTATTTCAACAATTGTTCCTACTCTGATGTCTATTTTTTCAAAATCTGACCAAGTAATTGTACTCATATTCAAAAATTTAACTACAAATAATACAAAATTTTAAAGCAAGCGAATTTACATTTTTTTACAAAATTCTGCAAATCAATTCGTTTATTGGTAAAACATTGATGGCGTAACTTGATAATAACCGAAATTCTAAGGAAAGTAAAATTACGCAAATTTCCCCAAATTCTAATAACAAATTGTTACATTGTTACATTGTTCAATTGTTATTTTATTATGAAAATTTGAAAAATTTACAATCTTAGCAACTTTTTCTAAAAGTCACCATTTTTTTACGCTATCAAAATATTGAAAACCAAAGATTTTGTTTTGATAAAAAATCACATCGCGATTGTTTTATTTTTTAAAATTATCCACATAATAATTGGGATTCCCAAAAGTGAGGTTACTGAGTTTATTGGTAGAATTTGATTTTGTGGCAAATTTGTTACTAAATCGCTGAAAAGCATCATATTAGCACCAATAAGAGCTGATGCCAAAATTATTTTTTGGTGGTTACTCTTTTTGATGTACATTCGAGCAAGGTGTGGCGACACAATGCCAATAAATCCGATAGGTCCACAAAATGCAGTAACAGTTCCGGCTAAAATGCTGGTGCTGGTAAAAATTAAAACTCTTGAGGCTATCAAATTAATGCCCAAGCTTTTGGCGTAATCTTCGCCCAAAAGCAAACCATCTAATAGCTTTGAGGAGAAAAAAGCCATAAAAAAACCCAACACAATAGCCGGAATCATTACCCAAAGTTGTGTTTTTGTAACTCCCGAAAGGCTTCCCATTGTCCAGATTATGAATGCTTTGAGCATACTTTCGTTGCTAAAATATTGCAAAATGGTAACCACTGCCGAGATGATGCCTGCTATAAAAATACCCAAAATGAGCACGGTCATCAAACTTCTAATTTTTATCGAAATAAACAAAATCAAAGCCAGCACAAATGCGGCACCAATCCACGCTGCAAAAGCGATAGAATAATGACCTGAAAAAGTAGAAAAATCTGAAATACCGAAGAAGCCAAATCCCAAAACTAATATGGCTACTCCCAAACCGGCACCTGAGCTTACTCCCAAAATATATGGGTCAGCCAAGGGATTTCGGAAGCTTGTTTGCATTAGTAAACCGCTCACAGACAAGGCTATTCCTACAAAAATAGCTGTTAAAGCTTTGGGAATTCTAAAATTTAATAAAATAAAATTGGTTGAGGTTTGCTCAAAAGGCGAATATAAAAATTCAAAAAAATTGGATAATTGAATCGGCATTGCTCCCAACAAAATATCCAACAAAAACAATAAAAGAAAAAATAAAACTAAAATAGAATATTTAAAATTTTCTTTCATCGAAGTAAAATACTAATTATCAAAAAATAGCGATTAAAAAATAAGCTTTTCAAAAGGATGTCCTTTAAAAAAGCTTATTTATTTCAAAAAAAAATGCAATTTATAAATTTTATCCAAAAAGTTTTTGGAATAATTTATCCCTCCAAGTTACCGTAGAACGGTCATCTTCATCATAATAGCCTTGTCCATAGCCGTAACCGTAGCCATAGCCGTAACCGTAGCCGTAGCCGTAGCCATAACCGTAATCGTAACCATAAGGATTTGCTATTTTAATATCGTTCACCAAGAGGCTCAAATTGTTAATGTCGTTATTATTTTCGTACAAATCATTAATTAATTTTAAGGCATTTGTAGTCGTATAATTTTGCCTCATAACATATACAAACGTTTCGGTATGTTTTGAAAGAAGAAGCGCGTCGGTAACCAAAGCAATTGGCGGCGTGTCAACTATTATGTAGTCAAACTGTTCTTTTGCCTCTTTAAAAAATTGAGTCATTTGCGCAGAGTCTATAAGTTCGGCAGGATTAGGAGGCACTGGACCAGCAAAAACAACATATAAATTAGGAATTTGAGTTTCCCTAACTACTTTATCAAAAGTCATTTCGTTAATCAAGTAATTGCTCATTCCATAATTATTTTCACCTTCAAACTCATAGTGAATTTTAGGTTTGCGCAAGTCGAGTCCAATTAGCAAGGTTTTTTTATCGCCCATGGCTATAATTGAAGCCAAATTTACAGCACAAAAAGTTTTACCTTCGCCGCTAATGGTCGATGTTACAGCAATAATTCTGTCATTTTTGGCAGCTAACATGTATTGCAAATTAGTCCTTAGCGTTCTAAAAGACTCAGCAATTGGCGATTTGGGTCGTTCAAAAACTGGAATACCCGATTTTTTTTCGTTGTGCCCAACCATTCCGAGAATTGGAATTTTTGTATTTC
>JAIFNL010000208.1 GCA_020047755.1 Bacteroidota bacterium
TGCTGGCGCGTTGTATCCATTTTAATTTATCTTGTATATTTTTTTATTTTTTTGTTTTTGACGAAATAACTCTACGTTATCCTATCTTGTGCAAAGTTACACTGAATGAATCAAGCATAAATAACTAATTGATTATGAGCTTTGCAAAAGTTAAAAACGTTGGCAAAGTTGACTAAAAAAACAGACTCTAATTCAAAGTATTATTCCCGTTCGTTAATTCACTGCTCGCTACTTATATCGCACAAAGATAGAAACTAAAAGTTAAAAATGAAAATATTCATTTCTACCTTCTCTAAAAATTCAAACGTTTGCATATTATTTTTGCAAAAAAAATAATTAAATTGAGTTTTTTTTAAAGAAAAGTTTAAAAATAGAAGAATCTCAAAAAAAACAAGCCATCAATCAATTCTAAATACTTATCCGTTTGTAAAGTAAAAGTTAAATTTTCCGTTTTTTAGTTGAAAATATAAAATATTGATAATTAAAAGATTTATTTATCATTGAAATTGTTATATCTTTGCACAAAACATATTAAATAAAATAAATTGTGATTAAAAGTGTTTTTTTTGCAATTTTAATATCTTATTATTCAGTGGTTTAAATTTTAGAAATACAAGACAATTCAACTAAAACAAGAAATTATTTTATTGTTTGAAAATTATTTTGTACTTTTAAGGCACTTTATTTGAGTAATTTTTTTTGAAAAGAAAATAAATAACAATAACAAAATAATCATTCTACAAAGTTTAGATATGAGCTATCTTAAATTTGATAAAACACAGTTAGTAAATTTAAAGTATTCGCTTGATATTGAGTATTTACGCTCCAATAGAGCAGGTACTTTTGTATGTTCTACCATAGTGGGTTGCAATACCCGAAAATATCACGGATTATTTATAACTCCTCTCGAACAAATAGACGGTCGTCATTATTTATTGCTTTCGGGCTTAGACGAAACCGTTATTCAGCACGACCAAGAGTTTCACCTAGGAGTGCGCCAATATCCGAATGCCATAGTGCCCAAAGGACACAAATACATTCGCAGTTTTGAAATAGAGCCCATTGCTACCGTTGTTTACCGAGTAGGTGGTGTAGTGCTCAAAAAAGAAATGATTTTGGCGCAAGAAGAAGAAACGGTTTTGATTCGCTATACGCTCGAAGATGCGCATTCGCCTACCAAAATTCGTCTGCAACCCTTCCTTGCTTTTAGAAATGTGCATGAGCTTACCCATGCCAACATGGACGCAGATACCAAATCTATTACTGTATCTAACGGCATAAAGATGAAACTTTACAAAGGTTTCCCTTACTTATACATGCAGCTTTCGCGCAAGCCCGACTATACACACGCCCCTGAATGGCATTACAATGTGGAATATCAGCGCGAAAAAGCCAGAGGCTACGCTTATTCCGAAGATTTACTAGTTCCGGGAGCTTTTGAGTTTAAAATCAAAAAAGGCGAAAGTGTAGTATTTAGTGCTAGTTTAGAAGAAGTTGTTACCAGTTCGCTCAACAAAAAATTTGATTCCGAATTGGCTACTCGAATTCCTCGTAGTAGTTATTACAACAACTTGGTCAATTCAGCCCAACAATTCATCATTCGCAAAAAAGAAACTACCGAAGTAATTTCGGGTTTCCCTTGGTTTTTCTCTTGGGCACGCGGTACATTTGTTTCTTTGCCCGGCATCACACTAGCCATAGACGATGTAAAAACCTGCAAATCGGTATTAGACACAATGTCGAAAAAACTCAAAGGCGGATTGTTCCGAAACACTAGCCACAACGAGCGCAAAGACATCGTAACCATCGATACTTCACTTTGGTATATTTACGCTATTCAAGCGTATGCAAAACATTCTACTGCCGAAGCTGTATGGAAAGATTTTGGAAAATACATAAAACAAATACTCACCTCATACAAAGAAGGTTTGGTGCACAACATCAAAATGCACGAAAACGGTTTAGTTTATGGAGGCGAAGAAGGTTATGCCCTTACTTGGATGGACGCCAAAATCAATGGCAAATACATCAACCCACGCATTGGATACAACGTAGAAGTAAATGCCCTTTGGTACAATGCAATACGCTTTGCCCTCGAAATGGCTGAAGCAAACAAAGATAAAGCGTTTGTGAAAGAATGGAGCGACAAAGTAGAACTCATCGAAAAATCATTCATCGACACGTTTTGGTTTCAAGACAAAAAATACCTTTACGACTATGTTGATGGCGATTTTAAAGATGTTGCTGTTCGTCCAAACCAAATCATTGCCGCCGGTTTACCTTACTGCATCTTAGATTTAGAACAAAAAGAAGGAGTAGTAAACAGAGTAAAATCAGAACTTTTGACTCAACGCGGATTGAGAAGCTTGTCGCCTAAAAATCCTGATTACGACGGTGTATGCGAAGGAAACGAAATAGAACGCGCCGAAGCCTATTTTCAAGGAAGTGCTTGGCCCTGGTTGTTGAGTTTTTATGCCGAAGCCTATTTGAGCCTTCACGAACGCAGCGGTTTGAAACATATCGAAAAGCTTTATTTAGATTTTGAAGACGAAATGAGCAAACACGGAATAGGAAGTATTTCGGAGCTTTACGATGGAAATCCACCATTTAAAGCACGTGGCGAAATATCAAAAGCATGGAGCGTAGGAGCTTTGCTTCTTATTAATAAACTAATTGAAAAATATAAATCTGAAAATGCGTAGTTTTTGAAACAATTTCCAATAAAAGAGTTGGTTTTTCAATTTTCAAAAATTTTCAATTTTAAAAAAAGCTTTTAGCAATAGAACTATGAAAGTATTAATGTTTGGGTGGGAATTTCCACCACATATATCAGGAGGTTTAGGAACAGCTAGTTACGGGCTTACTCGTGGGTTATCTACATTTAAAGATTTAGATATTTTGTTTGTAGTACCTAAAGCTTATGGCGACGAAGACCAAAGCGCAGTACGCGTAATGGGTGCCAATGACGTGGATATGCGTACACGAAAATATCACTTTAATAAATATTGGAAAGAAAGCCTCGAATACAATTCGCCCTTGGTAAGCGAAATCAATTTTAGCTATACCCAAGAGCATTTTGAACCTTCGCAAACGTACAAAGAAATAACTTACATTGAAGTAAATTCAGGCATTTTACCATACTTAGATGCGCCGGAGTTTGAAAAACTGATGCGTTCTAAAAACATTGACCCCAACAAAGTTACTTTCGACTACGAAGGCAAAATGTATGTGGAAGATGAAAATGGCGAGCGCAAAGAAATAACCGTTTCGTATTCCGAAATAGCAACCACCAACGAAGAAGGCAAATTTGAATTTACCGGAAAATACGGAACCAATCTGTATCAAGAAGTTTCAAATTACGCTGAAGTGGCTCGCCAAATAGCATTGAGCAACGATTTTGACATTATTCATGCGCACGATTGGCTTACTTATGCAGCAGGCGTTGCAGCCAAAGAAATTTCGGGCAAACCTTTAGTTATACACGTACACGCTACCGAATTTGACCGTTCGGGCGAAAGTGTAAACCAAAAAGTTTATGACATTGAGCGCATGGGAATGCACGCTGCCGACATGATTATTGCAGTAAGCAACCTTACACGCGACATTATTATAAATCGCTATGGCGTTTCGCCCGACAAAGTGGTTACTGTTTATAATGCAGTAGAACCTGGAGTAGAACAAGAAGCCAAAGAATTTAAGAAGACCATCAACAAAAAGATAGTTACTTTCTTGGGACGAATCACTTTCCAAAAAGGACCCGAATACTTTGTAGAAGCAGCCCGAAAAGTGCTCGATAGAACAGACGATGTGCGCTTTGTAATGGCAGGAAGCGGCGATTTGCTTCACAAAATGATAAAACGCGTAGCAGAACTCAAAATGGGAAGCAAATTTTATTTCCCAGGATTTATGAAAGGCGCCGAGGTTGATAAAATATTCAACATTAGCGATGTGTATGTAATGCCATCGGTTTCTGAGCCCTTTGGTATTTCTCCTCTCGAAGCGATGCGCTCAAATGTGCCGGTAATTATTTCCCACCAATCGGGCGTAGCCGAAATATTGAAACATGCCATAAAAACCGATTTTTGGGACACTGATGCTATTGCCGATTCTATTTACTCATTTATTAAATACGAAGGATTGAATAAAATGTTCAGAGAAAACAGTAAAGCCGAAGTGGACGAACTAAAATGGGAAAACTCGGCAGCGCATGTACGAAAAGTATATTACGATACTTACTACCATTTTCTAAACTCGTAACCCTTTTTGTAGAAAACAGAAAAACAACAACAGACAAAAAAATTAAGAAATAACATATTAAAATAAAAATACTATGAAAACTATCTGTTTTTATTTTCAAGTGCACCAACCATTACGATTAAGGACGTATCGTTTTTTCGATATAGGTGATGACCATTATTACTACAACGACTATTTGAACAAATCCATTTTGCAAAAAGTAGCCAAGAAATCATATTTACCTACAAACAAGTTGATGCTTGATTTGATTAATAAATATGAGGGAAAATTCAAAATCGCTTACTCTTTGTCGGGTACAGTTATTGAGCAACTCGAAAAATACGCTCCCGAAGTAATAGATAGTTTCAAAGCACTTGCTGCAACGGGCAATGTAGAGTTTTTGGCTGAAACTTATGCGCATTCTTTGTCGTCGCTCAAAAGCGATGAAGAATTTAAAATTCAGGTTGAAAAACATAGCCAAAAAATAGAAGACCTTTTTGGTCAAAGACCTAGCGTGTTTCGCAACACTGAGCTTATTTATTCCGATTCGATTGGCGAAAAAGTAGCAAACATGGGCTTCAAAGCAATGCTTGCCGAAGGTGCTAAGCATGTTTTGGGTTGGAAAAGTCCAAACTATTTGTACTTCAACCCCAACAACAAAAAACTTCAATTGTTGCTCCGAAATTTCAAATTGAGCGATGATATTGCTTTCCGTTTCTCAAATCAACGTTGGAACGAGTGGCCCTTAACTGCCGATAAATTTGCTACTTGGCTCAATGCTCTTCCTAAAAACGAAGAGGTTGTAAACCTGTTTATGGATTACGAAACGTTTGGCGAACATCAATGGAAAGAAACTGGAGTTTTCGATTTTATGGCAAGCCTTCCCGAAGCTATTTTGAAAAATACAAAATATACATTCTCAACTCCTTCCGATGTTATTCGTGATTTACAACCGGTTGCTCCTTTACATGTGCCTTATCCAAACTCATGGGCAGACGAAGAAAGAGATTTAACCGCTTGGCTTGGCAACGAATTGCAAGACGATGCTTTCGATAACTTATATGCTATCAGAGATTTAGTATATAAAGTAAAAGACGAAGCTTTGCTAAAAGATTGGTCGAATTTACAAACGAGCGACCATTTTTACTACATGTGCACTAAGTTTTATTCCGATGGCGATGTACATTCGTATTTCAATCCTTACGATTCGCCTTACGATGCGTATGTAAACTACATGAACGTACTAAGCGATTTTATAGAGCGTTTGCATGCCAAAGCTGCCGAAATTAGTGTTCCCGAAGGACTTTCGCTAGAGGAAACCAATCAATTAATAGCTCAATACGAAGAGGCAATAGCAAAACTAAAATCGCAAGTGAAACTTCTCGAACGACACAAGGTGATTGAAAAAACAAAGCCCGAAGCCAAAGTTATTGAAAACACAAAGCCACAAGCCGAGGCAATAGAAAAAACAAAGCCCGAAGCAAAAGCTATTTCAAAAACAAAGCCCGAAGCAAAAGCCATAGAGAAAACAAAGCCTAAGGCAAAAGCTATTTCTAAAACCAAACCCAAGGTAGAAGCAATAGAACCGGTGAAAGAAGATGAAAACAAGCCGAAAGCAAAAGGAAAGAAAAAATAGGCTGTTTTTACGTTTTGCCACACCTTTTTTTTAAAGAAAAAAGTGTGGCAAATTTTATTTCTTGTAAATTATCCTCAATCTGAAAATAGTGTAAAAATTAAATTTGTGGTTCGAAATATACTTTTAAAAAAAAAGAATAAATATACTTTTATGAAATATTTTATCCACTAAAAGAAAATTTGAAACAAAAAATAACTTTGAAAATTGCAAGAAAAATTTTCAAATAAATAACTCCGCCCTTTTGGTCTGTGCAAAAAAATCAAATGGCGAGTTGGATTTTAACCCCAAAGCTTAGAATCGGGGGAAATAAAGCCCAGATGTCTTGCTAATTTTTTTTACTACGGCATAAATGCCATAGCTAGTTATTTTGAGTTTACGAACAAACTCTAATTAGCAAATATTAAATCATTGAATATTAAATTAATAAACTTATACTCATAGCTAAGATTTTATTTTTTTTAAATGAGCTAAAAAAGTAACAAAATGAATGAAGTAATAGTAAAACCGAATTATGTTTTTGAAACAAGTTGGGAAATTTGTAACAAAGTAGGCGGAATAAATACAGTAGTAGCCTCAAAATCAATAAGCCAACAGCAAAAATATAGAGACAATTTTATGTTAGTGGGTCCCGACCTTTGGAGGGAATCCGATATTGATCCTATTTTTGACGAAGACCGTAGCTTATTCAAGGCTTGGCGACAAAAAGCAGCCGAAGATGGTTTGCGCATAAAAATAGGCAGATGGAAAGTACACGGACAACCCATTGTCATTTTAGTTGATTTTTCGCCTTTTATAGCCGAAAAAAATGAAATTTTCAGAAGTTTTTGGGAAAGTTACGCACTCGATTCTATTTCGGGCTCGCGTGAATACATCGAAGCGGCTGTATTTGGATATGCTGCAGGAAAGGTTATCGAAAGCTTTGTAAACTATAATTTAACGGTGCGCGACAAAGTAGTTGCTCATTTCCACGACTGGGAATCGAGTGCAGGTATATTGTATTTGAAACAGCATACACCACAAGTAGCTACCGTTTATACCAACCATGACACTACGGTAGGCGAAAAAATAGCAATAAACGGTATGGATTTGTACCGAAAACTAGAAACTTATAACGGCGATGCAATGGCTCGCGAGCTACATGTAACGGCAAGCCATTCGTTGGAAAAAATTTCGGCAACCATAGCCGACTGTTTCACTTCGGTAAGCGAAATAACAGCAGCCGAAAGCAAGCAGTTCTACGACAAACCGGTAGATGTAGTTACTCCCAATGGCTTCGATAATAGTTTTATTCCAGAAGGCGAACAATTAAAAATAGTACGCCAAGATGCCAAACAAAAATTGACTCAGGTTGCAAGTGCTGTTCTGGGAAAACAAATTGCAAACGATACCATTTTTATAGCCAATAGCGGGCGTTACGAGTTCAAAAGCAAAGGAATTGATGTATTTATCGATAGTATTGCTAAGCTAAAACTTCGCGAAGATTTAAACCAACAAGTTGTTGCGTTTATTTTCATTCCGGCAAACAATTACGGTCCTCATAAAGACCTGGTAGATACGCTTTATGCCGAAGGAAATGGTACTTCAGACAAAATACTTACACACTCGCTTCACGACCCTGAATACGATGAGATTTTAAATCACATAAAACTTAGAGGCATTCAAAATACGCCCGAAGACAAGGTTCATTTAATTTACGTTCCTGCTTTTCTTGATGGTAGCGATGGGATTTTCAACAAATCGTATTTTGATATTTTAGCAGGTATTGATTTGACCGTTTTCCCTTCCTATTACGAGCCTTGGGGCTATACCCCTTTAGAAAGTTTGGCGTTTCATATCCCAACCATTACCACCAACAAAGCAGGTATTGGCATGTGGATAAATCGCGAATTGGTAAGTGTAAATGATGGAATTGAAGTTTTTGACCGTGAATTTGATAATACTGATGAGCTTGTAAATAAAATAGTTAATAGCATTATTACTCATATCAAAAAATCGCCTTACGACAAAGAACGTGCTCAAGAAAATGCGTTTGCCATTTCTCGTATTGCATTGTGGAAAAACTTGGTTAAATTTTACGACAGAGCTTATTCCATAGCATTAGACAAAATTCCATTGCGTGCCGATTTAATCAAAGCAGTTCAAACCACTTATACCAAAACACAACGCGTATATAAAAGTAACAAAGTAGTTTGGAACAAATTTACTGTTAATCCACAAATGCCAGAAGCTTTGAAAGGATTAGAAGAATTGGCAAAAAACCTTTGGTGGTCATGGAACTACGAAGCCGAAGAGCTTTTTGAGTCGATTGATTCTGAACTTTGGGAAAAAGCAAACAAAAACCCAATAGTATTACTCAAAAGCGTATCATACACACGCTTGCAAGAATTAGAAGCCGATAAAGCTTTTTATAAAGAATTTTCATCTATTTATAAAAAGTTCAAAGAATATATGTCGGAAGCTGAAAAAAGCAAAACTGAAAAAATTGCTTATTTTAGCATGGAATATGGCTTGATTAATAACCTGAAAATTTATTCAGGCGGTTTGGGAATTTTAGCTGGCGATTATTTGAAAGAAGCAAGCGATGCAAATTACAGCATGGTGGCGGTTGGTTTCTTGTACAAATTTGGCTATTTTACTCAAAAACTAAGCTTAAATGGAAGTCAAATGGTCGAATACGAACCACAAGATTTTGCTAATATCCCTATTACCGAAGTAAAATACAAAAACGGCACATCAATAGTAATTCAATTGGCATTGCCCGGAAGGTCTGTTTATGCAAAAGTTTGGCGCGTTGATGTTGGTCGAATTCCATTGTACTTACTTGATACCAATATTTCTAAAAACAACAAAGAAGACCGCGAAATTTCGCATCACTTGTACGGAGGAAATAACGAACACCGCTTGAAACAAGAAATGGTGCTCGGAATTGGAGGAATTAGAGCATTGCGCGAGTTGGAAATAGACCAAGACGTATATCATATCAACGAAGGACATGCTGCTTTTATCGCTTTGGAAAGACTTCGCGAATTGATTCAAGAAAAGAATTTCACTTTTGCCGAGTCGCTCGAAATAGTAAGAACTTCTACTTTGTTCACTACTCACACTCCTGTGCCTGCCGGACACGATTCGTTTAGCACAGACCTTATGATGGTTTACATGGGACATTACCCGCAACGTCTGCATGTTACATGGGAAGAATTTATCAATCTTGGAAAATCTGTTCCTGGCAATTTGGCAGAAGACTTTTCGATGAGTTATTTAGCTGCAAACTTAGCACAAGAAATAAACGGAGTAAGCAAATTGCATGGTGATGTATCTAAAGGAATGTTCCAAAAACTTTGGGATGGCTATTACATTGACGAATTGCACATTAGCTATGTAACCAATGGCGTGCACGCACCTACTTGGACAGCTCCCGCTTGGCGTAAACTTTTTGGAGAAGAATTTGGAAAAAAAGAAGAACAAAAAATTTCGACCAAAGAATACTGGCAAAAAATTTACAAAGTTTCTGACGATAAAATCTGGAACATCAAACAATCACAACGTAAAATTTTGATTGATTTAATCAAAGAACGTTTGAACGAAAACTGGACTACTCGCCACGAAGACCCAAAATACATAGCTTCTGTAAAAAATAGCATCAACGATAAAACGCTAACCATTGGTTTTGCTCGTCGTTTTGCTACTTACAAACGTGCCTACTTATTGTTCAAAAACCTTGACCGTTTGTCGAAAATTGTAAACAATCCCGACAAACCCGTTCAGTTTCTTTTTGCTGGAAAAGCGCACCCACACGACAAAGGCGGACAAGATTTGATAAAAAGTATTACCGAAATTTCAAAACGTCCCGAATTTATAGGAAAAGTTATTTTCCTTGAAAATTATGACATCGATTTGGCTAAAAAATTGGTGCAAGGTGTTGATATTTGGTTAAATACCCCAACTCGCCCGCTCGAAGCCTCCGGTACTAGCGGCATGAAGGCAACCATGAACGGTGCTATGAACTTTAGCGTACTCGACGGTTGGTGGGTAGAAGGCTATCGCCCCGATGGCGGTTGGGCTTTGCCTTTGGAAAGAACTTACGAAAATCAAGCCTTCCAAGACGAGCTCGATGCTGAAACCATTTATGGAATTTTAGAACAAGAAATTGTACCTACTTTCTATAAACGCGACGAGAAAAATTTACCTTACAAGTGGATTGACTTCATAAAGAGCACGATAGCAAATATTGCGCCCGAATTTACCACCAAGCGTATGCTCGACGATTACCACGACCGTTTTTACCAAAAATTGAGCGCAAGAACCATCAAAATGCGCGAAAATGATTACGAAATGGCAAAACGCTTAGCTCGTTGGAAGAAAAAAGTTACGCTTGGCTGGGATAGCTTAGAAGTTGTATCTATTGATTTTCCGGTTCCGCCCAAAGATGGCTTTACTTTGGGTAGCAAATACACAGGTAGCGTAGTGCTCGATTTAAAAGAACTTTCGGAAATCAATGTCGGTATTGAACTTATTTTAGCTGACATTGGAGCCGGCGGAAATGTTACAATTCTCGAACGCAAAGAATTAGATATAGTGAAAAAAGAAAATACCAAAGTATTTTATAAAGTTGAATTCAATTTTAATTATACCGGTACACTAAATTATGGTCTTAGAGCTTATCCTAAAAACGAAGAACTTCCTCACAGACAGGATTTTAGTTATTTGAAATGGATTTAAGTTAAAAACCGTATTTTTTCATTAAGTATAAAAAAAGCAGTGAAATTTTTTCATTGCTTTTTTACTTTGCTTTAAATTTATAACAACAAAAAAAACTTACGAATGAAAAAAATAGTTATTTTTGATTTAGATGGCACTTTATTAGATTCCATTACCGACATAGCCGAGTCGATGAATGAGGTATTAAAGAAAAATAATTTGCCAACACATACCATCGAAGCTTACAAATACAAAATAGGCAAAGGGATTGATAACTTGGTAATTGCGGCGTTGCCCGAAACAACCAACCCCGATGAATTTCCCGTTTACTTTGAGCAAATGCGCGAAATTTACGGCAAACGTTCAATGCTCAAAACGCGTCCGTATGATGGAATAATTGAAATGTTGCGTATTTTGAAAAAAGAGAAACTGAAATTAGCCATTTTATCGAACAAACCACACAAATACACCAAAGAAGTGGTAGAAAAGCTAATTTCTGAAATTAAATTTGATTGTGTTTTTGGTTCGCGCGACAACGTGCCGATAAAACCAGATGCTCAAGCGGTTTTCGAGATTTTGGATATGTTCAAACTAAAGCCCACCGAGGCTATTTTTGTAGGCGACACTGCCATCGACATGCAAACAGCCAACAATGCTGAAATAGAATCAGTTGGTGTAGCTTGGGGGTTTAGAACAGTAGCTGAGCTAGTTCAAGCCGATGCAACTCACATTATTTACAAGCCCAAAGAATTAATTGACTGCATTTACGATGATTTTCAAGATTGAAAATTAAATTTTTGTTTATTTAAATTTTGTACAAAATTAATTTAATAGATTATGAAAAGAATTACCGTGTTTTGTGGTTCGAGTACAGGCAACAATCCAAACTTTGGTTTGCAAGCACAATTATTAGGTAAAAACCTAGCTAATAGAAATATAGAGTTAGTTTACGGAGGTGCGAAAGTAGGACTTATGGGCATACTTGCCCAATCTGTCTTGGCACATGGTGGCAAGGCAATAGGTGTAATTCCAAAGTTATTAAAAGCTAAAGAACTTGTTTTAGAAGGGCTTACGGATTTAATTGTTGTAGAAAATATGCACCAGCGCAAAGCCAAAATGAACGATTTGTGCGATGGAGTAATTGCGTTACCTGGTGGTTTTGGTACGCTCGACGAGCTTTTTGAAATGCTCACTTGGGCGCAGCTTGGGCTTCATCAAAAGCCTATTGGTTTGTTGAATATCGATGGTTTTTACGATTCTTTGGTTGCCCTTTTACAAACAATGGTGGCGATGGATATTTTGAAAGAACAAAACAAGCAAATGTTATTGATAAGCAATAATATAGATGAATTGCTCGAAAAAATGGAAGCTTATATTCCTATCGCAACACCAAAATGGATTGAGTCTGGGAAGTAAAGTGAGTTTCTTTTTAGACAAACAAAAAACTTTATTTCTTTAAATTTTGCAATTTATTGAGCACAATTCGAAAGGTTGTCCCTTTGGTAAGCTCCGATTCTTTAACAAAAATGCTTCCTTTGTGATACTCTTCGATAATGCGTTTGGCTAGCGACAAACCTAAACCCCAACCTCGTTTTTTTGTAGTGTATCCCGGATTAAATACCGTTTTATATTTTCGCTTTGCTATTCCTTTTCCGGTATCTGCTATGTCGATATATACTATTTGAATATGATTAGTAATGCTAATATCTATATTACCTTGTCCTTGCATTGCATCAATTGCATTTTTGCATAAATTTTCTACAACCCATTCAAAAAGCTCAACATTGATAGGTGCAAAAATTTCATCTTCATCGTTGGGTACAAACGAATAGATTATTTTGCGAGGCGACCGTACTTTTAAATACCCAACCATATCTTGTATAACTTGATTTAAATCAGTTAGTTGAAGCTCAGGTTTTGAGCCAATTTTTGAAAAACGCTGGCTTATTTTTTTCAAACGTAGCACATCTTTCTCTGCTTCTTGCATTAAACTTTCATCATAAGTTTTTAGTTTTAGAAGTTCTATCCATGCTAATAATGAAGATATTGGCGTACCAAGTTGGTGCGCAGTTTCGCGCGACATTCCCACCCAAACTCTATCCTGTTCAGCTCTGCGCGAAGCACTAAAAGCCAAGTAAGCCACAAGAATAAATAGGGCAATTATTGCAACTTGAACCAGCGGGTAGAAAAAAAGTTTGGTAAGTAATGTAGATTCTTTGTAGTAAACATAATTTTTTTGGTTTCCAGACAAATCAATTTCAATGGGCTGGTATTCTTCACGCATTTCTTCAAGTAAATCGCCTAAGTACTTTTTGTCCTGAACTTTAGAAGAGTCGATATTTAATGTCGAAATAATTTCGCCATTCCCATTTACCAAAATAACTGGCACAGTTGTATTGTCGGAAAGGATATTTTCGAGCAAGGTAATGTCTTGGTCAAAATTGGTATTTTGAAGCTCCTGAAATGCTTTTGCCCAAATAGCAATTTTTTTCATTTCCTCTATGCGCAATTCTTTCATAAGCCTGTTGGTGAAAAAAATAGAAAAGGCTCCAATCAATATAGCTGAAATGAAAAGAATTAACTTAATTTTTTGTTTTTGAGTTTGCAAAGTTAAAAGTCGTAATAAAAATTTCGTAAATCAGTTTTTAGCCCAAACGAAATATATGATGAATTAGTTTTTATTTCTGTATTTGATGTACTCCTAAAATTTAATTCCATAAAAATTTTCATATTCACGTTCGGATTTAATAAAAACGAAAGTTTTACCTTTTTATTTTCTATAATAGTTTTTAAACCTTCTCCTATTTTTCCAGAAAAATCAGCATTCAGTTGTGTTGCCTCAAAATCATTGAGTTGGAAAATGTCGCTTCCAAAATTAAAATCGGACGTGTTTAAGCCTTTTTCTGCTCGTATGTAATTAAATTCGAGGCTAATATCTTTGAACCGATATTCTAAAATACCCACAAATTCCGAAAAATTGGCACCCAAAGGATGAGCCAATGCTTGATTAATATGCGAATAATTTTGCCAAGCATTGTTGCTACTATATGAAAATGGTTTTACGCTATTATACTCTGTTTGAAGGAATAAATTATGTTTTTCTAAAGCTTTAATTTCACTCAATGCATTGAAAATTTTGATTCCAGCTTGTGCTCCCCAACGTGCATTTTTAGGCGTACTGTGTTTGGAATTTTTCAAATCGTCGAGCATAAATTGTCCATAAACCAAAATTTTCTTACTTATTTTAATTCGTGCATTAAATCCCAAAATAATATTATTCTCGTTACTCAAACCATATTGTGCAGTTCGGGTTAAAATAAGTGGATTGAAATAACTCAAAGGATAGTTTGTAAGTGAAGTAGAATCAGAAATAAGACTAATAAGTCCTTCAAAAACAGACAATTCGACACGGTGATTTGGCGAAAATGAAAGATAATTGAACGAACCTCCATTTCGGTAACGGTAATCGAGAAAATTTGTATAATGTGCCTGGTTTTGTGAAAATAAAGAGACATATTGGAATTTTCCAAATTCTAAATTAAACTTTAAATACGGATAAACCGTAGCATTGTCCGAAAGCAAAAGCGAACGGTAGCCGTTACCGATAAAGTGCTTACCATGACCTAGTTGTATATTGATAAAATGTGCTGGTGAAAAAGAAAGATAGCCCGAAACAATTGCATAATCGTGTCCGCCAGTCCCAAAATTTTTACGAGCTCCTTGTCCGGGTGCTACCAGATATTGGTGAGCAAATTCATCGAGGTAATCGATAAAATAAGCCTGGTTTTCGTAAAAATCGGTATAAAAAGAAACATTTTTTCCAACGCTTCCAAGTATTTGCACTCCACGAGTATTTACACTAAAAAGCCCATCTTTGAGCCATGCGTTAGAATTCAAATCTTTATCTAACGAAAAGTTGTATAGCGGATTAATTATAATTTGATAATCTTTTGCTTTAACTTGAGCTAAGTTTTCAGTTCGCAATTTTCTCCAAAACCATTTCCATTTTCGATTGGCAATAAAACTAGCATCGCGCTGAAAGCCAAAAAGTAATGAATCGGTATCTATTTTGCTTATAAACTGCTCATTTAAAGGAAAAAAGCTCGTATGAAAAATATATGTGCTCTTGTTTATTTCGCTTTCAAGCGTTCTATTAAAATTCGCTTGCAAAGGAATATTCAAGTTTTGAGCAAAAACCGAAAAACTTATTATAGAAAAAGCGAAACTAATTATAATTTTTATACTTTTCATTTTACGAAAGATAATGTAGAATAAATTCATGCCCGCGCTATTCGTTTTATTCTTACATAAGATTTCTATATTCAACAACCTATTTTTCTGATTTACAACTAATTATTTTAGATTCAGTTGCAATACACTTGCAATCGAATCTAAAAAAAATCAAATTGGCTTTCACTTTTATAAAAAAAACGCTATACAAATTTTTTACAAACCATGTTGTAAGTATCGCGTATTTTTTGCAATTTTTCAATGTCGGTTTCGGTAGTATAAATGCGTACGGCATCAACAAAACCATATTTTCGGTAAATACCAGTTGTTGCCGCATCAAAATTTAATTCCGGCAAATTATTCTTTACCAATTGAGTAATTTTTTTGAACAAAGTCCAAGGCATTTCGTTTTCAACGGCTAAATACCAATGTTTTAAGTCATTTAAGTCGTGATAAATATTCTCGGCAACTTCTTCGATATAAAATGGTTTTTTAAGTTTAATCAGAGCCGTTGTTTTCACTTTTCTGCCTTTTGCAAATCGTATTCCTGCATCGAAAAACCACATTTGTAGTTCTTCTATTTGCTGGTAATTTTTTAAGTTTTTAACTCTAATGCAAGGGTAAATTTTGTTATCGAATATAAGTTGTCCTACCACAGCATCAAACTTTTTTTCAAAAAGTTTTTCCACTTTTTTCGATAATCGCATCAAGTCCATCACTTCAATGGGCGACTCAAGGATTAGAAAAATATGTCCCATTTCAGTTCCAAAAGGGTCGGCATGATGGTAACCTGGATAAGCCTCAAGCTGTTCCACCACAAAGGTTCCTTTGCGAATATTGTTTTCTAGCGATACAATATTTTCTTCTTTCGTAATATTTCCAAAGGTTTCAATTGCTACTTTCTCGTTCATAATAATTGCGTTTGGGTTTTTAGATTTAATATTTTTTAGTTTCAATGTTTTTCCAAAAATAGATTTTTAAAATTACGTACAAGTTAGAAATAATTTTTGAATAGTGCAAATTAATTTCTATTTTATTGATTTTCTTAATTTTAAATACTTACTTTTTTGTAAAATTCTATAATTTGCTTGGCAAAATTTTCTTTTTTGTCCGAAATTAAATTGATTTCTTTTACAAGTTCCTTTTCTCTTTTTTCTAATCCAAAATCGTATGTTTTGTCGTAATAATTTAAGCTAATTGCAACAGCTTCAGGCAAATTATCTGAATTAATAGCCGCAATAGCTAAATTTGAATCTTTGTCGCCTAGTCGTTTGGATATTCTATGAATTGCGCTTACGAGCAATTCTTTTTCAAAATGTCCATAATCAATTATCAATCTTTCAATTCTGTAATTCAAACTCAAATTTAGTTTAACTAAAAAAGAGGTTCTTAGTTTCTCGAAAAAATTGTCGGGCAGGTGTATTGTACCAATCCGTTTGCTTTCGTCTTCTACCCAAATTGGCTTTTGGAAATCGAATTTTTGCAATTTGTGAAACAATAAATTTGCAAAATGTTCGCTTGTTGGTTGATTTTCGGTTTCGCCCAAAGCACCAAAAGTAGAGCCTTTGTGGTGAGCAATTT
>JAIFNL010000047.1 GCA_020047755.1 Bacteroidota bacterium
AATTTTAAAATTTTCAGAAACATGCCTTTGTGGCTTGAAAAATTTTTTAATTCAAACGCAATTCTTCGCTATGCCGCCAAAAAGGCTGGTTCTACACGTGCCGATGGTTTGGAAGAAATGACGATTTCGATGCTAAATGGTGATGAAGGTTACCAAAGCAAAGAACTACAAGAATTGATTGATTTTTTGAAAAATCACGAAAAACCAGACGTGGTGCATTTGTCGAATGCTTTGTTGATGGGATTAGCAAAAAAAATAAGGCAAGAGCTTAATATTCCGGTAGTTTGCTCTCTTCAAGACGAAGATGTTTGGGTAGATGCAATGAAGCCCGATTTTCAAGAAAAATTGTGGAAATTGTTGCACGAAAAATCGAAGGATATTGATGCTTTTATTGCAGTTAGCGATTATTTTGCCCAATATATGCAAAAAAATATGAAGCCAGAAGCCAGCAAAATGCACACTATTAGTATTGGAATTGATACTAGTTTGTATAAAGTTTCGAGTTTTAAAGAAACGCCAGAAGCTGTTGGTTTTCTCTCGCGTATGTATGAACCGCATGGCTTTGGAATTTTTATAGATGCCTTTATTTTATTGAAACAAAATCCTGATTTTAAACATATTAAGGCTATTGTTACAGGTGGAATGACAGGTGATGATAAAAAATATGTAAAAAAACAAATAAAGAAATTAGAAAAAAACAAATTACTTTCAGATGTCGAATTTATTGAGAATTTTAAGACTGAAAATTTGATTCATTTTTTTGAAAAAATAAGTTTGCTCAGTGTTCCTGTTTTGAAGGGCGAAGCTTTTGGTACTTACCAAATTGAATCGCTTGCATCGGGAGTTCCATTGGTGCAGCCGAATTTGGGTGCTTTCCCCGAAATTATTGAAAAAACAGGTGGAGGCGTAGTTTTTGAGCCAAATACTCCCGAAGAACTGTCGAAAACTTGGGCAAAAGTTCTTTCTAATCCTTTGAAATTAAGAGAAATGCGAGAAAATGGAATTAAAGCTGTAAATGAAAAATTTACGAGCATGGTTTTGAGTAAAGAGGTTTTAGATGTTTATGAAAAAGTAGTTAGTAAAATGAGAAATTCTACAAAAAAATAGTATAAATTCAATCTGTTTTTTAGCTTATTTTATTTGTTTAGATAATTAAATTAAATTGGTATTATGTTAGTTGATATTCAAAAAGTAAATAAATTTTATCAAATAATTCCCCAACAAAAGCGCGAGGTATTGATTGATTTGGATTTAGAGATACGAAAAGGAGAAACAATTGCTATTGTTGGGCGTTCGGGTTCTGGAAAAAGTACCTTATTAAATGCAATTGGTTCTCTTGATATACCTAATTCAGGAAAAATTTTGTTTAAGGGGCGAGATTTGGTTGATTTCACTGAAAAAGAGCGAGCAGATTATCGAAATTCTTCAGTAGGATTTATTTTTCAGGCGCATCATTTGTTGCCTCATTTGTCCCTTCTCGAAAATATTTTACTACCTTTAGTTGTGGTTAAGGATAAATCTGAAAAACAATTAGCCAAAGCAAGGGCTTTGCAACTAATTGATTACGTAGGATTAACTAAAAACATCGAACAATTACCTGGGCAATTATCTGGAGGTGAATGTCAGCGCACTGCTGTTGTGCGTGCTTTAATCAATCAGCCCGATTTGATATTGGCAGATGAACCAACAGGCTCGCTCGATGATAAAAATGCTGAATTAATTACTGATTTGCTTTGCGAAATTAATAAAAAATACGGTGTAACAATTGTTATGGTTACTCATTCTGAAAAATTTGCACGCAAGATGCAAACTATTCTTTCGTTGGAAAATGGAAAATTAGCGAAAATTATGTGATTTTGTAGTATAAAAATAGAATTTTAGATGTCGATATATAAATATATAATAAGAAGTTTGCTTTTTTATTGGAAACAAAATTTAGCTGTTTTTTTTGCTATTTTGTTGAGCTCTGCAATATTGAGCGGTGCTTTGATTGTGGGCGATTCGGTTGAGATGAGTTTGCGAAAAATTGCTACAATGCGTTTAGGTAAAGTGAGTTATGCTTTACTTTCTGGCGAAAGATTTGTTCGTTCTGAGCTGGCTACTGCACTCGAAGCCGAAATTAAAAGCACGTGTTCGCCTATTTTGCTACTCGAAGGAATTTCTATTAATACATCTGAAAATAAGAGAGTTAATAAAACTTCAGTTTTAGGTGTCGATTCCAGCTTTTGGAAACTTTCAGCAGTAAAACCTTTTTTTATCTCTGAAAATGAGGTTATTATAAGCCAGAATTTGGCTGAAAGACTGAAATTGAAACTAGGTGACGATTTATTGCTTAGAATGACCAATGCCTTAGTAATTCCGATAGATGCGCCTTTTGCTTCTACTAACGAATCAGAAACTGTTTTAAGCCTGAAAATCAAATATATAGCTAACAATGACCAGCTGGCACGCTTTAGTTTGAAAAATGACCAAAAAGCTCCTTTTAATGTATTTATAGATAGAGATTTTATTGCTAAAAATTTGAAAATTAGCAATTTATCGAATGCAATTTTAATTTCGGAAACTGAAAAAAGCATAGAGGAATTGAATGTTATTTTACAAAAAAAATGGACATTAGCCGATGCCGGATTATTTTTTCGAGATTTACCAAAATTTTCTGGGTACGAATTAATTTCAAACAGAATTTTTATAGATAATGTGGTATCGCAGAAGCTAGAAGAATTAGATATTCAATGTACTCAAAATTTAACTTATTTAGTTAATTCATTGTATTTCAATGATAAATCAACACCCTATTCGTTTGTGGTGGCAAGTAATGCTTTTGGCGATTTAGATACTTCCGAAATAATTGTAAACGATTGGATTGCAGAGGATTTAGGACTAGAAGTGGGCGATTCTATTGGCTTAAATTATTTTATCATCAATCCTTTAAAAAAAATACAGGCAGCTAAAAAGCTTTTTTCGGTAAAGGCTATAATTTCTACCGATAATTATTTGATTGATAGTTTGTTAATGCCAAATTTTTCGGGAATGACCGATTCTGAAAATTGCAGAGATTGGGAAGCCGGAATTCCAATTGATTTAACCAAAATTAGGGACAAAGACGAAGCTTATTGGAAAAAATTTAGAGGTAAACCAAAGGCAGTAATCTCCTTACAATCAGGTATTAACTTGTGGAGCAATCCATTTGGAAATTTTACTAGTTTACGCTTTAAGCAGGCTGCTGTATCAAAGTCAGAATTGGAAAATAAATTGCTTAAAACCTTATATTTTAAAGATTTTAATATTCAATTCTTTCCGGTTAGCTTTAATGGACAAAAGTCTGTTGATAATGCGGTTGATTTTGGCGAATTATTTTTGAGCCTTAGTTTTTTTGTTATTGCTGGCGCACTTTTATTGTTATTCATTATTTTAAAATTAAACACTGATTCTCGTTCACATGAAGTTGGTATTCTAAGTGCGTTGGGTTTTTCTAAATCTAAAATTTTAAAAATTTATCTTTGGGAGGCTTTAGTCATTGCTTTTTTTGCATCAATTTTGGGTAGTTTGGGAGGTATTTATTATAACAAATTATTGCTTATTGGTATCAATTCGGTTTGGTTTGATATTGTAAGAACAGATATGTTGGAAATGTATATTTTGCCAAAAACGTTGATAATTTCACTAGTTCTAAACTTTTTTATTGCATTGGTTGTTATTTATTGGGTTATTAGCTTGAAGCTGAAAACATCGGTTGTACGACAAATTGCAGCCTTGGATTCGATTAGTAAAACTGGAAATTACTTTTGGGTAAAAGTTTTTTTCTCAATAAGCTTTATTTCAAGTATTTATCTTTTAGTTTATATTTTTGCCACCTCTTTTGAACTCAATGCTGGCTTGTTGATGCTTACAAGTGGTATAATTTTGATTTCCTTTGTTTTAGCTTTTTATATTCTATTACTTTTTGTCTCTAAAAAAAGAGATATTACTTCTTTATCTTTTACCAATTTAATTCTTCTAAATTTAGCTAGTAATAAAGCGCGTAGTTTGTCGGTTGTTGTTTTATTAGCTCTTGGTGCTTTTACTATTTTGGTAACGGCTTCAAATAGAAAAACTTTTTTCGACTCAGATACTAAAAATGCCTCTGGAACAGGTGGTTTTTTATTTTGGGCTGAAAATACTTTAGCTTTAGAACACGATTTAAACACTTTTATAGGCAAAAATGCCTATAATTTAAATAATTTGACCAAATACGACACCGATTTTATGCAATTTACTCTGTTAGATGGCGACGATGCCAGTTGTTTAAACTTAAATCAAGTTTCAAAGCCTGCAATTTTAGGAGTTGATGCGCGAAAACTTGCTTCTCGCTCTTCATTTTCTTTTTCTCAATCTATTTTGGGAGAGAATATTTCATGGCTTGTTTTAGACAAAGAAATGGGAAAAAATATTATTCCTGCTATTGCTGACCAAACTGTAATTACCTGGGGCTTAATGAAATCCGTTGGCGACACGTTGGCTTACTTGAACGAAGCTGGACAAGAGTTGAAATTGGTGCTTGTTGCTAGCTTGAATAGTTCTGTTTTTCAAGGACATATATTAATTTCAGATAGTCTTTTTGCTAAAAACTTTCCGGCTTCAGGTGGTTCAAAAGTGATGCTTATTGATGGAAATGAGGTTAAGAAAAATCAAATTGCTGAAGAATTAAACTCGGCTTTGGTCGATTATGGAATAGAGTTAGAGCCTACAAATCAAAGACTTGCTGAATTTAATTCCGTTACAAACACTTATCTCTCTGTTTTTATGATTTTGGGAAGCTTAGGCGTTTTAATTGCAACTATTGGCATGGGCATTGTTTTGTTACGTTCTGTTTTTCAGCGCAAAAGCGAGCTGGCATTGTTGTTGGCTATTGGTTTTTCGCAGCAAAAAGTTTTTAGGCTCATTGTACTTGAAAATCTTATTTTGCTTTTTGTAGGCTTGTTTATTGGCTTAATTTCGGCGTTTGTGGGCGCATTACCTAGCCTTTTGAGCGATTCTTTTTCTGCATCGTGGCTATTTGTGGGTGCTATTATTTTACTCGTTTTTTTCAATGGCTGGCTTTGGATACATTTGGCTGCAAAATTTACTATAAAAAATAATCTGGTAAAATCCTTGCGGCAAGAATAATTTCTTGCTTTAAACTTGCAAAAGTTGTGTATTTTTTGTATTTTGAGTGTTATTATTTTCTATGAATTGTTAAATTTTGATAAATCTACTATTAAGTAAATTGGTTTTGGTTTATTTTTTATTTTTATTATTCTACTTTTTATTTTGTTTCTGTAATTGTCTTATTTTAAGGTATTTAATGCTGATTTTTTTAGTATTTCTCAATTTTATTTCCTTTTTTTTCTGATTCTTTTTTACCTAATTTGCAACTTAATTGTATCTTTTTATGTTTTATTTTATGTAACAACAACTGTTTTTTTTCGTATTAAACTTTGGTTTAGCAGTCTATCTATTTTTTCTTTTTTAGAATTTGTTTTACTTTTTTCGTTTGTTGTTAATTATGTGGACTTTACATTTAAAAATTTGACTCCATTATTCTTAATATTTTTTTGTTAAGGTGAATGAATGGTTACTTAATCTGTTTTGTGCAAGAGCTTTTGTGTCTTTTTGTACGTGGAATGTTTATTTATTGAAAATTCAATTTTTTAGGAATATGGAAAAAAAATTATTCAAATCGTTCAAACTTAAAGGCTTATTTTTGCTTTTTAGTTTAATGTTGAGCACTCATTTTCTTTTTGCTCAAACTATTTTTTACTCTCAAGGCGATGGCGATTTTAGCTCTTTATTTAATTGGGATACCAACCCAACTGGAGGAGCTATCGGTCCTTTAAGCACCCAACTTACTGATGGATTGAATATTTTTGTTGTTCAAGATGGGCATCATATTGTTGCCGACCAAGACCTAAATGTTAAGAAAATTCAGATTGGGCAAGGTGCTGTTCAAGCTACTTTAACTATCGGAAATAGTGCTACTGC
Organism: Bacteroidota bacterium; assembly: GCA_020047755.1. Lineage (GTDB taxonomy): Bacteria > Bacteroidota > Bacteroidia > Bacteroidales > JAIFNL01 > JAIFNL01. The sequence goes on from JAIFNL010000047.1 coordinate 6,001, forward strand.
TCGCAATTTGGTTTTGGGAGGATTGGAAATTGCTACAAACTCAGTTTTGGGTGTTAACGATTTTATAACTACCCATTTACTTACTTTGAAAGGAAATTTTGTGAACAATGGGACAGCAAATTTCAAATTTGGAAACTACAAAGTTTGCAACCTTATTTTTGATGGAACTTTTGCTGTAAGTGGTTCTAATTCACCACATTTCAACGATTTGAAATTCCTCACAGGTGCCCTAACAGCTGCTGTGAGCTTTGATATTAATGGAAACGTAGTAATAGAAAACAACGCCGATTTTAACGACGGAAATCTTACGCACACTATTGCCGGCAATTGGACTGAAAATGGTACTGGTGAGCGACTTGGCACAGGCACGATTGTTTTTGATGGCAGTAGCATACAAGCAATTATAGGCACAGGAATTTTTCATCATCTTACCGCAAATGGCGGTAATACGCTTATTATCAATCAAAATACAACTATTAATGGTGATTTTTTACTTACCAACAATACCATTATTAATACTGCTTACAGCCATACTTTTAAGGGAAATTTTACCGTTACCGATGGCTCTTTTATTGATGCAACCAATGGAACGTTTACGTTTGATGCCACCGCTCAAACTCAAAATTTGAATATTGGATTTACTGGCGGGCTTAGTGCTGTTTGGTTTTATAGGGTTTATTTTGATAACGGAAATGCCGCTTTTCCTAAAAATTTTAATGGCGAACTTCGCGCAAAAACGACCACTTATATTTATCCCGATGCTGTTTTGAATGGAGATATTGCCCGAAACCACGATTTGAACGATTTACGAATCGAAGGACAATGCAATTTACTAGGCACAATTATTTTGAGAGGCGGTACTATTTATGACTATTTTCAAAATGATATTTACTTGAATACCAATTTGATAATTCAAGGTGGTGTTTATCTGAATAACAATGATATTTTGCACTTAAATGGCGATTTTACGCTCAATTCTAATTTTTTTGTCCTTTCCGATGGAGCTAAATTAATTGGCGACGCTTCAAAAAGTATGTTGGTAAAAGAAGCAGCTAGACTCTACATTCGCGGAGCTAACAATTTTCCTACCGGTTTTGCTTCTATCACTTTGCACGAACGCTCTTATGTACGCTACGATGCCAACATAAACCAAATTATAAAAAGTGGTATTCCGTATGGTGGTTTGGAAATGTATTATCAAACCAAAACGGCTGAAGGCAATTTGGATATAAATTATGGAGTAAGTATGTACCAAGGAACTTTTGATATGGGGAATTATACTCACACCATTGCAGGAAGTTTTGCTAACGACAATACTGCTGATGGAATTTATCTTAGCACAGGAACTGTAATTTTGGATTCACCCGATGCTGACCAATACCTTAATGCTTCCGATGGCGGCTCTTATGTATTTAATAATCTGTATTTTACAAACCCAGCACCAACTGCCGTTCGCGAAAAAAGAATTTATAAAAACATTCAAGTAAATGGCAATTTTTCGATTACAAATACTGGCGGTGATGCGATTCGATATTTGAATGTCAATATCTATGATTCTGAAATTCAGGGTAATAACGGTAGTTTTACACTTGGTTCAAACGTTCGATTATATACAAATGGTTCCAATAGTTTTAGCAATACTGTGCAGTCTTTCGACCTTTGGGGTGGTTTGGTACAACTTGCTTCTACCTCATCAGTTTATTTTAATCGTCATCTTTCCGACCAATATATTCCCGCTTTTGGTGCGCTTTTGGCTTACGGCAACGTCGATTTTTGGGGCGATGGAAAGAAAATTTTGCAAGGAACTTCCCTCGATATCAACGGAAATATTACACGTTCGGGTTACCTTGCTATTTTTAAAGATTCGGGAAAAAATGTAAATGTAGCCGGAAATTGGAATTTAGGACTTGGATTTACCGAACTCACAGGAACGGTTATTTTCGATGGTGCTTACCAAGAAATTGGAACTTCTAATTTTAACCATATTACTTTTGCCGGAACGAATATTAAAAAAATAATTGGCGATTCGTATGTGTTTGGAAATTTGACAATTAAAGGAAATTCTACTGTCGAAAACCCTGCAAGTACCATTTATATTCAAGGAAATTGGGTAGAAGAAGCCAATGCTCTTTTTAAGCAACCCACTAGTTGGACTGTTTTTAATGGAACTGTAAATCAAACAATTACTGCGCAACCTGCTTCTTATTTTGGCAATTTTAGAATCGACAAAGCTGGTGTAAATAAAACGGTTACCGCAAATTCTAATTTTGCAGTGAAACAATCTTTCGATTTTATTGATAATAATGCTTCTTTTAATTTGAATGGAAAAGTTTTGTATTTAGGTTTGAACTGGAATTTTAGATTGGGTTGCACATTTGCAGGTGCAGGTGGAAAAATTGTGTTTAATGGAAACGATGGCGTTCAATACATTCGCAATTACAACGGCAATATTGTTTATCCAAATTTAGAATTTCAAAACAATGCTTTCAAATATTTAGAGCAAGATACTTTTTATGTAAATGGGAATTTTGTAATTGACAAATCGGTTGTAACTGCTGGTGGTTGGCATATTTATGTGTCGGGAAATTGGCAAAATACAGGAACTTTTCAACACTCAGGGCATGTAATTTTGACGGGAGCCGACCAAACCATCGGAACGTCGCAATTTTATAATTTGTACATTGATGGTTCTGGAACAAAAACCTTGGCTGGAAATATTCAACTCAACGGGTCGCTCGAAATTAGAAACAATGTTACTTTAGATATTTCCCCCAATAATTACACCATCTCGTTGCAAGGAAATTGGCAAAACGATAGTACTGGTTCGTTTGTGGCGCGGCAAGGAACGGTTGTTTTTGTTGGAAATTCATCGATTGTTTGGACTGGAAAAGGCAATAAAGTTTATGGAACAAGCCTTCTCTTTTTGCCACCTAAAGCAGGTTTGAAAGATTTTTACAACCTCGAAGTTTCTCAAATTTCGGGTGCTGGACTTAGATTAAGAGGCGATTTGAGGGTCGAAAATAATTTTATTATCAACTCTGGAACTCTTTGGCAGTCAGAAAATCCGATTAATTTTGGAGTGAACGATATTTCGGTAGGAGGCGATTTTGTAAACGAACAATATTATGGTTATGCCTATGAACCTGGTATTTTGTTTTTGAATGCCACAACCGGAACTAAACGTTTCAAACCTGGAATTAACAGTTACGGACACGTAACTATTAACGCCGATGCTTCGGTTAAGTACATATTGGAAAGTAATTTTTACATGGAAAATAATTTCGATTTTCAATTAAATAATGCTACTTTCGATTTGAATCATTACGAAATGCGTATGTGGGGAGCGTCGGGTTTTGTTAATTTGAACAGTGGAACGTTTGAAATTAATTCAGGCGCAATTTTGCGAATTTATTCTGGTTCGCGAATTAATAACAACGGAGCGACTTTCAAATTAGTGGGAAATGAAACTACACCGGCCACGCTTTCTATTTCTACCACAGGAAATTACGATTTTGTTCAAACAGCAGGAGTGTTTCATGCTAAGTATTTTAGAGTCGAAAGTACTCGTAATGCCGGAATTGATATTCAAGGAGGAAGTATTGACCCAGTCAATAATTTTTCGGAAGGTACATTTACTTCGGGCATTGGAACATCGTATATTTGTTTGAATGGATTGGATTTGGGTGCTGGAATTACTCCTATAAATACCGGTTTTAATATTGGAACTACCAACAACGTAGCCCGAACTTCAGGTACGGGAATTGTTAATTTTCAAAATGCAACTGGCTCGCTTGCTGGCGAAAATTACGACAATGACCCTGTGAATATTGTAAACTGGACTTACCCGGGAGTTTACTCTTGGACGGGTGCAGGCGATGGTACAAACTGGGACGATGGCGCAAACTGGGCAAGTGGCACGGTGCCAACTTCGAGCTCGAATGTTATTCTCGACCATTCTGCCGTTGGCTCAGCTTATACTGTTCGCATTCAAAATGCCAATGCTGTTGTGAATCGGCTTACGCTCGACATTCAGGCTGGAGCGGCAATTAGTTTGGTGCTCGATTCTAAAGAGCTGACTATCAAAGAGAATCTGACTGTTAATGCCGGTGCAACACTTCAACAAACTCAATCTACCGACACTATTAGAATAGGTGGAAATTGGTCAAATAATGGAACTTTTTTATCAGGAACAGCTACTGTTGTATTCAATCCGCTTAGCGGAACTAAAAATATAATTAATTCAGTTTCGAGTCCATTTTACAATCTAAAAGTGAAAACCGAAGGTGCTGTTTTGGCATTGGCTTCAAACATCGAAATTAATAACGATTTAGAATTAGCCAAAGGCGTTTTTGATGCTTCGGCTGCTTACAATATTTATGTGCGTGGAAATTGGCTCATGCGTGGAGGCTCTTTTAATGCACGCACTTCGGTGGTTTATTTCGACAAAGGAGGCAATTCAACTCAAATTATAGAAGGTGGTGCTTTTCATAGTATAATCATTAGCAATAAGTTAGCTTCAGGAACAGCCATCAAACAAATTGCTTCAAACATTTCTATCGAGAACGATTTGACCATTCAAGCCAATTCCGTTTTTGATGGCGGACAGTACATCGTTTACCTGAAAGATGATTTGCTCAACTACGTGGGAGATGCCGGTTTTGTTCAAACAGGAAGCGGAACATTGGTTTTGAGCGGAGGCGACCAACTTTTTACAACTACTGGAGTTTCTACTACCATCAATCATTTAATTTGTGCCGGAACGGGTAGAAAAGAAGTGCGCACGAACTTAAATGTAAACGGAGATATTAGCATAACTACTGGTAGTTTAGATATTTACGATGGATTTTTTGTTACTGGAATGGGTACAAACTCGCTTATTCAAACAGGTTCGTACATTTACGTTCGTGGTGCAGCTAATTTTCCACAAGGTTTTGAAAACATTGCTTTGAATAACGGTTATGTTTATTATTATGCCGATGTGCCTCAAACTATTTATCCTACAATCTATTATAGTTTACTTTTTGGAAGACCCACTGTGGGAGTTATTGCCGATAAAATTGTTACTAACAATTTGGTTATCAATGGAGGTTTGACACTTTATGACCAAACTTTCCTTCGTGTAAACAATTATACCATTACATTAAAGGGAGGAATTGATTTTTATCCTTTGGCAAAACAAATCGAATGGGGCGCAAACGGAACTTTAATTCACAATGGTGGCGATTGGGCGATTGATGGAGATATTACTTCGTTCAATAATTTATTTTTTACCGGAACCGGAACAAAAAGTTTCTGGTATCGAAGCATGAAAATTACCGGCGACTTGACAGTAGATAATGAATGTGGAATACAACAGCATGACACTGTTAAAGTTACATGCACATCGCCCAACAAAACTTTTTCGCTTATCGGGCAAGCTTATTATTACGTTTATACCAATAATCTTTATAGCAAAGCCTTTGCTTTGGGTTTCACGTACTACAATCTCGACAAGCAATCGCGCGTATATTTGCGTGGAAATGCAAACCAAACCATTTTCACAACACCCGTTTATGGCAATTTGTATCTTTATACCACTAAAATTATTACTCAAACGCTTGATGGAAATTTAAAAGTAGAGAATGATTTTTTGATGAGTTACAACGAATTGACCTTGAACGATGCCGGTTTTAATATTTCGGTAGGACGCAATTTTGAACACCGAAATTACATTCCTTCACCAAACACAACCTTCACCTTTCATGGCGAAAACCAATCTATTTACGATTATAGAACTGGAAACGTAGATTTGATATTTGAAAACTTGGTTTTTTCGGGTTCGGGAATCAAAACCATTCGCGATGGAGGCGATTTTATTGTCGTAAATAAAAACCTTACAATTGCCGAAAATGTAGAAGTTTTCACAGACAGAGTTTACACCATGAAAGGGCAAGCTTGGACTGACAATGGCAAATTTAATCAAACCTCAAATTGGGTTGAATTTACCTCAAATTCACCTCAAACCATCGAGCCTTCGCAAATACATCAGTTTTATGGAATGAAATTTTCAGGCACAGGGCTTAAAACCGTTCAAGAATACGGCTTAAATTCGTACAATGGAGTGTTTGAAATTGCGGTTGGAAGCACTTTGCAGCTTGGTAATTTAACGCATCGCTTGGCTACCATTCGCCCGCTGATTAATGGAACTTGGATTACCAATAATGCCAATTTTGTTTTGTATAGAGCTGAAACACAATATATTCCGGCTTTAACTTGCAATAATATTACTTTCGGAAATGGAGATATAAACATTAGAAACAGATATTTAGAAGGAAATTTAGTTTGCAACGATTTGTTGATAGAAGACAAAGCACAACTGGTTGCTTCTATCGACAATTTAACCACATCGCCCAAATATTCAATTACTTTGTCGGGAAATTGGACAGACTTGGGGCGTTTTTATGCTTACGGAAATACCGTTAATTTTGAAAGCAACAACACCGATGCAAAAACAATTAAGTTGAGCCAATACGGTTATTTTTTCAATTTGAATTTCAATCAATCAAACACCAATGCACGCAACTACACCGTAAATGGCGAAATGCGTGTGCTCGAAGTATTGAGAATTGGCAACGGAGCAAGTGTAAATATGGCAGGACAAAATTTATATTTGGGCGACGATGACACAAATGCGCCTGCTGCCGAACAACATTTTATTGATGTGGGAGGAGAATTAAAACTTAGCGCAGCCGGAAGTTTGCTTTTCAATACCGACGACGCTGGAAATCCAAAACTTACCGTAAATGGAACGCTCGAATTGATTGGCTCGGTAGGTAATTATGTGAATATCAATAAAAATGGAGGAGGAAATTACATTGATATTTTGATTTCCAATTTAGGTAAAATCAAAGCTAAATATTATCATTTTCAATATATTAGCCCAAATGGTTTTGAAGTAATGAATGGTGCAACTATTGACCCTGTAAACAATTTTTCGGAAGGAACGTGGTCTAATATGCACCCAAATGCAAGTTTGGGAAAATGCTATTATTTAAAAATCAATAACGATGTTAGCACTTTGCCCGCAATTGAAAATGTAACCTTCAATTTTAATGGAACTCCTACATCTGCAATACATTACAACGTTTTTCGTAGTTCAAGTGCCACCGGAGTTTTGACCTTTGCTGGTGATATTAACGGTGTGTTGGGTGGGAAAATTTACGAAGATGATGCCTTTGAAATTAGCAATGGTGCACCCGGAAAAATTGTGTGGCCCCCCATTTCGGCTGTTGCTTGGAATGGTTCGGTTAGCATCGACTGGTTCAACCCAAACAACTGGACTCCAGCTATTGTGCCCGATATTTCTATTCAAGCTACCATTCCTATTCAGGCAAATAATCCGGTAATTTACAATGCCAATGCAGCTTGCAAAGACCTTATTATTTCCAACGGCTTTCTTACGCTCGACGAAGCCAAATCGCTTAGAATTGCCAACAGCGTTACCATTGGAAATGCTGCCGAAGTTGCTATTTTGAGCGTTAATAATCCACTTTGCAACATCGAAGTGGGTGGAGATTGGAACAGAGGCGCAAATGCCGTTTTTAATCACGGAAACGGAACCGTTCGATTTACCAAAGAAATTGGTTCGAATGTTATAAGTCCAAGAAATTCACCATTTTACAATGTTATTTTTGTGGGTGGTGCTACTTATTATTGGTCTGGAGCAGAAACTTTTGTGCATGGAAATTTTATTCTTTCTGCCGGAATTTTTAGCCCAAGTACCGATTGGTATTTGCTGCATCTTCGTGGAAATTACAACAATACCGGAGGACAATATTTTTTCAATCGTGCCGGAACTTTAATTCTCGATGGTAGCAATCAAGACATTACAAAAGGTACTTTCAATCGACTCGAAGTTTCGGGTTCTGGAATCAAAACCTTTAGCGACTCGCTTTATTTGAATTTGTCGAACGGACTTTTGACCGTAAAATCAACCATGAAAGCAGCCCCAAATTGTACTATGGACATTAATAGTTCCGATGTAATAATCGAAAATACAGGCACTTTCGACGATGGCAACGAAACACACTATTTTGGCGGTTATCGCTGGTACGGAAATGGGAATTATGCCGGAAATGGAACTATTGTTTTTGATAGACCCGATTGGCAATATATTTATAGCGGAACGTTTTACAATTTAACTTTTGAGCAAAACTGGAGAGCTTTAGGTGGAAATATCTCGGTATTAAATAATTTTTACAACAAAGGTTACTTCCAAACACAAACCTTTTTGATGACAAACCCAACCGGAAATGGTATTTTTACCTTAACCGACAATTCCAGAGTGTATGTACTTGGCGCAAATAATCACCCTACTGGTTTTGGCTCATATCAAATTTCGCCCATAAGCAATTCTTATTACGAAGGCTATTTGAATCAGACCATCAAGGGAAATATTCCTTATGGAAATTTGAATCTTTCGCATGGAACAAAAAGCTTAGGCGGAGATGTGGACATCAACGGACAGCTTTATTTGTATTCCGATGCTATTTTTGATGTTAGCACAAACAATTACAAAATTAACATTTCGGGAGCTTGGAACAATAGCGTGGGCGGCGAATTTGTTTGCCGACAAGGTGAAGTGGTGCTAGACGGAACCACAAGCCGCGATATTACTTTGAAAGAAGGCGCAAAAAATGATTTTTACAAACTTACAGTAAATCTAACAAATCCAACTACTTACTGGAGAGTTCTTTATGCCGATATTTCTATCAAAGACAATTTGCGTGTTTTGGGTGGGCGTTTTAGTGCATACAATCGAATTATTGACGTTTATGGCGATATGACTGCAATAGGCGGAACATTCACTACCGAAGGCACTTACCGATTAGTAAAACCTAGCGGAACTGCAAGCATTAAAATGAACGGCTCTATTTTGAATAACTTATACATCAGTTCATCAGCAACTTACACACTTCAAGACGATTTAGCGTTGAATGGAAATTTCATGCTTACTTCGGCTACTTTTGATGCCAACGGAAAGCAAGTTCGTTTAGGCTACGATTACGATATTATTTCTATCTCAGGAACTTACAAAATGGGAGTTGGAGGAAGACTTTCCATTGGAAACGGTTCTACTTTAACCGTAAATAATGGCGGAATTTTTTATGCCGTGGGAGCTGAAAACCAACCTGCAATAGTTACAAATTATGGCGGACGATACAATTTTTCGGTCGAAAGTGGCGGTACAATTCATGCCAAATATCATTGGTTTGAATTTATGAATACCGGAGGAATTTATGTCAAACAAGGCGCTTTGATTGACAATACAAACAATTTTAGTTACGGCGTTTTTACAAATTGCCCTAGTGGTGGTTATGCTTTGAGAATAGAAAATAATCAAAGCTTTACCGAGGCTCTTGGCAATCGAATTGTCGATCTTTCCTTTCCGGTAAACCCTTCCAATGGTGCTGCAAACGTTGCTAAATTTGAAAATACTTCTGGAATTATCGAAATTTATCATTCTGTCGGCTCTTTCTCGGGCGAAACTTTCGATTACGACCCTCAAAACCTTATTATTTGGACTGGCGAAACCGTACTTACTTGGGTGGGAACCATCAACTCTAACTGGCACAATGCCGCAAACTGGCGTGCAAGCATAGGAGCTGACATTGTTCCTACACGCAACGAAGATGTGGTAATTGCAGATGCTACAAATCAGCCAATTATCTCTCAATCAAAAGCTTATGCCAAAAGCATAGTGATGAATCCAAACACGTATTTAACCCTCAATATTCAAAATGCCGCCGATACTTCGCTTCAAATAATGAAAGATTTGGTTATCAAAGGCAATTTGATTATGCAATCCGACAAAGACATTCTTACCGTAGGCGGAAACTGGATAAATACCGGAACTTTTTCTGGTGGCGAAGGCTTAGTTATCTTCAAACCACAGCAAAATTTAATTACGGTTGATAACTATACAAGTATGTTTTCTAATTTAGCAATCGATGGAATTGGGACAGTTTCCTTGAATAGAAATGCCATTGTAAGCAATAATTTGGAAATTAGAAACGGAATTTTTGATGTAACAACCAATAATTATACGCTTGCCGTAGGTGGCGATTTTCTAAATTTGGCTACTTTCAATCCTCGCGCAGGGCGTTTGACTCTCAACTCAACCAGAGTGGGCGACGTAGTATTTAACCCAGGAAATGCTATTTATAACTACATCGACATCGAAGCCGGAAATGCTTCTGTTTATAAATTGACAACTTCCGATTTGAGAATGACTCGTAGCATGAATATTAATTCGGGTATTTTCGATTTGAATAAAAAAACATTTTTCTTTGGCGATGCAATTAGTACCGACATTATTACGGTTGTTGGTATTTTAAAAATATCTGGAGGTTCTTCTCTTAAAATGGCAAATACATCGAAAATGATAGTTGCCAATGGAGGACAGTTGAATTTAGTTGGCGAAGAAAATCTTTACTCAACTATAAACAACCAAGGTACTGGTTATTATGGAGTTGAAATTAACTCGGGAGGTTTGTTAAGTGCTAAGTATTACAACATTTCCAATATCAATGGAATTGGAATTTGGTTAAAATCAGGCTCTTTGCTCAATGCTACCCACAATTTATCGTTCGGAAATTTCTTATATTGCGAAACAAACGGACGTTATTTGCTCATGGAAAACGATTTGCCTTTAAATACTCAAATTCAATTTGTCGATTTCGGACAAGGTGCGAAATACAATGTAAAAAGACCATCGGGAGCAAACTTTGTTACTTTTGTCGATGCTTTTGGCTTGCGTGGTGGATATTTATTTGAAGAAGATGATTTTTCGGCAAATTTAGGCAATGTTCGTTGGGAATTTACCGATCCAACGCTTTTTTGGACTGGAAATGTAGATGAAAAATGGGACGATTTGAACAACTGGGACGATGGAGCAGGAGGAACCGGTGTGCCAAATCATTTAACACGTGTTTTTATTCCAAATGTAACTGCCACAACCGGTAATTATCCGATAATAAATCAATCGAATGCAACTACTCGGAGCGTTACAATTTACACAGGAGGTCGCTTAGAACTTCAAGCAAATTTGAGCCTTAGAATTGCAGAAAATTTTGAAAACTCTGGAAATTTCTCAATTCAAAATACCTCACTTTCTACCGTAGAAGTTGGAAAACAATGGGTTTGCACCGGAACTTTTAGCTCGGGAACTAATTCGACCGTTATTTTTCAAGCTTTGTCGGGAGCTGTGAGCATTACAACCAACGGGCAGCCATTCAACAATGTCTCTTTTACAACAGCAAGCAATGCCGAATACAAAACCGTTGATGCTTTCACTGCCAAAAAGAATTTTGAAATAATGCAAGGTTCCTTTACCGTAACCAACTCGGCGCATACAATAACCGTGGGAAGCAACTGGAACAACCAAGCCACATACAATCATGGAAATGCCGATTTAGTTTTTAATGGAAACAACAATCAGAACATTACAAACACAGGAACTGGACGATTTTTCAACGTCTTTTTTGCAGGCAGTGGAACCAAAACTTTGTATTCAGATATTTATGTTGAAGGCAACTTAGAAATTTTGAGCACGCTCAATGCTAAAAATAAAACCATTCGATTGCTCAAAAACTGGAAAAACTCTGGAACTTTCATTCCCGAAACAAGTACTATTATGTTATTAGGCTCTGAAATGCAACTCGTTGAAAAACTTTCGGGCGAAACATTTTACAATTTAACTATCAATAATACAGCTAGTTCGGTGCCGCAGGTTTTATTTAATGGAAATGTTCTTGTAAAAAATGGAACTTTTGCTTTGATAGATGGAGTAGTGGAAACGAGCTCTTCCAACTTGCTAACCTTGGAAAATGCTTCTCTTTCAGGTGGCACAACCACAGCTAGTTACATCACTGGACCTATGCGCAAAATAGGAAGTGCCAATTTTGTTTTCCCTATCGGAAAAGGCAGTAAATTTGCACCTATTGCCATTTCGGGAATGATTAGTTCGGCTTCGTTTACTGCCGAATATTTTGAAGCTTCGCCCGTAAACACAGGCGCAGTAACTGGCGCATTAACCCACGTGAGCGGAAAAGAACATTGGTTTTTGAACCGCGAAAGTGGAACCGGAGAGCCGCAAGTTACTCTTTATTGGAACAACGGACCAAACAGCGGAATTGATAATCTCGACGAACTCACTGTGGCAGCCTACAATGGCTCGGTTTGGAATGAATTTGGAAGCTCCATTATAGGTTCGCTTTTAAGCGGAGCAGTGCGTTCCATTTCGCCCGCAACTTATTTCGGATATTTCACATTTGGCTCATTAAGTGCCGATTACAACCCATTTAGTAGCGGAACGCAATGGTTGGGAAGCATTTCGTCTGCTTGGGAAATATTGGCAAATTGGAGCAATGGAATACCCAACCAATTAAACAATGCTACAATTACGGCAGCTCCTATTAATCAGCCTGTTATATCGAGTGCCGCCGTTTGCAAAAGCTTGACTATTCATACAGGAGCCAAACTTGTTGTTACCGAAGGATACTCACTTACAGCACATTCAGGAACTTACAACAACGGAGAGCTTTTACTGAAATCGCCTATAAATTCAGGCGCAGCAGCCTCTTTTATCGACAATGGAACTGTAGAAGGTGCCGGACAATACATTATCGAACGTTTCTTCTCGCGAGACGAATGGCATTATCTTTCAACGCCTGTAAATTACGGAAATGCAAGTAGTTATCTGTTTACAAATCCTTTTGGAACAAGCTTTTATAATTCAAATTTCATCACTTACAACGAACCAAGTTCCTCTAATAGTTGGATGAACGGTTGGGTTAAAGGCTATACAAACGAAACAACGCCCAAAAATCTCGAAATAATGAAAGGCTATGCGTTCATTTCAAACCAATACCACAACATTCTTTTTGCAGGAACTTTCAACACAGGAGAGCAAACTCGACTTACAACTTACACCAACGGAACCGAAATTGCGGCGCACGAAGGCTGGAATTTGGTCGGAAATCCTTATCCTTCGGCAATAGACTGGAATGCAGCAGGTTGGGATAAACAAAATATCGACAACACCATTTATTTCTGGGATGGCAACAATTACTCATATTATGTAGGAACTGGCGGTTCGGCGGGCGTTGGTATCAATAATGGCACAAATATAATTCCGGCTATGCAAGGTTTTATGGTGAAAGCCTCTAACAACGGGCATTTGAGAGTAAATAACTTGGCAAGAACTCATAATAATTCCGTTATTTATTATAAATCTGGCAACAACGATGAATTTTTGAAACTTTCGTGCCAAAACCAAAATACAAAAGACGAATTGATTGTTCGCTTCAACGATGAGGCTAGTAATGAGTACGATGGCGGTTTTGATGCCTATAAATTGTTTGCAGATAAAGAAGGAGTGCCCCAAATTTTTACGTATTCCAAATCGGGCGAAACAAAATTAGCCATAAATACATTGACCAATATTGCTGATAATTACCATGTTGCAATGGATTTCAACTCGCTAACTGCTGGTCAATATACCATTGATGCCGACCAAATTTCGATTGATTTAAAATATCCTGTTCTTTTGGAAGATTTGCTCGAAAACAAATTAACAGACTTGCGCAAAGATGGTTCATATACATTTAGTTACGACCCTAGCATTGCAAAAACTCCTCGTTTTGTTATCCATTTTACTACCGATTTAGAAGATGATGGTTTTGATGAGGAAAATTTGGCACAAATACAAGTAAGTGCTTTTAAAAACAATGTTACAGTCAAATTATCAAACACTTACGATTTTTCGGGTAAAATTGAAATTGTAGATATGCTGGGTAAGGTTTTAATTACCAAAATGATAGACCAAAATGTTACCGAATTCAATTTAGAGGCTGCAAATGGAGTGTATATTGTAAAAGTGCAATCGAATGAAAAAACAATTTCAAAACGAGTTTTAATACAGGAATAATTTTATTGGATAAAATTTTAAACCTCAAACTTTTCAATCTATGATTTAAAAGTTTTGAGGTTTTTTATTTTATATAAATTTCGAGAAGTTTCGCTTTTTTGGGAGCATTTATCATTGCTTTTTTTATGCAAGCAGGAACTAATACCGATTCACCTTTTTGCAATGTAATCTTTTCATTTCCAATTGTTTCTATTTCCATTTTGCCTTCTACACACACATAAATTACAAACGAATCGAGCAGTTGAAATTCTCTTTCAACCAAAGTGTTAAATTCCAATAAATTAACTGTGAAAAATTCATTACTTTCTAGCTTTATGCTTTCGTTTAGCTTAGGCGTATATTGAGTTTTATAGTTGTCATATTTTTGAAAATCAATTACATCTAAAGCATCTTTGGTGTGTAATTCTCGCAGTTTGCCGTTTTCCAATCTGTTATAATCGTAAAGACGATACGTAATATCCGATGTTTGCTGAATTTCGGCAACTACTATTCCTTTGCCTATCGAATGTACTCGCCCCGAAGGAATGAAAAAAACATCGCCGGTTTTTACATTTTCATAATTGAGTATTTCATCTAAAGTATTGTTTTTCAAATGTTTTTCAAATGTTTCTTTGTCTATATTTTCCGAAAAACCGCTTATTAGTTTTGCATCTTTTTCGGCATGTAACACGTACCAAATTTCAGTTTTTCCATACGAGTTGTGTTTATCTTTTGCCTGTTTATTATTTGGGTGAACTTGTATAGATAAATCTTCTTGAGCATCAATAAATTTAATTAAAAGTGGAAATTCTGTTCCAAATTCATCATAAATTCTATTACCTACAAGTTCGTTCTTATAAATTTTTATTATTTCGTGTAAGTTATTTTCCTGCAAAAAGCCGTTGTTTATAATTGAAACATTGTTTCTTATGCCCGAAATTTCCCAGCTTTCGCCAATATTTGGATATATATTTTTTTTGTTAAGTAATTGATTTAGATAGTTTCCACCCCATATTTTTTCTTTTAATATTGGCTCAAATTTTAAAGGATATAAATTCATTTTGAAGAAAATCTGTTTTTGTTTGAAAAAATAATGTATTATTGCAATTCTATTTTAGCAATGCAAAATTATTTAAAAAAAATGAAGAATCTTCTGTTTGTTGTTTTAATTATTATTAAATCTTTTAGCTGCTTTTCGCAAGCAAAAAACCTTTCCGATTATCGCTTATTTTCCAATATCGACGATGCTTTGCTTGCAAAAGATTCGGTGGTTAGACTTATTTTGTCCAACCAAAAATTAGAAAACAACTTGCAACACTTGTCCGAATTTACAAATCTACGTGAGTTGCAGTTGATTTCATGTCCGTTTTATGTTTTTCCTGATGAATTGTTACAATTATCTAAAATAGAAAAACTTGTAATAAATTTGAACCCAAAAATGCAAATTGATACTCTTTTCAATCGTTTGCAAGTTTTTTCCAGCCTAAAAGTGCTAGATTTATCGTCGAATAAAATCACAAAAATACCTGATAATATTTATAAATTATCAAATTTGGAGTTCTTAAATTTACGTAATAATTTAATTACAGATTTTCCTTTGTGTATTGTCGAGAACACTTGTTTAGAAAATATTGATTTGAGTCATAATTTACTTAACGAATTTCCCTTTGGTATTTGTGATTGTTACTTTTTGCGTAAAATAAACTTAGAAAATAATAAAATTAAAGAAATTCCTTTTGAAATTAAAAAATTACAGAAATTAGAATGTTTAATTTTATCTAAAAATTTACTCTCTGAATTATCGTTTTCTATCTGTTATTTATCTAATTTAAAACAACTTTCGATGTCAGAAAACAGAATTACAAAAATTAGTTCCTCTGTTTCTAGCCTAATTAATTTGGAAGAACTTTTTTTGCGGCACAATAAAATTAGTTATTTGCCTGAAACAATTGGTGGGTTGATTTCTTTAAAAAAATTAAATCTTTCTCAAAACAAATTGACTTTTTTACCTAATTCAATAGTTGAAATAACCACTCTTAATAAGCTAACTTTGTGGGGAAATGAACTTAAATTTTTGCCCGAAGCAATTGGAAATTTAGTCAATTTGACCGAATTAACTATTTATGATAACCAATTATCTGTTTTGCCAAAAAGCATTTTGAATATGAATAAGTTACAAACATTATTGCTTAGCCGAAACAATATTTCATTAGAAACGGAGCTTTGGCTGAAACGAAATTTACCTTTTACTGTAATTGATTGATTTTTGCTTTTTTTTTGAAATACATAGATTTTTATATCCAAAAATTTTATATATTTGTAAACTTTATTGTTCAATTTTTGTTGTTAAATATTTAATTATTAGTTATTTATAGACAGTTATCATATTCAAAGCCAAACAAACTTACATATACATAATCAAATAGGGACAACATTTAATTTTAACCTCAAAATTATAAATTAAAAATGAAAAAAATCGTATTACTTTACTTATTATCAGTGTTTTTTATTCGTGTTGCCTTGGCAGACGAAGGCATGTGGTTGCCTTTGTTTTTGAATAAATACAACATCGAAGATATGCAAAAAAAAGGCTTTAAGCTTACTGCTGAAGATATTTACAGCGTAAACAATGCTAGCCTGAAAGACGCAGTTCCTATTTTTGGCAGAGGCTGCACTAGTGTAATGGTTTCCAATGAGGGCTTGTTGCTTACAAATCACCATTGCGGATATGGTCAAATTCAAGAACATAGCTCTGTGGAGCACGATTATTTGACCAACGGATTTTGGGCAATGAACAAAGCACAAGAACTTCCAAATCCTGGATTGGCTGTTACTTTTTTAGTGCGAATGGAAGATGTTACCGAACAGCTACTTAGCGATGTTACTGACGAAATGTCAGAAGAGCAACGCGCTACTATCATTCGCAATAAATCGGCTGAATTAATAAATAAAGCGGTTATTGGAACTCACTACAAAGCAAAAATAAAACCCTTTTTCTTGGGAAACAGATATTTTTTATTTGTAGAAGAAATTTTTACCGATGTTCGTTTGGTCGGGACACCACCTTCGGCAATCGGAAAATTTGGAGGTGACACCGACAACTGGATGTGGCCTCGTCATACAGGCGATTTTTCTGTTTTTAGAGTTTATGCCGATAAAAACAATAAACCTGCTGATTATTCGCAAGATAACGTACCTTACAAACCGAAAAAATTTATGAAAGTTTCGATGAAAGGTGTTCAACAAGGCGATTTTACTATGGTTTTGGGTTACCCGGGAACTACTCAAGAGTACTTACCTTCGTATGCCGTCGATTTAATCGAAAAGCTTTACAATCCTCACAAAATAGCCTTGCGGCAAAAAAGAATTGACATCATGAATTTCGAAATGGAAAAAAGTCCAGCTGTTCGGATTCAGTATTCCGCTAAATATGCGGGAGTTAGCAATTCTTGGAAAAAATGGATTGGAGAGTCGCGAGGTTTAAAGCGATTGAAAGCTGTTGAAAAGAAACAATTACTCGAAAAAAACTTTCAAGCGTGGGCTGATTCTAAGCCTGAATTAAAAGCTAAATATGGCAATTTACTATCAGAGTATGAAAAAAACTACGCCGAAATAGGTAAATTTCAGCATATTACAAACTTTATTATCGAAGGCATTTTTAGTATTGAGGCGATTTCTGTTGTAAGGCGTTTTGAAATTTTATCGGAGATAAATTCAGAAACTACAAAAGAGCATATTGATGCCGACAAAAAAACATTGCTTACTTGGACAGACGATTTCTTCAAAGATTATTACCAACCTATCGATAAAAAAACTTTTGAAGAAATTTTAAAAATGTATTCAAAAAATGTTGATTCTAAGTATAAAACAGCTACTTTTCAGTTAATTGACACAAAGTATAAAGGCGACTTTAACAAATTTACTAATTTTGTTTACGAAAAATCAATTTTTGTTTCAAAGCAAAAATTAATAGATTTTTTAAGTACATTTTCGCACAAATCTGTTAAAAAATTAGTATCCGATCCTATTTTTGTCCTTTTTCTTGAGATTAGAACAATGTATATTAATGAGATTGACGCAAAGTACGTACAACTTCAAAATGCTGTAAACGTGTTAGATAGAAAATATATGCAAGGACTTATAGAAATGAATCCTAATAAAATATATTATCCCGATGCTAATTTCACAATGCGTGTTTCGTATGGGAAAGTAGATGATTATATGCCTAAAAATGGTGTTAAATACTTAGCTTTCACTACAATAGATGGAATTATTGAAAAGGACAATCCAGAAATTTACGATTACGATGTGCCTCAAAAATTGAAACAACTCTATGAAGCTAAAGACTATGGAAAATATGGGCAAAATGGACAAATGAATGTTTGTTTTACTGCATCGAACCACACAACTGGCGGTAATTCAGGGAGTCCCGTAATAGATGCAAACGGGAATTTATTGGGTTTGAACTTTGATAGAAATTGGGAAGGAACCATGTCGGACATAATGTATGACCCTGAGCAGTGCCGAAATATTACCTTAGATATTCGCTATGCACTTTTTATCATCGACAAGTTTGCAGGTGCAGGGCATTTGGTGGAAGAAATGGAGCTTGTTTATTAGAAAAAATTATAGAAATAAAAAAAACGTGCTAAAATTTTAGCACGTTTTTTTGTTTAAAAATATTATAAAACTTGTCGAACGCAGTCAATCACAGTTCCATCTACCCATTTTATGGCTGCAATTACTTTTTCTCCAAGCTTAGGAAGCGCAGGTTTTCCACAAATTGCTTCTGCTTCTTCTTTTAATTCTTGAATTGTTTTGAGCGGCAAGCCTGAATTTTGGGCTTTTTCAATCAAATCGGTGCGAAGCGGGTTTATTGCAATTCCGCGCTCGGTAATGATTACGTCTATCAATTCGCCCGGACCACAAAGTGTTGTAACTTCCTCACGGACAACTGGAATTCTATCTCTAAACAGAGGAATTGGCAGAATAACGGTTTTAGAAAACAAGCAATTTTGCCAGCCGCCGATTCCATGGAGCATATAACCATCGGAATGTGTTACTACGTTGGCATTGAAATTTACATCTACTTCGGTTGCTCCAAGTATCACTACATCAACTAATTGAGCGAAGTTTCCTTTTCCATGATAATTGTAGCTTGTAAATGGGCTTGTCCACACATGGTTGGCATTATCGCGCATCGAACGAACTCCATCTAAATCAAATGTTTGACCATCTAAAATATATTCAATTAAGCCTTCTTCGAGCATATCTACTAAATATTTATTACTTCCTCCACGTGCAAAGCGTGCTTTTATGCCCTTTTCGCGCATAATTTTGGCAAAATAATCACTTACTGCCAGCGAAGTTCCACCCGCACCGCTTTGAAAACTAAACCCGTCTTTTATTATTCCCGTTACATCACAAAATTTGGCAGTCAATTCGGCAAGATACAATCGGTCTGGACTTTTTGTAATTTCAGTGGTTCCCGAAACTATTTTTTCTGGGATACCTATTTTATCCATAACAACCACAAAATCAACATAATTTCCTTGAATTTGCCAAGGAATACATGGAAATTGAACAAAATTATCTGTTACAACTATCACTTTTTCAGCATATTGCGAATCTGCTAGCGCAAAGCCAAGCAAGCCACTGGTCGAAACACCATTTACACCGTTTGCATTTCCAAAACAATCTGACGACGATGCGCCAATTACGGCAATGTCTATTTTCACTTCACCATCTTGAACTGCTTGATATCTACCGCCATGCGAACGCAAAATTGCGGTTCCTTGCATTTTGCCTTGCGATGCGTATTTGCCCAAAATTCCGTTCATACTTCCTTCGATGTGGCTTATTGTGCCGTCTTCCAAATACTTAAGTACTGGTTCGTGGCAAGGAAATGAAGCTGACGGGAACCAGCGAAGATTTTTAATTCCAAGTTCGTGTGCAACATCAAATATCTGATTAGCAATCAAATCGCCATTTCTAAAGTGGTGGTGAGTAGAGATGGTCATACCATCTTTTAACCCCGATTTTATAAGAGCTTCTTTCAGCGAAGCCACTTGCTTGTTGCCATCTTGCGGGAAATTTGCTATGCTCTGAATTGTTGGAGCATGCTTTTTGCCTTGCGGTATATATTTTCCAATTCCCTGATACGGAACATGGTTTTCGCCATTTATTACGGTAGGAACAAGTCGTCCTGCTGCATTTTTTACAAAATTTGAACTAGACATTTTATTGAAAATGAGGTTTATAGCTTTGTTTTTTTCAAAAAAAAGATTATTTATCGAATTGTAAAAGTAATACTTTACTTTTTTATTTCTTTTATAAAAAATATGTTTAAGAATATGTTCTCAAAAAAAAACGCAAGTTTAAGATATACATCATTAAACTTGCGTTTTTAATAAATTAAGCGATTGATTTTTAGTTATTTCCAAGAATTAAAGGCAAACCATCGCCGCCACTTCCTATAATAACTGTTTTTGAATTTGGAGATTTTGATAATTCTATGGTCGCTTCTATACCACGCATTTTCAAAAGTGCAGGAGTTAAACTGCTGTTTATAATTGCGTTAGCTCTTGCTTCACCTTCGGCAGCAATACGCTTTCTTTCGGCTTCGCTTTTTTCGCTTTCAAGCCTAAACTGGTATGCTAAAGCTTCTTGCTCTTGTTGCAATTTCGATTCGATAGCAGCTTTTATCTTTTCTGGCAAAATAATACTTCTGATAAGCAATGCGCGCATATCAATATTATTTACTTCGCTTCCAAGTATCGCTTTAGTTTCGCTAATTATTTTAGCTTCAACTTCTTGGCGTTTTGTTGCATAAATCTCTTCGGCTGTATAACGTCCCATTACACTTCGTACCGACGAACGTACTTCGGGAGCTACTAGACGTGTAATATAATCATTACCAAACTTTTCGTGAAGATAACCGATGCGCTCATGGATAGGATTGAAACGAACCGAAATTTCTACTCTCACAGTAAGACCGTTTTTGTCTAAAACTTCCATTTCTTCTTCTACCTTCTGCTCGCGTACATCATAGACATACAGCGTATTCCAAGGAGCTATGATATGAAAACCGGCATTAAATATTTCGTCTTTTGCCAAACCAGAAGTGAATTTTCTAAAAATTACACCTTTTTCCCCTGGTTCTAGCGTTTTGAAAATATTGTTGCTCAGTATTATAACAAATATTAACCCTACTGCTATTATTACAATTAGAGGAGATAGTTTACTATTTTTCATTTTTATCGTTTTTAGTTTAATTTTTTTATAAAATAGCAATTCGTTTTAGATTACTAATTTTATATTTTTCAAATTTCAAATATGAAATTTTATTTGTGCGAAAATACTATTTTTTTGTGAAATTAAAAGTATTTTTCTTATTAAATTCTTTTAATTATATTTATTTAACATATTTTTTTTTATAACCTTATAATTTGCTTTCTACTAATCAGTTAATTTCTTTTTTTCCTTTTTTTTAAATTTTTATTAGCCTAAATGTGATTAATGTTTGTAAATTTGCCAATTATTAATAATTTTGAGCTTTAAATTTTTCTCTTTTAAGATTTTATTTATTATTTTCAAATGAACTTTTTGTATTGAATGATATAATTTGTTCATTATTAATCTATTAAATTGAAAATCTTCTAAAAAAATATTTAATTGATTAAGAGTAATATAAATATATAATAAATTAGGAACAGACAATGAAAAAAATAGGAGAATCGGAGCTAATTCTAAATAACGATGGCAGTATTTTTCATTTGCATTTGCTACCCGGCGATATTGCACAAGATATAATACTTGTGGGCGATCAAGATAGAGTGGAGGTAATTTCTGCATACTTTGACAAAGTAGAAGTAAAGAAAAAAAATAGAGAATTTGTAACGCATACAGGATATTACAAGGGCAAGCGACTTTCTGTTATTTCTACAGGAATAGGTACGGATAATGTTGATATTGTTATAAATGAGTTAGATGCAATAACCAATATCGATTTAAATTTGCGTGTTGAAAAAAGTGAAAAAAAATCGCTTACTTTTGTTAGAATCGGCACTTCGGGGGCTTTACAGTCTGATATTCCGGTAGATACGCCTGTGGTTTCTAAATATGCAATTGGTTTTGATGGAATGCTCAATTTTTATGCTGGTAGAAATTCTGTTGCTGATTTGCAAATGGAGAGCGCATTCAAAAAATTTGTTGATTGGAATCAACTTTTGGCTTCTCCCTATTTTGTAAAAGCTTCTGATAGAGTTTTTAACACAATTGCAAATGACTTTAGAAGCGGTATAACCATCTCTGCTAATGGATTTTATGGTCCTCAAGGACGAGTTTTGCGCTTGCCAATTGTAGATGCAAATTTGAATGAAAAAATTAGTAATTTTGATTATAATGGAATGAAAATTACCAATTATGAAATGGAAAGCTCTGCTATTTATGGACTTTCTGCTCTTTTAGGTCATGAGGCTGTTACCGTTTGCAATATTATTGCCAACCGAATGAGAAAAGAATACAGCAAAGATTATAAAAAATCACTTAAAATTTTAATAGAAAGCGTTTTAGATAGATTAGCTGATGCTTAGCAAAATTTCATAGCGAGTAGTTTTTACGAATTTTCATTTTAGAATGCAGTTTTTTTGCTGTAAATTAACTTTTTAGATGTAAAATTCAAAATTTGCGAGCATTCTCGTTATTTTGTAAATGACACTTCTAAACAGCATGTTTAGTTGTGTATATTTTGTTGAAATAGGCTTGATGGAAATAAATGCGAATGTAAACTTTTTTCTGTTTTTGTTGAAAATCTTAATTTTTATGTGTTTACTGAAAAATGCAAATTGTTTTGCTTGTTTTAAATTGTAACCAAAATTAATTGTATATTTTGTTTTGCTAAGTGCTTAAAAATAAGCAAGTAGCTGCGGTTTTGTTCAAAAATAAATACTAATGGTGCTTATTTTAACCAAAACAAGAAATAGACATTCATTTTTTTTTACTATTAATTTGTAATTATATGATTGAGGATAAAGAACTTAAAGCTCTTATTAGTCTTTTGGAAGATCCAAGCGAAGATGTTTTTATGGTTGTTAACGACAAGCTTAAAAGCATGGGAACTCTCATTATTCCTCAATTAGAGCATGCTTGGGAAAACACCCTCAATCTGTTCTATCAAGATAGGATTGAAAATTTGATTCAAGATATTCAATTTAGCGAGCTTACTTTTGAATTGAAAAATTGGACTGAAAAAGGCTCGCACGATTTGTTGCTCGGTTCGTTTTTGGTTTCTAAATATAAGTATCCTACACTCGATTTTGAAACCACTCGTAGGCAGGTAGATTCTTTAATTTCCGATGTATTAGAAATTTACGATGAACGATTTACACCTTTAGAAAAAATTAAAGTCATCAATCACATTGTTTTTGATGTGCATCGATTTTCTCGAAACGACACCCATTTTTATGCAATAAACAACTCGTATTTGAATAAAGTTTTAGAAACAAAAAAAGGTAATTCTTTAACGCTGGCTATTGTTTATTTACTTATAGCTCAGGCATTAAAGCTACCTGTTTATGGTGTTAATTTACCTAAAAATTTTATTTTGGCTTTCATGGACGAACGCTGTGAAGATGAGCGTTTTAAAGACGATGTTTTATTTTATATCAATCCTTTTAATAGAGGTGCTGTTCTGGGAAAACGAGAAATTGACCATTTTTTAATTCATCAGCAATTGCCATCTAAATTAGAGTATTATGCTCCATGCAAAGTTGCAGTTATTATTTATCGATTATTTTTGAGCTTGGTTTTTTCTTACGAGCAAAAAGGTCAAAAGACTGATGTTAAGGCTATTGGACAATTATCCGAAATCATAAAAGCTCACTTGTAACTAGTCATTGTTTTTTTTATAAGCTAAAATTTTAAATATAAATTTTTATAACAAATTTATATTTTTTCAATAATCTCAATCTTCCCATTTTTTATTACAATTTGTTGCTCGTCAAAAGCAAAAAATACATTTTCGGGTAGTGCTTTCGATTCTACCTCGTGTTTTCCCATCAAATGAGAAATATGCGTGAGAAACGCTTTTTTAGGTTTTACTTTCTTTATAAGTTCTAAGCTCTCTGCTAAGCTAAAATGCGAAATGTGTTTTTCTTTCCTTAATGCGTTGATTATTAATACATCTAATCCTTCTAACTTTTTTGTTTCGAGTACTAAATTAGTGTCAGTTAGGTAAGCACAATTTCCTATTTTAAAGCCCAAAATTGGCAATTTGTGATGAAAAATACGGATAGGTTCTATGGCAACTGTGCCAATAAAAAAAGTTTCTTCGGCTATTTCGTGCAAATTCATTTTAGGTATTCCTGGATACTTCAACTCGGCAAAAACATACGCATATTCGCGTTTTATGGCAGAATGAACGCGTTTTTCGGCATAAATATCACATGCTTTTTTCATTACATAATTGAAAGCTCTCACATCGTCCAATCCGCCAATATGGTCTTTATGTTCATGCGTAAGTAGCACAGCATCAAGTTTTTCTATCTTTGCACGAAGCATTTGCTGCCTAAAATCGGGACCGGCATCAATTAACAAGTTTTGTCCATTTAGTTCAATCAAAACCGAACTTCGTAAACGCTTGTCTTTACTATCAGAAGAGCTACAAACATCACATTTACAAGCAATAACAGGTACACCTTGCGATGTACCTGTTCCTAAAAAAGTTATTTTCATGCAATTTTTTTTTGTTTACTCTAATTTGTATTTTTTTCTATTTTCAAAATACGTCATTGTTTTTTCATCGGCATTATTTTCTTTCAATTTTTCAATCAAAAAGTCGATATCATTTATATTGAAAAAACTATCAGCAAATTCTTCCAAAGCCTTAGTACGTTCTGGTTCACTTAGTTTTAGCTTTGTTTTGAGTTCATTTTCCAAACTTTTTTGTTTTGCCGCAATTTTTGAATCTAAAAACGTTTCCATTTCTTTTTTATCTTTTTCTTCGAGCACACGCATCAACGTTTCTTTTAAGAATGTATATTCGCGTAAGCCAAAATTTTCATTGGTAGCAAATTTTTTAACTGCTTCAATGCGTTCATTTCCTTGCTTTTGGTCAAAAATTTGTTCCAATTCTTTATCGAGTACTACGCTTACTACTTGATCTACGCCAATGCGTTTTGCTATAATTCGCTTATCTTTATCGAGCAAGAATGGTACCGGAGAACTATTTATATCGTAAAGCTCTCTAAATTTAGTAAAGTGGTATGGATCGTACACATTATTCCACTCATACATTTTGTTGGTTTTTACAAATTCGAGCCAATTTTTTGTTTCTTTTATTGTTTTGTCCCAATCGTAAGTCATGTTGTGAAGACTTACTGCATATACCTCTAAACCAATACTTTTTATTCGTTTTGTGGCTTCTACTAGCTGAGGAGTTGCTTTGCGGCAATGGCTGCAACTTTCTTCCCAAAACCAAAGCAATGTATATTTTGAATTTATCGAATACATTGATTTTGTGCCATCTAGCTTTGAATTAAATCCATCAACAAGTGGAACTAAATTATTTACTTCTTCTTGAGATATGCGAATTGAATCTTGTTTAAAGCTTGCTTTGCCTTTGGCTGCCTTTAAATCGTTTTTGTATTTCTCTGAAAAAGGTTTACCTTTCTCATGTACTTTGTCCAATTCTTTCAATAAATTTTCTATCGATTGCTCATTATTAGGTAGTTTCGACATTGACAAATCTTTTGCTGTTCTGCCAATAAAAAGCGGTGTTTTTTTCTTCACATCTTCTTTTAATTTGTCAATATATTGCTGATTGCTCCAAGTTGCATATTTTATATAGTAATAGTAAGTCTCATAAATAAAAGATTCTTCCATTCCCATTATTTGACTGCTAGCCAAATGATTGTGTAAAGTTATTAGCACATATCTCAGCAGTTCGTCATTTGATTTTGGATTATTGTAAACTTTTTCCTTTTCCATTTCTGGTTTCGTGTAATCTTTTCGTATTTCGGTATTTTTTTGAATTACACGACTCATTAAATAATCAACTACTTGATTCATAGTATCAGCCATTTGGGGAACAACTTTTTCTATATATAATTTGAATTTATTTTCGTAAATTGGAGTACGCAAAAGGCGTGCATCGCCAAAATCAAAGTTATCCCAAAAGTGCATTCTAAAAAAATATAAATAATCAGGTATTAATTCTTGTTTTATCTGATTTTTTTCGTCTAAAAAGCGAGTTGGTATTTCTATTTCTTTGGTTGCTTTTAAAAAGGTTGCAAAGAGCAAATTGGGATTATTTTTTATAACTTCATCTATTTTTGTATTTACTTCTTTGCCTATTTCAGTCATTCGCTCATTTATCTGCTTCTTTTCCTGTTCGTTAGCTGTTTTTTCTTTTTCGCGCAAGCTGGTGGCTTCGTTATTTTTTGATTTTATAAATCGTTGATAATCATAGAAAACATCATTTTCTATACTGCCTGTGCTCTTGAAGTTGTTAATCATATCTAGCGTGTCATTTTCGAGCGAGAATATCTGGTCATCGTCGAGGAAAATATCGAAGTAACTTCTTGTAGGCAAGAATACTAAGTACATTCCGCCTGGTAGTTTTGTTTTGCCTTTGAATGTTCCCTCGCCTTTTACATCGAGTTTTATTGTGTCATCGGGGTGAATAGAACTTGCAAAGTGATGCCCCAAAATAATTTCTTTATTTGCAAAGTCTTTGAGTTTTACCTTGATTTCATATCCTTGCGAAAATGCCGAAATAGAAATGAGTATTAGTAAAAATGAAAATAATAATGGTCTTTTTTTCATAATGAATTTATTTTAAAATTATGTAAAAAATTTGATTTATTTTATTTTTTTATGTTATGTTGATTTTATTTATTTTTTATTGTAATTTTCTAAATTAATTTTAATACTCAAACAGATTTTTGTTAGAAAACCGATTAATTTAAAATTGCGCTAATTATTTTTTTTGCATTTTGTTCATTTGAATATTCTTTTTCTAAAATTATTTGTCGTTCTTGCCAATTATTAACGCTAAATTCTTGCCGAAAGTACTTATTTATTTCTAAAATTATACTTTCTGGCAAGTTGGCTATAATACAAATTTTATCCAAATTTGTGCCAAATAACATTTTGTCATTGGCTATACAAAATCGACCTTCGTATAGCGAATTGAGCAATTTTAGCTTTAAACCAGTCGTTTGGAACGTAAAAAGTACCGAAATTTGCGAATTTGCTATTAAATCTGACATTTTTTCGTGGTTCACATTTTTTTGCAGTTCAATATTTTTAACGTTTTTTATTTTTTTTTCTAATCGTGTACTTGGATTTTTTCCTGCTATTTTTACAGGAAAATCTATTTTTGAAAATACCTTGTCAATTAAAAAAAACACTGCCTCTTCATTTTCTTTTACCGATAAATTTCCATGATAAAGAATATAGTTACCTTTTCCAAAGTTACTTTTTAATGTAGAATGTTCGTGAAATGCTGGAATTAGAATAGATTTTTTGTATTTTGAACTAAAATATTCGTTGTCCTTTTCCGAAATACTTAAAATTAAATTTGATTTGAGCAAAATCTGTTCGTAAAAATACAATTTTATCGCTTCTAACTTTAAATATAGCTTTTTAATTAAGTTTCTTTCTTGTTTTGCTAAATTATAATAATATTCATGCTCAATATTATGCGTTCTGACTACTTTTTTTCGAAATTCTAATTTTTTATGCGAAATCAAGTGAGTAGAATGCAGACCTTCAAATAAGATTGGGAAATTATTTTTCAATAAGTTTTCTAGTAAATATTCATTATTTCGTGTTTCTATTATAAACGGTTTTTTTGAAACGAGATTTATTACTTTTAGTTTTCTTTCGTAGTAAGTTACTGTTTTACAGTATTTTTCAAGCTCTTTTGATTCTTCCCTTCCATACTTAAAACAATGTAAGTGCAATTCAACATTTTGTTCGTGCAGACATTTTATTTTGTAAAAAATATCTATAACTCCACCATAATCAGCTGGGTAAGGAATATCAAAGGCAATAATATTTAAACCAGCTTTTTCCATTTTTTAAAATTATATTTTTTTGTTTTACAATCGATTACGTGTAAATTTTAGATTTTTTTTGAACTTAAATGCTAGTTGCATTTATTTATAATTGTGAAATTGTATTATTTCACAAAAATAAGTAAAAATGTTAAAATAAAGCTTTCTTTTCAAAAACAAAAATATAAATAGTTATTCATAAATGGAATATTTTTTATCTTTGTGCCTTCAAATTATAAAATAGCCTTTATTTCGAAAACCTACAAATTTAGGAGTTCTGACTTATTTTATAAAGCATAATTGAAAAACAAGATATTTTTTTTTGAAAAAACATAAAATGAACTTAGAAAAACTTATTGTCGAAAATGTTAAAATTGCTTTGGAAAATCTTTACAATCAAAGTGTTGATGACAAATTAATTCAAGTACAAAGTACCAGAAAAGATTTTGAAGGTGATTATACTCTTGTGGTTTTCCCTTTTTTGAAAATCTCGAAAAAAAATCCAGAACAAACGGCTTTGGAAATTGGGAATTTTTTGAAAGAAAATGTTTCTGAAATAGCTGATTATAATATAGTTAAAGGCTTTCTGAATTTATCAATAAGCAATTTATATTGGCTTAGTTTTTTTAATGGGCATTGTGCAAATCCTAGCTTTGGACATATTGGCAGTGATGAAAATTCGCCTAAAATAATGATTGAATATTCATCGCCAAATACCAATAAACCACTGCATTTAGGGCATATTCGTAATAACTTATTGGGTTTTTCTGTTTCTCAAATTTTAAAAGCAGCCGGAAAAGAGGTCGTAATGGTTAATTTGGTCAACGATAGAGGAATTCATATTTGCAAATCGATGTTGGCTTGGCAAAAATTTGGAAATGCTTCAACACCAAGTTCTTCTGGAAAAAAAGGTGATCATTTGGTAGGCGAATATTATGTGAAGTTTGATGTTGAATATAAAAAACAAATTGCCGAATTAATTACACAAGGAAGGACAGAAGAACAGGCAAAAAAAGAAGCTCCAATTTTACTCGAAGCCCAAGAAATGCTCAGAAAATGGGAAGCAAAAGATACTGAAATTTACAGCCTTTGGAAAGAAATGAACTCATGGGTTTATGATGGATTTGAAAAAACATATAAAAAATTAGGCGTTTATTTCGATAAAATGTATTACGAGTCAGAAACGTATTTGCTTGGTAAACAAAATGTTATCGATGGACTTAAAAAAGGCGTTTTAATTCAAAAAGACGATTCGTCTGTTTGGGCTGATTTAACTGCCGATGGTTTGGACGAAAAAATCTTATTGCGCTCCGATGGAACTTCTGTTTACATGACTCAAGACATAGGAACAGCCATTTTGCGACACAACGAGTTTAATGCCGATGAAATGACCTATGTTGTTGGAAATGAGCAAGATTATCATTTTAAAGTACTTTCGCTTGTTTTGCAAAAATTGGGCTATGAGTGGGGAAAAAAACTTCATCATTTGTCGTATGGAATGGTGGAACTGCCTGAAGGTAAGATGAAATCGCGCGAAGGAACAGTGGTTGATGCCGACGATTTGATTGACGAAATGATTGAAACTGCTCGCAAAACTTCGCAAGAACTTGGAAAACTCGATGGCTTGTCGCCAGAAGAAGCCGAAAAAGTCTATTATACAATAGCAATGGGAGCGTTGAAGTATTTTATTTTGAAAGTCGATCCGCGTAAAAATATGACCTTCAATCCGAACGAATCCATTGATTTTAACGGAAATACAGGACCATTTATTCAATATACCTACGCCCGTATTCAGTCTATTTTGCGCAAAGCAAAAGAGCAAGAAATAGAAATTCCCAACGAATTTAACTATTTGAATATCAATAAAAAAGAAATAGATTTGCTTAAATATTTGCACCGCTTACCCCAAACTGTGCAAGAGGCGGCTGCGGGCTATAGTCCTGCGCTGATTGCAAATTTTGTGTATGAATTAGTCAAAGAATTTAACCAATTTTACCACGAATTTTCTATTTTGAAGGAGACCGATGAAAATGCGAAGAAATTTAGATTAATGCTTTCTAAATCAGTTGCTTATGCTATTAAAAATTGCATGAATCTTTTAGGGATAGATGTGCCGGAGCGAATGTAGTTGTTTTTTATTGAAAGTTAATATCTATGCCAATTTTTTTAGAATTTTTTTTCGAAAAAGTTGGTTTTTTATTCAAAAAAGTGTAACTTGCAAAGATTTTAATTTCTTGTAATTTAAGCCTTTAATTTTTATTCAAAAAAAATAAATTTTTTTTTGAAAATTTATTTGTAAAGTAACTTTAAATGTTTTAATATTGCAGAATAAAATAAATTAATATGTAAAACTCTTTTAATAGATAGTAAAATGCCAAAAATTAATAAATACGAAGACATAAGCCAAATAGATCGCGAAGCAAAAAAAGACTATATCGATAGGCACTCAGCTTTTGTACATTGTGAAGATTCTGCTGTAAAAGGCGAAAAATTCAAGGTAAAAGTGAAGGTAGGCGACCAATACAAACACCCAGATGATTTTGACCATTTCATTAAGTATGTTCAACTTTGGAACGGTGAAACTTTTTTAGCCGAAACACATTTTACCCCTGGAACTTTTGGAAATGCGCCAGCTAATGTAGAAGTTGATTTTTATATTGTTCCGCAAAAAAACTTGAAATTGACAGCAATGGCTTACTGCACAAAACACGGTTTGTGGCAGAGTGATGAAAAAACTGTAACAGTAGAATAAATTATATTTTTTTATAATATTTTAGAGAGCTTCCTTTATTTAGAGGAAGCTTTTTTTGTTTTTACAACTTTTTCCTTTTTTGATAGACTGTTTTTTGTATTTTTGCGTTACTTTAGATAGATTTTAAACCTTGTCTTTTGTTCCAAAATAGGCAAGTTTTGTAAATAATTTTGCTTAAGTACATAAAAATGAAAAATTTAATTTTAATAATTTTGCTATTTTTTGTTCAGTTTTCTTTTGCTCAGCGGACAGAATATTTTGGAGGCGAGCGATTTTTAGATTCTAAATTTGCAGTAGATTGCATTGAAAACGTAAAATATGGCGAAAATTTTACTCACAAAGGCAAAAAACAGGAACTTTTTATGGACATTTATGTGCCTAAAAATGATACTATGCAAAAGCGTCCTGTTATTATTTTGGCATATCCAGGAGCTTTTATGGCTGGTTCTAAGCGGCTTGGAATTATGAAAACCATGGCATATCAATTAGCTGAATTTGGCTATGTGGTTGCAAGTATTGATTATAGGCGTGGTTACGGAAAAGGAAAGAGTGAGGACGAAATTGGCAAATCGACCGTTTTGAGGGCAATGCAAGATATGAAAGCTGCTGTTCGTTTTTTTAGAAAAGACGCAGCACTACAAAACAGTTATCATGTTGATTCAAAGCTTATTACAATTGGTGGGTCGTCTGCTGGAGCTATTGTTGCTTTGCAAGCTGCTTATTTGAAAGATACGATTGATTTTCCCTGCCTTGATTACGAAGCCTTGGGTGGCTTTGAAGGCAATTCGGGTAATTTAGGCTATTCTTCTGAAGTACAATGTGTTATTGCGCTTGCCGGTGTTGTTGGCGACACTTCTTGGCTTGCAAGAAACGACCCTCCTGTATTACTTATGCAAGGTGACCAAGATTATTTTGTTCCTTTTAGACATGGAAAAATACGCATGAGGGTTGGTCGAATTGCTTCTCTTTTTATTCCTCATGTACCTGAAGTAGAGGCTTTTGGTAGCTTGCCTATTTCTCAGCGTGCTAAGCATATTGGCTTGAATTACGAACTTTTTGTTTTTGAAAACAAGGGGCATTGCCCGTATGATATGTACATGAGTCCCAAAACGTATGCGAAGGAACAGGATTTGGTAATTAATTATATTCGCAATTTTTTATATACTAATTTATTAAGAAAGGAACAAAAAATAATAAAAACTGATATTTCGTATTTAGGAAAAGTTTATGTTTCTGAAATTAAAAAAGGGGAAGATATTATAATTGAACTACCAGATAAATACTTGAAAACCATAAAAGTATATATTAGAGATGGAAATGATGAAAAAAAATATCTCGAAAAAAAATTGAGGAGCAAAAATGGCTTTTATACGTTAAAAAATAATTTAAAGCAGGGGAAGTATATTTTAAAAATCCGGTGGGGAGAATATCGAACAAGAGTTTATTTTGAAATAAAATAGCTTGATATACTTGAAATTAGGATTCTATTTTAGAAAAATCTAATTCAATTTGCTTTTTGTAGATAGTTAGGAACAATCTTTGTTATTAGATGAATAATACTTGAAAATATATTTATTTAAGTCTGTTTTTACAAAAATAAAGCTAAAAAAATAGTATATTTTAGTATAATCTGTTTATTATTTATCAATTAATTTTAATGAATATGAAAGTCAAATATATTGCAGGTTTGTTGCTGTTTTCATTTTATAGCTCTTTGGTGCTGGCTCAGTATGATAAATTTCCGAAGCTAGATGAACTTTACGAAGTTGGAAATTATTTAGAGTGTATTGAAAAGGCTGAAAAATATTCTGACAAGGATAAAAAACAGGCTTTGCCTTATTATTATTCAGCATTGTCGTATTTTGAACTAGGAAAAATAGCGCAAGATGAAAAGGAAAAGTCAAAAAACTTGAAAAAAGCACTTTCTACTTTGAAAATAGCACAAGTTAAGGACAAGGAATCTGTTTTTGAATCGCAATTTGGACATACAATTGACGAACTTCAAATAGAAACACGCACTTTTGCATCTATTCTTTATCAAAAAAATAAGGAAACATCAAAGCCTTTTTATAATTATTTGGTTTCTGTTTTTAGTGATACTACACAGCAATTTAGAGAATTGAATGGTCTAGTAGATACTAAAAAGACCACAGGAGTTGGTATAGATTTAGAAGCAAAAGCCCAAATAGGACCTAATGTAACAGATGAAAATGGCTTAAAACAAGGTCTTTGGCGAAAAATTTATCCCAATGGTGAAATTGCCTATGAAGCTAGGTTTAAAGATGATATTCCCGAAGGAACGATTAGGCGTTACCACGAAAATGGAAAATTGCAAGCAGAACTTGCTTATAATCAGGCAGGTGTAGATTATGCGCAAGCTACAATTTATTCTGCCGAAGGGCTTCTTGTAGCAGAAGGATTTTACCGAGGAACTAAAAAAGATAGTACTTGGAAATATTATTCGAGTGATAGAAACTTGGCTGAGGCTGAGGCTACTGAAAAGAAGTTGAGTGTAACTAGCGGTAAATTACATTATTTAATTTCGGAAGAAAATTTTAAAGATGGCATTAAAAATGGGCGCGATGTAAAGTATTTTCCTAGCGGAAATATGTCGCAGCTTGTTACTTGGAAAATGGGTATTTTGCATGGTCCATCGAAAGAATTTTTTACAAACGGAAAGGTAAAAGTGGAATTTTATAACAGAGAAGATAAACGAACAGGTGTTTATAATCAGTACTTTACAAGTGGACGACCTGAAATTATTGGTTATTATTTAGCTGGGCACAAGCATGGAAAATGGGTGTATTATACTTCAACTGGTGAAGTTGAAAATGAAACTTATTATTTATATGGTGTGGCAAAAAATCAAGATGACTTTGATGAAAAAGAAACGAATTTGTTGAAAGAATTTGAAAAAAATAAAGGGCAGTTAGATGACCCTGAGAATTACAGAAATGACCCTGATGCTTTTTTGAGAAAGTTTTAATTTTTTATAGCTAATTTATTTAATTATATATTATATGCAGAAAATTGTAATATTAATAGCTCTATTTTTTTATTTGGGGCAAACTTTTGCACAAAAAGATGTTTATTTTCGCGACGACTTTAAAGACAATACTTTTAAATGGAATTACGATCCTAATCGAGAATTAACTATATATATTGAGGATAGTTGTTTGATTATAAGTAATATAAGTTCGATTCATAAACCAGTGCGGTATGTTCGTAACTTGTTTTTGTGCAATGATAGCGATTTTGTTATTGAAACAAAATTTCGATTTTTTGATGTTCAAGACGAGAGTTTAGCTGCTTTGATTTGGCATAGCAAAGATAATGCAAACGGTTTTTATTTCGAAATTAAAAATACAGGAAATGTGCATATTTGGGGTAATAAAATGAATAAAAATGCCGATTTTTTGCCACCAACTCAATTTCCTTCTTTTTCTGGAACGGATTGGCTGACTCTGAAAATAAAGAAAACGGGGCAAACTCAAGATTTTTATGTTAATAATATTTTGGTTTTTACTTCGCCGTATAGAGGTCTGTTAGGTTCAGAATTGGGTTTTGCTGTAGGAAAATATACTAATATTCTCGTAGATTATATTCAAGTAGAACATGCGCCTATCAAGGAGACAAATCCAAAAATAGCTGAAAAATTAAGTGATGATGATTTATATTGGATTATAAAAGAAGAAAAATATAAGGAACAAATTACCATCTTGGGAAAAATTTATGACATGAACACGGGTGGAATAATTAGAAATGCTGACGTCTCTATATTTGATACTCTTGATAATCAATTAAATAACTTAAAATCGGATACCGAAGGTAATTTTTTGATTCAGACCAAATTCACTGAGCGAATTAACTTAAAAGTAAGGCAAGATGGATATTTAATGAATGCTAAGGAATTTTATTTTTCGGTAAATGACGAAAGCTTTGAACGAAGGTACGATTTTCAATTGCAACGAATTGAGGTAGGGAAGGTATTTGCCCTAAAAAATGTACTTTTTGAGCAAGGAAATTCAGAATTATTGCCGGAATCTTATGTTGAACTCAATAAATTGGTTGATATGATGAAAGATAACCCAAAATTAGAAATTGAATTGGGTGGACATACAGATAATAGTGGAACAGTAGAAAAAAACCTTCGTTTGTCTGAGGATAGAGTGGAAGTTGTTAAAAACTATTTAGTGAAGAAAGGTATTCACGCTTCGCGAGTTGTTGGAAAAGGCTATGGTGGTGATTTTCCGATTGCTAGCAATAATAGCGATCTTACCCGACGGTTAAATAGGAGAGTAGAATTTAAGATAACAAAAATGTAATTCATTATAATTAAGATTTGATATGTATAAATTTATAGCAACTTTTTTGTTTTTAATAATTTATTTTTATAGCTTTTCGCAAGAAAATATTTATTTGCGTGATGATTTTACATCGAATAGGTTCAAATGGAATTTGCAGGAAACCAATGATTTAATTACAAAAATAGAGAATGGAAATTTGTTGATTGTGAACAAAACCAAGGAATCAAAATCTGTTCGTTTTGTCCAAGATATGTTTATGTATAACGATAGTGATTTTTTTATTGAAACAAGGATAGAGTTACAATCTACTGAAAAAGAACAATATGGAGGTCTAATTTGGCACAGTCTAGATGAAAATAATGGTTTTTACTTTGAAGTTTCAAACAAAGGCAAAGCTAGAGTTTGGGCAAATAGAGAGGGAGGTGTTTTTAATTTATTATACTGGACTGAATTTCAAGAGCTTATTGGAAATAAAACGTTTGTATTAAAAATAGATAGGAAAGGCAACTTTATGAATCTTTATGTGAATGATGTTTTGGTTTATCCTTCAAAATATAGGGGCTTATTTGCTTATCAAATAGGCTTTATAGCTGGTAGTGAAACTAGCTTATCTGTTGATTATTTGTTGGTTAAGCACCCAAAAGTAGATATTTCGGATAAAAAAATAGCTGATAGAATAAACAAAAAAGATTTGTATTGGATTTTGAATGAAGAGATGACCTTTAAGGCTAAAATTGTAGGTGATGTTCGCAATGAATTTACAAATGAGATAGTTGAAAATGTAAGTGTTAATTTAGTTGATTCTGATGGGAATTTGATTGATATTGAAAATAAAAATACAAAGCATGGTTTTTTTGAATTTGATGTAGCTGAAAAAAAACAATTTTTTTTGAAGATTCGTGCTAAAAATTATATAACTCAATCTCTTTTGATTGATATGAATATAGATGAAAATTTTGTAGAAATTACCAAAAATATTCTTTTGAGTCCTGTTGAATTAGGAAAAATAATACAGCTCGAAAATGTTCTTTTTGAGCGGGGACAGGATGTTTTATTGCAAAGTTCGTATAAAGAGTTGGATAAATTGGTAGAATTTATGACGGAAAACCCAAAAATTGAGATAGAATTGAGTGGACATACCGATAATTCTGGAAATGCAGCCTTGAATTTGGAACTTTCGGAAAAAAGGGTGTTAAAAGTGAAACAATACTTGGTTGAAAAAGGAATTGTGGAGG
>JAIFNL010000039.1 GCA_020047755.1 Bacteroidota bacterium
TTGATAGCCCATTTGAGATACAAATAACTAAGAATTTTTTAAAAGCCGATAAAATCGAAAAAAGAATATTTGATAGTTATTATTGGACTGTTTCGGGTTTAATTTCGCGAAAATCTAAAATTATTTTTGAAATAAAAGACACCTATCAATTTCAGCAGACTTCAAAAAGCGAATTGTTTTTATATTATCGCAAAAATAGCTCCGAAGACTGGCGCAAAATAATGGGCGAATTTGAAATTACCTCTATGGGTTTAAAAGTAAATTGCAATTTACTTAGCGGCGATTATTGTGTTGGTTTTGAGTGATTTAATGTTTATTTTATTGCAATAATTTAAAGCAATTGGCATTTGAGTATATTTAAAGAACAACAAAATTTGTTAATATCTTGCAATTGAATTACTTTTGTGAACTTTTTAAAATTTAATTTTTTCGGTATAAAATGAAAAATTCCTCTTCCAAGCGTTTGTCTGAATATGAATTAATTGACTGCGGCGACTTTGAAAAACTTGAGCGTTTTGGCAATTATTATTTGATACGTCCTGAATCACAGGCTATTTGGAAAAAACGCATGACAGACCAAGAGTGGTTAACTATTGCACACGCTCACTACAAACGCGAGCAGCAGCAGCGCACTTACCGTTCGGGCGACCCGGGCAATGGCGGTTGGACTTTTTATAAAAAAATGCCTGAAAATTGGATAATTTCACTTCCTTTGCCCGAAGGAAAATTTCAAATGAAACTTTCTTTGACTACTTTTGGGCATATTGGTATTTTTCCGGAGCAAGCCTCGAACTGGAAATTCATTTACAACAGCATCAAGCAGTTCAAAGGAAAAGAAGCTCCTAAAGTTCTGAATGCCTTTGCATACACAGGCGGCGCAAGCATGGCAGCGCGAGCTGCAGGCGCAGAGGTTACTCACCTCGATGCCGTAAAGCAAATGATTGCTTGGGGCAAAGAAAATATGACAATCAGTAAGTTAGACGATATTCGCTGGATAGTGGACGATGCACTCAAATTTTTGAAGCGCGAAGAAAAACGAGGCAAAATTTACCAAGGAATTATTCTCGACCCGCCTGCTTATGGGCGAGGTCCGCAAGGCGAACGTTGGATTCTCGACGAAAGTATTAACGATGTACTTGCCTCATGTACAGCTATTTTAGATAAGAAAAACCATTTTTTTGTATTAAATCTCTATTCATTAGGTTATTCTCCTTTAATAGCAAAAAATTTGGTAAACTCTCATTTTAATTTCAAAAATTTAGAATTTGGCGAATCTTATTTAGTTTCACAAACTGGAATTGATTTACCATTAGGTGTTTACGTTCGTTGCTCATCGCAATCGGCAATAAAAAAAGAAATAAATAAGTAACTAGAAAATGAAATTTACAACAAAAAAACAGAGTAATTTGCTTGAAGCTATCATGGAGGCATACAAAGGAATTTCCAAGCAAAAGGCAAAGCAAATGTTAGGTTACTCAGCTATTTTTTTGAACGGACAGAAAATAGAAAAGCACCCCCAAACCCAAATTCCTGCTCAAAGTTTGCTCGAAATAACAGAAAAAAGCAAGTCCGATTTGCCTACAAAACAAAATAAAATAGTTATTTTGTTTGAAGATAATTACTACATCATTGGCATAAAGCCAGCGGGAATTTTAGCGGCAAATGATACTCAAATTCCTACATCAAGCTCTTTTCACAAAATACTAGAAAACTTTTTGAGCGAAAAAGCTAGAAAAAAAGTTCGTCTTTGGGTTGTGCATCGATTAGATAGAAATGTGGAAGGGTTGATTATTTTTGCAAAAACCGAATTTCATCAGCAGTTGATTAAAGAAAATTGGACTTCAGTAACAAAAAAATACTTAGCATTGACCGAAAATAAGCCGGAAAATGAACAAGGAACTATTGAAAGCTGGTTAATGGATACTGCAACTCAAAAAGTGATTTCATTTCCACGCGAAAGGGAAGGTGCTAAATTTGCTAAAACAGAATTTTTATTTCTCAGACCCGAAAAAAGATATTTTTTGTTGGAAATGACTTTGCATACTGGCAGAAAAAATCAAATTAGAGTTCATTTAGCGCAAATTAATTGCCCAATTGTAGGCGATAGAAAATATGGTGCAGATGCTTCGTTCGACCGTCAAATACGTTTGGCTGCTTATAAATTAGATTTTTTACATCCAGTTACTTCTAAGCCTGTTCAATTACATTATACACCTTCCAACCGTTTTTTTAATCCTTCGCAAAGTGCAGATGAGAAATATAAGGTGTTTTAAATCAAGGTTTTTGAATATGAAATTAAATTATTTTGAATAGAATGGAAATTAAAATAGAAAAAATAACAAGCAAACAAAATCAAGGAATTAAAAATTTAATTCATCTTCAAAAGCACAACGAGCGAGAAAAGCAAAATGTGTTTGTTGTTGAAGGGTTAAAAGAATTAGAAAAAGCCATACATAGCGGCTATCGTTTTGAGTCTGTTTACTTTTTGCCCGAATTAATTTCCTTTGAAAATTTGCAAAAGCTTTTCAATCAAAGCCTTCCTTCTAATGTTTATGAAGTAACCGCTGATGTTTTTTCTAAAATAGCTTATCGCGAAAATTCGGGCGGAATAGTTGCTTTGGCTGTCCCTAAAGCGCATGTAATCAATGAACTTGAGGTTGAATCGAAGCCTCTTTTTTTAGTAATCGAAGGTGTTGAAAAACCCGGAAATATAGGTGCAATTTATCGCACAGCCGATGCAGCAGGCATTAGCGGCATTATTATTTGCGACCCCAAAACGGATATTTATAACCCAAATACAATCAGAGCTTCATTGGGTTGCGTGTTTACAGTTCCCACAATTATTACTACTTCAGAAAAAGCGATTTTGTGGTTAAAGAAAAATGATATAAAAATTTATTGCACATATTTGCAAGCTGCATATCCTTATCACAAAGTGGATTATACACAAAATTCGGCTATTGTGATGGGAACAGAGGCGACAGGAATTTCGAACGTTTGGATAAATTCGGCTGATGCAAATATCATTATTCCTATGCGCGGAATGGCTGATTCTATGAATGTTTCTACTTCGGCAGCGGTAGTTTTATTTGAAGCATGCCGGCAACGAGATTTTTTATAAATCCAAAATATCTACTAAATTAATATAAGTTTATTTGTAAATTGCCCCAATACTAGCAATGTTGAATTGTTCTAGTATTGAGGCATTTTTTTTATGCTTTTATTTTTTTTAGCTTATTGTTTATTATTCCTTTCCATTTTTCAAGCAATTGAATTTCACCAGAAAGTGTATATGTATCTGTTTCTGAGTTATAAAATTCAAATTCTATGTCAAGTTTACCTTTAATTATTGGAGAAAAGCTTAATGCAAGTTTATTTATTACGTGGTAATTTCCATTTTTATTATTGATAGAATTTCCACTGTTAATAATTCTACACGATTGAATTTCAGATAGATTAACTGCTTGGTCAGTCTCTGTATTATCATCTTTTTTTAGAAAAAATAGGAAGTTTGTATTTTCGTCTATCCCGATGATAAAGTTACCAGAAGAATCCAATTGGCTAATTTTACTATTTTGGCGACTTGCTATTTTTGAGATTTCTTGAAATTTTTTCTTTTCTTTGTTATTATTTGATATTTTCATTGCTACAAATAAAATAATTAAAGAGGCAATCATGCCAAGTCCTATCAAGCTGGTTGTTAAGTCCATTGTTGTATTTTTTTTTGAGTGAATAAATTTATAGGCATACTATAATGCTCCTTTTCCTATCTTTTTGGGTAGGTAATTGGTTGCAAATAGTTTTACCAAATCTGAAAAAGCTATACTAAAAATATAACTTTTAGTATAAATAATTATTTATTTTTGAAATATACTTTCAAAAAAATATTATTTATATATAATTAAAAATGTGATTAACTTTTTGTAGTCACCAAAAACAATGGAAAGGAAAGATTTTATCTGATTTTCGATAGTTAATTTTGAAATTGAAAGAAAATGAAGTATATTGATACAAGAATAGTTGAATATTCTTTTGTGCTAATTTATTAATTGCTAGATATTTAGTAAATGTATTGTTTGTTGATGAAACAGGAAAAGTATCTGGTAAATTTATTGTATTTTCTGACTCCGAGGTATGTTGGAAAAGTTTAATTGATATTGAAGAAAACGAATTGTCAGATTTAAGGTATTCAAGGCTTTGTAAACTAGGATTATATAAATTTATATTTGTCATGATTATTGCAAAGCAATAAAGTACGACTATATTAATAATTCCTATTATTTTAGTTGTTTTCTGCATCAAGAATATTTTGCACAAAGTTAGTTTGTATTAATAGTATTTCAAAAGGTTTTTCGTTATTTTTTTTACAATTAACCGACAAAAGCAAAAACAAGCAAGAATCAGAACATAAGTTATTGTTATACAATTATTAAATTCATTTTCGTTATTAAAAAGCCTACCCTTTGTCCAAAACAGGAATTATTGAATTTCTTGAATTTTTGTATTGCATATTACTTCTTTATGTAGTGTTTGAAAGAAAACTACCTAAAATCGGTTCGACCGGCTTGTCCGGTCTGTCTGATGATTTGCTAACAGCCTAACCGACAGACCGACAAGTCGGTCGAACGGTTTTTGTTTTTTTTAAATTTTCAAAAAATGATGAGTTTTCTTAAAAGCATAATATTCTACTAATAGTAAAGTAGTTACAAAATTTTTGTAGATAAAAAAACAAAACTTCAAAGAAGTAGAGCATCATTAAACTAGTATGTCGCTGCTACACTGCTTTTAATACTCGCTTTTTGTACAAAGATTTCGTTCCTAAGTAACTTTAAAATTTAGAAACGACCAAAAACGCGTTTTTGCTTTGTGGTAAAAATTTTGATAGCGTAACTTGATAGTAACCCAAATTCTAATAACAAATTGTTACATTGTTATTTTATCACGAAGAATTGGAAATTTTATAATCTTAGCTAACTTTTTCAAAAAGTCACCATTTTTGGGCTTTAGCCCAAATTGGGGGTGCATGTATTTTGGGCTAAAGCCTGATTTTCGGTGGTTTTCATTTCCCCGACCTGAAGGTCGGGGCTAATTATTTTTAATGCTTATCCGCTTTTACATAAATGAAAAGATTCTATTGATTAACAAGCAAATTATTCTATTGTTTTAAAAATAATGAGCATTGAATCTT
>JAIFNL010000189.1 GCA_020047755.1 Bacteroidota bacterium
TTACTATTGCTAAAATAAGCAAACTGTTTTTTAAGTTAATTGTTTTCATAAAATAAAATTGTTTAGATGCAAACAGCCCTTTTGCAGTTAAAAAAAGAACATTCGACCCCAAACCCCTGAAAGGGGCTATTCAAGCATATAGTACTATTTTCTATGTTTGAATTACATATAGGGTTTAAAATAAAAAAGCGTGGGCTGAAACTTGTCTAATACGAGGCATCGCCAAACGCCCTTACAACAACAAGCACAACCCACGCTATACGGATATAGCACGAACACACTATACCTATAATATTAAGTATAGTATTATTGCAACTTGTTTTCTGTTGTATTGAAATTGGCGATTTCCGTATTAAGAAAACAAAGTTTACGCTATTTTATTTTTGAAATGGTTTTATTCTATATTTTTATGTTTTGAATGTTAAATACTGATTGCAAATATATGAATTATTTTTGAATGTTGGATAGGTTTTTTTGGATTTTTTTTATCGCAAAGTTTTTTTTATAAGGGAATAAGGTTTTTTATATCGGCGGGGATTGGCTTGGTTACTAAGGTTTTTTTTAATGGTTAATGATTAATGGTTAATGATTAATGCTGGTAATTGATACGATGACTTTGAAGCACCTGTATCAACAATGCCAATTGTATTGTGTGTCGGTATTGGTTTTGTATATTCGTTATTGTTATCTGTTTGTTAGGTATTTTTTGAATTTGTTCGTCTAACTAAACATTATTTTCTATCTTTGCAAAAAAATTCAATCCACTTTTTTGTACAGTTGAACTATGATAATTAAAACAGCCGAATATATAATCAGCAACAATGAGTTAAGCAAATGCCCAAAGCCCAATATGCCCGAATATGCTTTTATTGGTCGCTCCAATGTAGGCAAATCGTCGCTTATCAATATGCTAACCAACAATAAGTATTTGGCAAAAACCTCGGCGCAACCTGGAAAAACACAATTGATAAACCATTTTTTGATAAACAAAAACTGGTATATGGTCGATTTGCCAGGTTATGGTTATGCCAAAGTTGCCAAAACCGACCGTAAAGCCTGGAGCGGTTTTATAAAAGAATACTTGACCAAACGCCAAAACCTGAGCAATGTATTTATTTTGGTCGATTCGCGCTTAGAACCCCAAGCCATTGATATTGAATTTATCGAAAACTTAGGACTCAAAGGAATTCCTTTTTCGATAGTATTTACCAAAGCCGACAAAGTTACGCCTTCGGAGTTTTCGCGCAACACCGAAGCCTTTGAAGATGAAATGCTTAAAACATGGGAAGAACTGCCCAAAATGTTTTACACTTCATCAACAAAAAAGCAAGGGCGCGACGAAATATTGAGCTATATAGATGAATTGAACAAATTACTTGCTC
Source organism: Bacteroidota bacterium (assembly GCA_020047755.1). Lineage (GTDB taxonomy): Bacteria > Bacteroidota > Bacteroidia > Bacteroidales > JAIFNL01 > JAIFNL01. Next base: position 1,383 of record JAIFNL010000189.1, read on the forward strand.
CAAAGTTCAAAGAATTTAGGTAGGGTAGGGTTTAAAAAATAAAAAAAGAACTAACTATGGCATAAATGCCTGAGCTAGTGATAAAAATAGAATTTAGAACAAACGTTACTGACATGAGCCAAGCAAACGGTTTCGTAGATGGTTTTGATTTTAAACCAAAACAAATATACAAGGTATAAAACAATGCAAATGAATTGTTTATATACTTAACTCTTTAAAACAAAAACAAAAAGATAAAGTTAAATTCTTTATTTCCGATTTACTTTTTTAATTTTGCAGCCCGATAAGAGAGTTCTTTCTAATTATTCAACTAAAAAAAATGAATCAAGCCAAAGTTAAAATATTCTCGGGTACAGCCACTCGATTTTTAAGTGAAAAGATAGTAAAAAGCTATGGTACTGAATTAGGAAAAAGTACCGTATTGAATTTCAGCGATGGTGAATTTCAACCCGCTTTTAATGAAACCGTTCGCGGACATTATGTATTCATCATTCAATCGACCTTCACTCCCACCGAAAACTTATTCGAATTGTTGGCAATGATAGATGCAGCAAGCAGGGCTTCGGCTTACAAAATTGCGGCAGTAATTCCTTATTTTGGCTTTGCCCGCCAAGACCGAAAGGACAGACCCAGAGTTTCGATTGGTGCAAAGTTGATTGCAAACTTATTGGCTGCCGCCGGAGTTTCGCGTGTGATTACGATGGACTTGCACGCCGACCAAATTCAAGGGTTCTTTGACGTTCCGGTTGATCATTTGTATGCTTCCTCTGTATTTGTTCCTTACATACAAAGTTTGAACCTCGAAAACTTGGTGATTGCCTCGCCCGATACGGGAGGTTCGAAAAGAGCCAATGCCTATTCTAAATTTTTGAATACCGGCTTGGTTATTTGCCACAAAAGCCGCAACAAACCCAACGAAGTAGGCGAAATGACTGTAATAGGCGATGTGAAAGACAAAAACGTGGTACTAGTAGATGATATGATAGACACTGCCGGAAGTATTACTATGGCTGCCGAAAAAATTATGGACAAAGGCGCACTTAGCGTGAGAGTTATAGCAACTCATGGCGTATTTTCGGGTCCTGCTTACGAGCGCATAGCCAAGTCGGTACTTACAGAAGTAATTGTTACCGATTCGCTTCCGGTAATTGAAACAGATAAAATCAAAGTTGTTTCTATTGCCAACTTATTTGCCGATGTGATTAAGAAAATTCCTAATTATCATTCTATTAGCAGTAATTTTATTTTTTAATTTAGGTTTTTTATTTTTTCAAACTTAGTGTAAGCTCTTAAATAATGTTTAACGATTAATGTTTAACGGTTAATGTTTAACGGTTAATGTTTAACGGTTAATGTTTAATGTTTAACCATTAATTTTATTAAAACCTGAAATAGAGAATAATATGATTCTATTTTGGTAAGGTTTATTTATTTGGTTTTAAGTAAATGATTTAAATTAGGTTATACTATTTATTAAAAAGCTCTGCGAAACTTTGCGTATTACTTTGCGAAACTCTGCGAGAAATTTTTATTTTGATTAATATAAACTAAATTCAAACAATTACTTACTACTTTAAAAGTAAAGCTTAAACTGTTTTGAAAAGAAAAAGTTACCAGCCTCAAAGAAAAGTTTTTTTTGAGGCTGGTAACTTTTTTTGTTAAAATACATTCCCAAACCTATTTTTCTTTCTCACAGCACTAGGTTTGTTGAAAAAAAAGTATATTTGCCTTTTTTTAATGTTTGATGATGAATAATTAACGATTGAAATTCAATTTACAACAAGTCTATTGAATATCGGTATTTATTCTATCGAACTCTGGTTATGAAGCTAAGTATAATATTAATCAACCTCGGAAAGCGACAATGGCAAAGGTATTTTTACAAGCAGAATGGAGAAAATTAGTAATGGTTAACTACGAAGTTGACCCTAATTTATTAAAAGGCTATCTGCCTTATAAAACGGAATTGGACTTATGGAATAACACTTGCTATGTTAGCCTTGTTGGGTTTATGTTTCTCGACACAAAAGTAAAGGGGTTTAAAATACCATTTCACCGAAACTTTGAAGAAGTCAATCTTCGATTCTATGTTCGCTACAAGGAAAACGATAGCTGGAAAAGAGGAGTTGTTTTCATAAAAGAAATTGTTCCTAAGCATGCTTTGACTTTTGTAGCTAATTTAGTTTATGGCGAGAATTATCAAACTATGCCAATGCAACATTCGTGGGCGAAGGAAAATGACAAGCAAACCATTGAATACAAATGGCAAACAAAAGCAAAATGGAATTCGATTAAAATTCAAACCCACCTTAGCTTACATGAAATTGATGAAGGTAGCGAAGAAGAGTTTATAACGGAGCATTATTGGGGTTATACAAAAATTAACGACACTAAAACCTCTGAATATGGTGTGGAACACCCAAGGTGGCAAGTATTTAAAACTCTCGACTACAAAATAGATGTAAATTTTGGCGAAGTTTATGGGCAATCGTTTGATTTTTTAAATACCCGTAACCCGAAATCCGTTTTTCTGGCTGAAGGCTCAATAATTGAGGTAAAAGATGGCAAGACAATATGAGATTACTGTACTTGATAGTAATTGATATTCTAAAAAAATATGAAAGTACTCAATTTTTTCTAAATTCTAATAATAATTTAAACAATTCAACAACATGAAACAAAACCCCAAAAAGTGGTTTAATTTGTTTGTGCTTTTTCTTGGAATGGGAAGCATTTACAAACTAGCCTATCTTTCCGACATTTTTTATGTTCCTATGCAAGAAACCTTTGGTATCAACAACACGCAGATAGGTTTTTTGCTTTCCATTTATGCCATGACCCAAACCCTTGCGTATGCCGTAAGTACTTACGTTTCGGATAGAGTTCCTACGCGCGTACTCATCTCTTCGTCGCTGATAATAACGGGTTTGGCTGGTTTTTATTTTGCCACCATGCCCGATTGGACAGCTATGATTGTGCTTTGGGCTATTTGGGGAGCATTTTGCGAAGGAATGTATTGGCCCTCAGTTGCCAAAGCCATTCGAGGTTTAGGTCCAAAGGAAGAGCAAGGCAGATTGTTTGGCATTTTTTCGGGAGGTCGCGGGGTTGTAGATACTATTGTAGCCTTAACGGGTACTTACATTGCTTTTAGTTTAGATTTGGGCATCAAAGGTGCGATTATTTTCTTTTCAATCATGGATATTGCAGCCGGTTTGGTGGCTTTGTTCTTCTTGCCCAAGCTTGCGGCTGCCGAAAAAGAAATTACCGAAAAGGTTACTATGGCTAAAACGCTCAAAGTATTGCGTATGCCCGAAGTTTGGTTGGTTACGTTTGTTATCTTTTTTGCCTACATCTGCAACAGTGCTACTACTTATTTCAATCCCTATTTGCACAATGTATTTGAAGTATCTAACGCCACAGCAGCTATTTACGGTATTATTATTGCGTATGGTCTCAAAATAGCCGGCGGACCTATGGCAGGTTTCTTTATCGATTTGAAAATAAAATCGGTAACAAAATATTTGCGCATTGCTTTTATGGTGGTAGTTATCTTCTTTTTTTTACTGATATTAACTCCTGCCTCGCCAGTATTTCGCATTGTAGCTATTATTATTCCTCTCATTATTTCGCTCATGATTTTGAGTATGCGAGGCACTTACACCGCTACCATTGATGAGGTAAACATTCCTGCCGAAGTAACCGGAGCGGCAGTTTCTATAGCCTCCTTAATTGGTTATTTGCCTACCATGTTTGCAAATTACATGTTTGGCAGTATTTTGGACAGCAACCCGGGAGTGCTTGGCTACCGCATTGTTTTTGGATTAACCATGGGAGCTGCAATTATGGGTTTTGTAGTAGCAAGTATGTTAATTAAAAAGATAAACAAAAATAAATTAGCTTCGGCATTGTAAAACAGATTACTAGGTAAACCAACGGAGTTGGTTTACCGCTTAATTGAACTATTTAATTTCTTTTCTTATTTTGAATAACGATTGAATTAAGCGAAAATAAATAGTTTTGCAACTAAAGAAAACAAGTAAAAGAGGAGAAAATTTTGCATGAGTGAAAAATATTTCGTATTTTTATTCGAGATAAAATAGCAATTTAATAATTTGTTATTAGAATTTAGAACGAATTGCATAATTTTATTTTATTTTTAGAGTTTTAGGCTCTACCAAGTTGTGCATCAATAAATTAATTATTATAATAATCAAAGTTTTATGAGAGTTAAAGGAACCGTAGTAAAATCAATACAGCAGTACGTAAAAGACAAGTGGGGCAGTAGATACAACGATTGGCTCGAAAATCTTCCTTTGGGAGCAAAAACAATAATGAGCAACGCAATTTATGCAACCGATTGGTATCCACTCAACGAAGGCGTTGTGTTGCCCACCCACCACTTGAAAATGTTTTTCGACGACAATTCGATTAAAGCCGCCATGGAAGCAGGCAAGCATAATGCAGAGGTTTCACTTACAGGAATTTACAAAATATTTGTAAAAATGGCAAACCCTAGCTACATTATCAAAAGAGCTTCCAAAATAATGGCAACTCACTACGAAAATGCAGTTTTAGATGTAGGAGAAAGTTCAAACAAATCGGTAACTTTACTCATCAAAGAGTTTGAAAGCCTCGACAAAATGGTAGAATACCGAATAGCAGGCTGGATAGAAAAAGGCTTAGAACTAAGCGGTTGCTCCGATATTATTGTACGCATCACAAAATCAAAAACCAAAGGCGACGATGTTACAGAATATCGAATGACTTGGAAATAAGCTCTCTTAAATACAATCTGACTCTAAAAAAACAAACAGCACTGTTTGATACTCCAACAAACAAGTGCTGTTTAAAAAATAATCCGTAGAATAGATTCTATTTAATTCTTTTATTATCAATAATTTATGTCTTGTTTTTTTAGAATGTAATTCGTTGAAAATTTGTGCATTCGTGGTATTTTTCTTTTTTTGTTTCATTCATATTGTAACAATTTAACAATAGATTAAAAAAATGTATTCTTACCACACAACCCTACTTTTTATTTAATTTGATATTCTTTTTTAAAAAAAATATAAGCAATAGAATATCAGTAAATTAAATACTAACATTACTCCATATTCCAATACAAAATAGTTAAATTAAAACACAAATTGAAGGCAAGCTATTTTTTAAGATTATAAAAATTATTATTTTTGAAAATTCATTATTTCCTTTTTTTTGACTATTCAAGCAAAACATATAAATTGATATAAAAAAGTAATGGAAAAAGCTAAAAGTTTTATTAATTCTATCCCTCTAAAATTAATAAGTATAATTCTTGCAGTTTATATACTATTTAGCTTTGTGTTTGTTTATCAACGCAGTACCTTACAGTCTTATTTACAATTAACCAACAACTATAGCAAACTCACAAAAGATAATGTTCTAATTATTAGTAATCTAAAAGATAATATTCAAAAAGCAAACACACTTAGGATACTTTATAGCCAAACGACTAATTCCGATGTAAAATATATATTGAAAGAACAAATAACGAAACTCGGAACAGCAATAAATGATGAAATAGATAAATTTGACCTAATTTTATTAAACTCTGAAAACAAAACGATTAGAACTAAATTTAAAGAATCGTATGTAAAACTTAAAACAACACAAAACAGTTTTGAAATACAAAAAGAACATGACGCTTTAGTAACCAGTACATTAGAAAACCAAGTAGCGTTATCTAAAACCATAGAAACTCTTAGCTTAATAAATGATAATTGCTTAGAAGAAGCATACAAACAAAATAAAAAAAGCGAACAGTTATTAACAAACAATCAAAGTAAAATTTACATACTTTTTGCATTTTTATTATTTGCATTGGTAACTTCCATTGCTTTTATTCAGAAAAAAATTAACAAACCGTTAAAGTATATAAAGCTCAACCTTAATTACTTAGCGAAGGGGATCGAACCTAAATATAAGTTACACGAAACCAATGACCAAATAGGTCAAATAGCCGTTTGTGTAAATAAACTAACAGATAACCAAGACGACACCATTGATGCTTTGGCTAATTTAGCAAAAAATAGTTACGATACCCAGTTCGAACCAAAGTCGAATAATGACTTGATTTATAAGCAAATAAAAAAACTAAAATCGAACATGATATTATTGAGCCGCGAGCTTGATGTAAAAAAAGACTCAGAAAGCGAGCGAGACTGGGTAAATTTTGGATTGGCAAAATTTAGCAATATATTAAGAGAAAACAACACCAATTTGTCTGATTTGTACGACATTATATTGCAAGAACTCATACAATACATTGGAGCAGTGCAAGGCGTAATATTTTCGGTAGAAACAGACGAAAACGAAGAAAAATACATCATAATGCAAAATTCGTATGCTTACGATGTAAAAAAAATAGCAAACAAAAAAATATTATTCAACGAAGGTTTAGTGGGCAGATGCGCCATAGAGCAAAAAATAATTTATTTAACCGATGTTCCACCCGATTATTTAGATATTTATTCAGGTTTAGGTGAGTCTAAGCCTGTTAGTTTGCTTTTATTTCCTTTGGTTCACAACCAAAATATTTATGGTATTATCGAACTTGCATTTTTTAAAGAGCTAGAACTGTACGAACGCGAATTTGCCGAAAAACTGGGCGATACCATTGCCTCGTCTATTTTCAATGTGAAAATAAATACAAATACCGCAAAACTTCTTGAGCAAGCTCAAATGCACGCCATGAAAATGGCTTTGCAAGAAAAAATTATGCGCCGACAGCTCGACGAGCTCAAGGAAACACAAAAAGAAGCTACTCGCAAGGAAGAAGCTTCTCTTGGTTTTGTATCTGCTGTAAATCACACGGTTATACGAGCAGATTTTGACTTAGACGGCAAATTGCTCTATGCGAACTCTAAATTTTATGAAATCATGGAATATACCTCGCGCGAGGCAGAAGGTAAGCATTATTCCACGTTCTTAGAACCCGAAGACCGTGCCGATTTTAACGAAGAATGGCAGCGTATCTCACACGGAGGAAAACATTTTGAAAAAGATGTAAAGTACAAAACAAAAACAGGACACGTGTATCTGTTTGTAACTTATACCATTGTGCGCGATGCTTATGCCAATCTCGACAAAGTACTATTTCTGGCAATCGATACAAGTAATCGAATATCGAAAGAGCTAGAAATGACCAGAATAATAGACGCTTTTGAAAAAACAAGCATAAAAGCTGAATTTGCACTCGATGGCACATTGATGTCTTGTAGCGAGCGATTTTTAGAAGTTACTGGACTCGATTTAGATGCCATGAAAGGCAAAAATATTCCTATTCTTCTAAAAAAAGAAGGTATTTTAGATATTGATATTTTATGGCAAAATGCAAAAAGTGGCATAGAGTTTAATGATATTCTGATTTTTTATAGCAAGAATAGGAAAAAAACGCTTACTAAAGTAGCTATTTTTCCTATTGAGGATAGGAATGGGAATATCTCTAAAATAATTCTTTTAGCATGTCATTTCAATTTCTACGAGCAAAAATCATTTGCGCTAGATATTTGAAAAAATATCCACATTCGTATTCAATTAAAAATCAATCAGATAAAAAACTTTCTTTACTGTATAATTGATTTAAATTGAGTATATATGTACAAAAATTGTAAAAAATAATACAATCTAATGGTTTTGAAAATTTTAAATCTATGAAACTAAATCTGAAAGCGAAAATTTTAATGCTAATATTAACTACTACGATGTTAATATTCATAACTACAATAGGTTATGTTAGTATTACTTTTAAGAATAAAGCAATAAAAGATGCTATGAAATTAGCCGACTCGTATGCAGCCGAAAATGCCAATTTGGTAGCTTCCTATTTCAATACCGACATAGGGTTATCTCGTGCATTATCAGCTAGTTATATAGATCAAGCAAAAATACCACAAGCCCAACGTTTGCCCATTTATGACGACATACTCAAAAATATTTTTGCTACAACCGATTATCTTGCCGTTTGGGCATCGGTAGAGCTAAGCGCATGGGATACAGCCTACACCAAAAATCATGGGCGATTATCGTCAGAGGCTTACAATAATTTTGGCAAAGTAGATATTTCGCACCGCTACCGCAACATGGAAGGCGACGATGTGCAAAGTTCATATTATGCAGTGAAAATGAAGCCTTTAGAGCATATTATCGATCCCTATTTCTATTCCTATTCGGGTGGCACAAACGATGAAATTTTAGTTTCTTCGGTTTCTTCTCCGATTGTGAAAAACGGAAAATTTATTGGGCTTGCTGGTGTAGATATTAGTATGGAAACGTTCCAAAGAATAACCGATAACATAAAACCGTTTGAAGAAAGTTATGCGGTATTTGTAACTTATACAGGAAAATATATTGCGCACCCAAATAAAAAATACATCAATGAATCGATTAAAGATGTTGATTTTCAAACAACTATTGACAATAATGTACTCGAACGAATTCAACAGGGCAAAGCATTTTCGTTTATTAAAACGGAAGAAAATGGTGAAAAAAATTACATTTCGTATGCTCCTGTAAATGTAGGAAAATCTGACCAACCTTGGGCAATAGGTATAATAGTTCCCTTAAAAGTAATTTCGGCAGAAGCCAATAAAAATCTATACAATTCATTAGTTTTTAGTATTTTAGGGTTGATTTTATTGTCAATCGTTACCTTTTTTATTGCTCGCTATATTTCAAAACCACTCATTCGCATAACTGAAATATTGCGTTCCCTTGCCAAGGGCGAAATAGACGTAACACAAAAAATGCGCGTAAAATCGGACGATGAAATTGGTGACATTCGCAAATCGGTTAATACTCTTATCGAGGGCTTGCTTTCTACTGCCGAATTTGCCAATAACATAGGGAAAGGCAATTTAGATGCTGAATTTACGCTTTTGAGCAAGAACGATGTACTTGGAAAATCGCTGTTGGAAATGCGAAAAAGCTTGCGCCAAGCCAGAGATGAAGAGGCTGAACGCAAAAAAATGGATGAGCAAGTTTCATGGGCAACCATTGGAACTGCAAAATTTGGTGCTATCTTGCGCAGCGAAAACGAAAACATTGAAGACTTATCGTTTAACATAATAAGTAACTTGGTGAATTATTTAGGTGCTATACAAGGAGGTATTTTTATTTTAAACAATGAAGATTCAAACAATATTCATTACAAAATGACTGCTTCGTATGCCTACAATCGCAAACGCTTTGCCGATAAAATTATTGGCGAACGTGATGGATTGGTAGGAAGATGTGGTTTTGAAAAACAGTCCATTTATCTCGAAAATATTCCTAACGACCACGTAAAAATCACTTCTGGATTAGGTGATTCCAACCCAAGAAGCTTGCTTTTAGTACCTTTGTTGCTCAACGATGAAATTTTTGGCGTTATCGAAGTGGCGTCATTCAATAAATTTGATAAATACCAAATCGATTTTACCGAAAAAATAGGCGAAATCATAGCATCAACCATTTCTAATGTAAGAACAGCAATAAAAACAGCCAATTTGCTCAAGCAATCGCAAGAGCAAGCCGAAGAAATGACTTCGCAAGAAGAAGAATTAAGGCAAAATATGGAAGAATTGCAAGCTACACAAGAAGAAATGGAACGCAAAAGCAGAGAGCAAGAGCAACGATTGAGCCGATTAAATATTGAATATGATGCGAAAATTAAAGAATTAAATGAAGCCTCCCTCAATTCAAAAGTAATTCTCGAAGCCCTCGAAAAAACAACCTATTTGATAGAATACGACTTTAAAGGAAATATTATTTATGCCAATGAATATGTGGCTAACTTGTTCAATACCAAGGTTGATCTAATAGTTGGAACTAAACATAGCGACAACATGGGCAATGAAACCATGAAATCGCCTGCCGAATACGCCCAGTTTTGGTACGATTTGAAATCGGGAGAAACCATAACCGAAGAAAATCTATATTATATTGACAGCAAAAGAATTTGGTTATCAGAAACTTACGTTCCGTTCTTTACCGACACTGGAAAACCATTCAAAGTATTAAAAATAGCTCACGACATAACAAAGGACAAGGAAATAGGACAGGAATTGATTTTGGAAAAAGACCTTCAAGCTCGCAAAGTGAGAGAAATAGGGCTATTGCACGAAGAACGAGAAACTGAATTGAAAAAACAAATTAAAGATTTGGAGGAAAAACTCAAAAAATTCCAAGAATAATTCTTCTATTATTTATCCAATTAAAATGAAAATGGTTTGTTTTTAGATATTTTCTTAAAATTCTAAAAATAGACCATTTTCTAAATACAATCTTTTAACTTATTGAATAAATGCAAATTACACGACCTACATTTGTAGTAAATAAAAAACAATGTGTGCAAAATATCGCTAAAATTTATAGCAAAACATTTGCACATCAATTAATTTTCAGACCTCATTTTAAAACTCATCAGTCGCAGGAAGTTGGTAAATGGTTTCAAGATTTTGGAGTTGAGTGCATTACTGTTTCGTCAGTCGAAATGGCGGTTTTCTTTGCACAAAATGGTTGGAAAGACATTACAATTGCTTTCCCATTTAATATTCTGGAAATAAATGCTGTAAATAGTATAAATGCCGAAGTCCAAATTAATTTATTAGTCGATTCGTATGAAACAGCACTGTTTTTGACTAACAATTTAACTAAAAAAGTGGGTATTTTTATCGAAATTGATTTGTTTTACGGCAGAAGTGGCATTTTGCCAAGCGAAATAACTCAAATTTCAGAAATAGCTTCTTTGATTTCGGAATCTCAAATAGCTGATTTTAAAGGCTTTTTGATTCATGCCGGAAATACATACACAGCCGAAACCAAGGCAGAAGTGTTGGCGATTCACGCTAAAAATTTGCAACACATCAAAGCCTTGAAGCTTGAATTTCAACAAAAATATAAAGACATCATTGTTTCGTATGGCGATACGCCAACGGCAAGTTTAGCCAATGATTTTGAAGGCATTGACGAGCTAAGACCCGGAAATTTTGTGTATTACGACCTCATGCAGCAAAAAATAGGTTCGTGTTTTCGCACCGAAATCGCTTGCTCTGTGCTTGCGCCGGTTGTGCGCATTAAGCGCGAACTTGGCGAAATTGTTTTACATTCGGGTGCTGTGCATTTGTCTAAAGACTATATACTTAGCCCAGATGGTGCCAAAAATTTTGGAGAAGTTTATTTTGTAGCAAACGATTATAAAACAATTTACTACAATTCAAAAGCAATCATTTATTCGGTTTCGCAAGAGCACGCTTTGGCAAAATGTGATGCTGAATTTGCAAAAAAAGTAAAAATAGGCGACTTGCTTGCCATTTTGCCTATCCATTCGTGCTTGACTGCTAATTTAATGAAAAATAATCAAATCATTTTGGCTTAATAAAAAAAATCAGTCTTTAATTTTAAAATATATCAAAACTAATTTGCAATTTTAAAATAAAAGACTGATTTTAGAGAACTTTGCTTTTGTCTGTAATTCTATTTTTTTAGCTTTATCTTTAATAAAACAGGCTGATGGTCAGAGTTTTGAAAATTCAAATCTACGTTTGATGTTTCTACTTTTTCAATATTGGGCGAAAGCAAGAAGAAATCAATAACCGTTGTAGCCGTTTCGCCTTTTTTGTATGGCTTTTTCACACGTCTATTAGTCGGAATATTAGCACTATAAACCCAATTCCACTCTTTAGGCAAATAGTTTTCTTCTATTTTCATAAAATCTTCAGAATCAAAAACTTCGCCATCAAATTCAGGTTTGAAATTGGGAGGTGATTGATTCCAGTCGCCACCAACTAAAACATAATTTCCTTTTGCATACTCTTCTAGCAAAAATTTGTTCAAATATTCCATTTCGCCTTTGCGAAGTGTGCCATCGTCATAAGCCGAATTGTGTGTGTTTATAATAAGTAACTCCTTACCAGTTTGCAATTTATATCTATTTACCATAAAGCAACGGTCGAGCATAAACAAGCCAACCGGAAAACTGAAGCTTCCAGGAAAAGCATATCGGTCAGAAATTATGGGTTCGAATTTGCTAAAAGTCGCCACGCCCGAAAGTACACCTCCCATAGGTTCGGTGAGCGGTTGTGGAACAAAATCGACATCGTAATTTACCGCAAAAAAAGGTTTGTACTCTTTTAAAGTTTGCGAAATTTCGTCAAATTCATTCATTCCATAGCTCCTTTTTGAGTGTTTATCGACTTCTTGCAATAGAAAAAAATCCATATCGGGATATTTTAACAGAAAAGTTTTTACTGCTTCTAAATTTCTTTTGGTATTTTCTTCCGAGTTGCGCACGTTTGCGCCTCCATCGTAAAAGAAATCCATATCAGCGCTGAGGCTACAATATCCTAAATTCCAAATCATTAGCTTATATTCTAAGGTATCGTTCAAAATGTCAGCCTTTTGCGATTTGTACAAATTTTCGATAGGCTCTGGTTTGTAATCAACTATCGAAGTGTAAGCTAGCAAAATACCAACTAAAACTAGAGGGATTGCTACAATTATTAAAAGTATTTTAACTATTTTTTTCATAGTAAAAAAGTTAGATTTTGGTTTATACTATTTTTTTAACCGTACTATTGCGATTTTTATACTGCAAAGATGTGAATTTTTTGTGAGTTTTTGCAAAATTTACACGTTTATTTCAACTTATTTTTGCGTTTGTTTAGCATTAAATTTTATGTTTGCTTAATAAAAACACTTTTCGCATCTATTTTTTAAAATTTTTAGATTTGCTTTTTAACAAACAAACTTATTTAAAAGTAGTTTTCATTTTTGAACTAATTAATAAAAAAACAAGTTATTAAACATATTTTGAGTAATCTATTTACTTTCAATTATATAATGCGTAAAGTTATAGAAAATACGATATGCAAAAAAATACATAATGCTTTCAGTTTTAAACTTTTGAAAAAAATAAGTAAATTTGCAAAAGTAAAATACAATTATAATTATATCCGCACAATATGACTTTACAAGAATTAAAAAGCAATATGATAAAATCATGGGATTATGAGGTAACTCCCATGTATAGAGGCTATACGCGCAAAACCTTGTACATAAACGTTGGCGACAACACAATGAAAGAAAAACCTGTTTCTGACGAAATGATTGAAAAATTTCAAGGAGGAAAAGGTTTTGGTTTGCGCTTGCTTTGGGACGGTACAAAACCCGACACAAAATGGAATGACCCTGAAAACGAGATTGTTATAGCAACAGGTCCTATTGCTGGAATTACTCAGTATTCAGGAACTGGTAAATCGTTGGTAGTGAGCATTTCACCTCAAACCGACATAGTAATTGACAGCAACGTGGGCGGATATTTTGGTCCATTTATGAACTTTGCTGGCTACGATGCCCTTGAAATTCAGGGCAAAGCAGAGCATGACATAATTATAGTGCTCGATGCGGTGTCTCAAAAAATTGAAATTATGAAAGCACCTGAAGGCACGAGCGATACGCACATTCTTTCGCACCACCTTACTTATGCTTTTTCCGAAAGTGATGAGAAAAAAGATTTGGTAAAAGTTTCGACTGTTTCTGCTGGAACTGCCGCTGAACATTCGCTTATCGGAATGCTCAATTTTTCTTTTTTCGACCCCAAACGTAACGAGATTCGCTTCAAACAAGCTGGACGTGGTGGTATTGGAACTGTTTTGAGAGATAAAAAAATTAAAGCCATTGTAGTAAAAGTTCCTAAAATAGGCGGAAATTTAAACAACGTTGCTGACATGGCACCGATTGTGGAACGCGGCAAGCGTTTCAATCGCGAAATGAAGGAACTTGATGATTCTCAAGCTGAAATGCGCTCAAAAGGTACTGCTCACTTAACCAATGTGATGAACGATTATGACTTGTTGCCTGTAAATAACTTCAAGTTTGGAAATCACCAAGATGCCGATAAAATTCACTCAGAAGTGTGGAAAAAATATTTCACACAAGGAATGCCCGATGGCTGCTGGATTGGTTGTAATATGATGTGTGCCAAAGGTGTAGATAATTATATACTTCGTTCAGGTCCTTATGCCGGACAGAAAGTTTTGGTGGAAGGTCCTGAATATGAAACGACTTCATCGCTTGGCTCAATTATGGGAATTTTTAATCCCGACTTTACCATCGAATCGAATTTTTACTGCGATACTTATGGAATTTGTACCATTTCGTGGGGAACTATTATGGGATTTTTGATGGAGTGTTACGAAAATGGAATACTCAACGAAGAGCGCACCGGTGGCTTAAAACTCAACTTTGGAAATGCCGACGACTCTATGAAACTTTTGCATCAAGTAGCTAAAGGTGAAGGTTTTGGAGAACTTGCCGGACAAGGTGTACGCAAATTGAAACAATATTTTACAGCGCAAGGCTGGGGTGATGCCCAATTTATGCAAGATATTGCTATGGAAAACAAAGGGTTAGAGTATTCTCAATACGTTTCAAAAGAATCGCTTGCGCAACAAGGTGGTTATGCCATGACCAACAAAGGTCCTCAACACGACGAAGCTTGGCTGATTTTTATGGATATGGTTAATAATCAAATACCTACGTTTGAGCAAAAAGCAGAAGCTTTGCATTATTTTCCAATGTTCCGCACTTGGTTTGGGCTTATGGGCTTATGCAAATTGCCTTGGAACGATGTGGAGCCTGAAAACAACGGCGATACCGATGAGCCTGCAAAAGTGCCAGAACACGTTGATAACTATGTAACTATATACACAGCCGTAACTGGAAAACCATTCGACAAGCACGAATTGATTCGCCAATCGGAAAGAGTTTATAATTTCCAACGCATTTTCAACTTGCGCCGAGGCTACGGAACTCGCATACACGATGCGCAACCTTTCCGCGCTGCCGGTCCTGTTACTGCTGAGGAATATC
>JAIFNL010000300.1 GCA_020047755.1 Bacteroidota bacterium
GCTCTGTTTTACTGATTTCGTTTATTCTTATTTATCTGATTTTGATTGCATTATACGATAGTTATATTTATCCTTTGGTGGTATTATTTTCTATTCCGGTGGCTTCAATTGGTGCATTTTTGGCTTTAAATCTATCATTAAACCATTTGACTTTGTTTGCACAACTCGGTTTGATTATGCTCATGGGATTGGTTACAAAAAATGCAATTCTGATTGTGGACTTTACCAACCAATTAAAAGCGGAAGGAAAACATTTTAAAGAAGCCCTAATTATTGCCGGAAAAGAACGTATGCGACCAATTTTAATGACAACTTTATCTATGGCAATCGGTATGCTCCCAATCGCGTTGGCTACTGGAACTGCCGCCGAATGGAAAAACGGACTGGCTTGGGTTATTATTGGCGGACTTCTTTCGTCTTTGATATTGACTGTTTACCTTGTGCCAATGGTTTATTATGTGGTGGATATGATAAAGGAAAAGTTTAAAATTCAATAAAAAAATAGCTGAAAATATAATTTTCATTACAATTTTTTTAGGTTTTTAATTTAAAACTTCATTTACTTTGGTATTTGAAGTTTTTTTTTTGAAATTTTGTGAAAATAGTTTTATTTTCAGACATATAATTCAAAAAAAACGCTGTTTTTTATTTTCCTTTTCATTTTTCTTAAAATTAAATTTCTAAAAACAACAAAAAAGTTATTACTTTACAAAAAAATTACCGAACTACTTTTTTTGTGAAGGTATTGATTTTCAACTATTTTAGAATTTTAAGAATAAATGAACGTAAAACACATTGAAATTATAAGCAAAGAGCTGAATATAAAGGCTTTTCAAACTGAAAATACAATTAAATTGCTTTTGGACAAATCCACTGTTCCTTTTATTAGTAGGTATAGAAAAGAAATGACCGGAAGCTTAGATGAAGAAGTGATTGGGCAGATTAATGTTTTGTATTCAAGGTTGTTAGATATAGATAAACGCAAAGAAGCAATACTTTCGGCTATCGAAAAGCAAGAAAAACTTACGCCCGAGTTAAAAGCCGAAATCGAAGCTACTTACGATTTGGTTAAGCTCGAAGATATTTACCTTCCGTACAAGCAAAAGCGCAAAACCCGCGCCGTTAAAGCGATTGAGGCTGGACTCGAACCTTTGGCAAAAGCCATTATGAAACAATCGAACGACAAATTTTTGCAAAAAATTTCGGAATATTTCAACGACCAAATCAAAACCGAAGATGAGGCTTTACAAGGTGCTCGCGATATAATTGCTGAATGGATAAATGAAAATACAACTGCCCGAAATATTGTGCGTAATGTATTTAAACAAGAGGCTGTTATAAGTTCAAAACTGGTAAAAGGAAAAGAAGAAGAAGGCGAAAAATACAAAGATTATTTCGATTTTGAAGAAAGCTTGAAAAAATGTCCTTCGCATAGAATTTTAGCCATGATGAGGGCTGATAATGAGGGAATTTTGAAAGTAAGCGTATCGCCTAACCAAGACAAAGCATTGGCACCCTTGGAGCGTTTTTTTATAAAAGCAAAAAATGAATCGTCAGCACAAGTCGAAATAGCCATAATTGACTCATACAAAAGACTTTTGAAGCCTTCGATTGAAACTGAATTTGTAAACGAAGCCAAAGAATTGGCTGATGCAACTGCTATTTCTGTTTTTGCTAAGAACCTGAGAAACTTATTGTTATCGGCACCTTTGGGACAAAAACGTACTTTGGCACTCGATCCAGCTTACCGGACTGGTTGTAAAGTGGTGTGTTTGAGCGCACAAGGCGAATTGCTCAAAACGGAAACGATTTATCCTCACGAACCTAAAAATCAGGTAGCTGAAAGTGCTAAAATCATACAAGAACTTATAAAGAAATATCAAATAGAAGCCATTGCTATTGGAAATGGAACAGCAAGCCGCGAAACGGAAGATTTTGTGAAAAAAGTGGTGAAACCTGCCGAAAACATTGGTGTTTTTGTGGTAAGTGAGAATGGAGCGTCGGTTTATTCGGCTTCAAAAATTGCTCGCGAAGAATTTCCTGACTACGATGTAACGGTAAGAGGCTCTGTTTCAATAGGTAGAAGATTAATGGATCCTTTGGCAGAGTTAGTAAAAATAGATCCAAAATCGATTGGAGTAGGACAGTACCAACATGATGTGGATCAAGTAAAATTGAAGCAATCGCTTGATAGCGTGGTAGAAAGCTGCGTGAATTTGGTGGGAGTTGATTTGAATACGGCAAGTAAACATTTATTGACATACATTTCCGGTTTGGGACCTGTTTTGGCACAAAATATAGTCGAATTTCGCCAACAAAATGGTGCTTTTAAATCGCGCAAGGAGTTGAAAAAAGTGCCTCGTTTGGGACCGAAAGTTTTTGAACAAGCCGCAGGATTTTTGCGCATTTCAAATGCTGATAACCCATTAGATTCTAGTGCTGTACACCCCGAAATGTACCCTGTGGTAGAGCAAATGGCAAAAGAGCTGAAAGTAGATGTGAAAACACTAATTTCGGACAAAGAGTTGCAAAAGAAGATTGATATTCATAAATTTGTAAGCGAAAAAATAGGAATTCCTACATTGCAAGATATTCAGAAGGAATTGGCAAAGCCTGCGCTAGACCCACGCGATAAGCTCGAAACCTTTGCTTTTGACGATAAAATAAAGTCAATCAACGATTTGAGCGAAGGCATGGTGCTCGATGGAATTGTGAACAATGTAACCAATTTTGGCGCATTTGTAGATATTGGAATTAAAGAAAATGGTTTGGTTCATATTTCAAATATTACCAATAAATTTATCTCTGACCCTTCTGAAATATTAAGTGTTGCGCAAAAAATAAAGGTAAAAATTATAAGCATTGATGCTGCTAGAAAGCGTATTGCTTTGACCATGAAAGATTTGTAGTAGATTTCTAAGGAAAAAGTTTTAGAGTCTGAAAAAAATAAAATTAAAATTACAACAAATGACTGGATTTGAAGATATTGATTGGGACGAAATGGATAAATTCTTGGAAGATTGGAAGGATATGGAAAAATTCCAAGAAGAATTTAGCGATGAAATTATAACCGAATTAGCGGTTTATTATTTGAAGCATCGCGGAGAATATTATAAAAAAACAGAGGAAGAATTTGTAATTTTGTGCAAGAAAGAAGCTCGGTTGACGGCTTATGATTTCTTTTTCACACTTTCAGATTTGCTGTATCATTACGATAATAAAGAAGGTAATTTTCTTGATTTTGACGATTTAGAATACCATAAATACGAGGATAATTATCAGGCGGATTACTTAGAGGCTTTGATGCAATATCCACACATGACTCGTGAAGCAGTAGATGAAGCAAAGGAAGAAGCAAAGAAAGGGCATTATGAAATGAAGCAATATGTAGAAGGATTTCATAAACTCGTGAAAAAATTTGTGGTAAAATACGTTCATCAAGTTGAGAAGCTTCCGGCGCGTGCTTTGCGTGAGCTCGATTTGCTTTGTTACTTGAAAATGGACGATTTTCAGTCGGATTTTGATAAACTTTCTGACCCTGACACTGTGCCTTGGAACGAAAGAACGGTTAAAAGTGATGTGGAACCAGAATCGTAAGGGCGAAAAATAAATTTAATAACAGCTAGTAAAATTTAAAAATCGCAGTTTGTTGCTGTAAATCAAGATTTTAAAATTTGAATGCAGCTTCAAAACAATAATTTGTAAAATTCATCTACAATTATTTTAGAAATACTACGTTATTTTCTGTGTAATAACGTTTTTTTGCTTAATGTTTTGCGAAAAAAAGTGCATTTAATTTAAAAATACGGTAAAAGTAAAATTATCTTTATTTGTTTTGTGTATGAAAAGAATAGCAGTTTTTTTAGTGTTAAGTTTCTTATTATTAAATGGTTATGCTCAAGAGTATAATACAATTTTTAAAGAAGATTTTAATGATAATTTGAATCAATGGAAATTGTACGATTCGCCTAAGGCACGTGCTACTATAAATACCGGAATATTTTTACTCGAACACAAACGAAAAGAGGGAGCTTGGGCAAATACAGTGAAAGTAGATTTAGACCAAAACTCTGATTTTATTATTGATACAAAAGTTACAAAAATCTATGGACCTAATAATTACGGATATGGAATTACTTGGGGAGGAAAAAATTCAGACAATTTATATGTCTTTTTGCTCAGTGGAAATGGCTATTTTCAGGTAGGAAAAGCCCAAAACGGTAATTACATAAGCCTTGTGGATTGGACTGAATCTCTGGCTATTAACAAAAACAATGCTGAAAATGCTTTGAAAATAGAAAAAACGGGCAATCAACTATTTTTCTCAATCAATGGGCGCAGGGTTTTGAGCTTGGCGGCATTGCCTTTTTTAGGAAATAAAATTGGCTTTTTTGTGAATAAAGACATGAAAATGAAAGCTTCGTGGTTAGTTGTAAAATCGAATGTAAGCGCTCAAAGCTTTGAGGTTCAATCATATCCACCCGATTTGGTTATTGAGAATTTGAAGCTTATCGACCCTTCTGGCAACGGGTCGCTCGATGGAAACGAAGAAGCCCAAATTTCATTTAAGCTAATGAACAAAGGAAGAGGAAAAGCCTTTGGAATCAACATTAACGCAACTCCAATTTCATCAGCTGACAATTTGAGTATAGGAAAAGTAGAAACCATCACTGAATTAGGTTCACAGGCATATAGAATGGTAACTATCCCAATTTCAGCTGATTATGCAGTTAAAAACTTGGATAGAAAAATTAGAATTGATGTGTCGGAATTTTATGGAAATGATGCCGACCCTTCGATAATTAATTTTTATACTTCGGAGTTTAGCAAGCCCGATTTACAAATTAAACAAGTGGCTATCAACGACAAAACTGACGAGCAACATAGGGGCGATGCTTACGGAAATGGAAATTCCATTATCGAAGCTGGCGAGTCGATAGAAGTTACGGCTTACCTTCAAAATTTTGGACAAGGAAACGCCGAAGAAACCAAAGTTGAGCTGATTTTGGATTCTGATGATAAAAATATTACTTTTCCTGACAATGGGAAGGTGCTCAATTTGGGCACAATTGCAAGCGGCGATTATCAAAAAATAGAATTTTATTTTTATACTAGCCGCCGATTTGTAGCCAAAGATATTCCTTTATTTATCGAAGTTAGTGGTAGCCATAATTCTAAAAGTGAGAGAGTTCCGTTGAATTTGAAGCTTGGCGAGCGCACGCCTAATATTGTAGATGTGAACATTACAAAAATAGAAAATGAAAATGAAGTTACAGTAAAGCGGATAGAAGGAATTATTGAACCCACTGATGTAGAGCAAAATATACCCGAAACGGGTTTTGATGGTTCAAATACCTTGTGTGTAATTTTGGGTGTAGAAAAGTATAAATATGCACCAACCGTCGATTATGCTGCTAATGATGCACTTACATTTTATACGTATGCACGCAAAGTATTTGGGATTCCTGAAAAAAATATATTTTTCCGCACAAATGAGAATGCTACTTCAGGCGAATTTGATAAAGTTTTTTCGGAAAATGGTTGGCTCGCTCGCCGAATTATGAGCGGAGAAACCGACATTATTATTTACTATGCCGGACATGGTGCGCCCGATACCAAAGAAAAAACTGCTTATTTAATTCCTCACGATATTGACCCAAATTATGCAAATACAGGCTTGAGTCTCGATAAAATGTACTCCACTCTTTCAAATTTCAAGGCTCGAAACGTTACTATTTTTCTTGATGCTTGCTTTTCTGGAACCAGCCGAAGCAACGAAATGTTGCTTGCCGGAGTGCGCGGAATTGTTATAAAACCCAAAGAATCAGAAACTTTTGCAGATAATTTAGTTGCTATTTCGGCTTCCTCTGACGACGAATTTAGTACTTCGTATCCTGAAAAATATCATGGTCTTTTTACCTATTATTTGCTTAAAGCACTCAAGGGCGAAGCAACCAAAGGTAAACCTCTTGATGTGAGAACATTGTTTCAGTATCTCGAAAAAAATATTCCGGTGCAAGCTGGTTACCTCGACAAAGACCAACACCCAACTTTGAGAGGTAAAAAATTGGACAGAATATTAGTAACTTATTAATTAATAAATATTTATAATTATCAGATTGCTTGTTTTACGGTATGTATTTTTAGCGATTTAGTAATTGAATAATAAATCTGAATATGAAAACAAAAATTTTACTATTTAGCTTAATTTTTTTTGTATTTAATTCTTTTTCAGCATATTGCCAAGAAGATGAATTCAATCAGTTTAAAAAACAAACAGAATCTGAGTTTTCTGATTTTGCATCAAAAAACCAGAAAATTTTTGATGATTTTGTTACGAAAAACGATAAAGAATTTGCTGATTTTTTGCGCAAGGCTTGGAAAGATTTTGAAGGAAAAGACCCCGAAAAACCAAAATTAGGAGGAAAACCAGAAAAAAAGCCAATAGTAAAACCCAAAGAGATAAGAAAAACAGCTGAAAATGTTGAAGAGCGCGTTATTGTGGTGCAAAAAACGCCTCAGGTTATTCCCTTTGCGCTCGGTTCGAGCTTGCCGCCTATTCAAAAAAAGGAAGCCGAATTGAAAAAGAAAGCTTCCGTTTCGCTTTTATTTTATGGGCTTCAAAAAGAATTTCAGTTCGACCCTAAACTTAAAGAAACCATGGGAAGCGGCGATATTTCGCCCGATTTGATTGCCAATTTTTGGGAAGCTGCCAGTAAATGCAACCATTACGATTTGGTAAACGATTTGATGGAGTTCAAGAAAGACCACAAATTGAATGATTGGGCTTATTATCAATTAATTGGAAAGCTCACTACGCAAATGACCGACAATAAAAATCACGCAAAACTTATGAAGTGGTTTTTGCTTATAAAATCGCGCTACAACACAAAAATTGGCTACAATACTAACAATGTTTATTTAATGGTAGCTTCTGAGTATATGATTTTTGGAAAAAATTACTTTGCTTTCGACAATGTGAATTATTTTATTTTGGACAACGACAATGTAAAAAGCTTGCGCTCTTACGAAGGTAATTATCCCGATGCAAAAACGAAATTAAGCTTTTTATTCAACGAATCGCCTATTTTGGGGAACGATGTAAAATCGCGTAGTTTGAAGTTTAATTATTTGGCAGGCAAATACGACATTAATTTGAATTACAACACTTCAAATGTTGAGTTTTATAATTCTATTCCACAGCTCGATTTACCGCTTTATTTTAATTCGAGCAGTTCGGGAGAATTTATTCAATCGATGGCTAAAAACCTAAAACCTTTGCTCGAAGGACTTGATGAACTTTCGGCAGTAAGTTTTTTGCTCAAATTTGCGCAAACCTCTTTCGATTATAAAACTGACCCACAGCAATTTGGTTACGAGAAATTTTTCTTTGCCGAAGAAACCGTTTTTTATCCTTTTTCTGACTGCGAAGACCGTTCGGTTTTTTTCGCTACTCTTGTGCAAGAACTTTTGGGAATGCAAGTAGTTGGTTTAGAATACCCTGGGCACGTAGCTACAGCAGTGCGCTTTTCCGAAAACAGAAACGGCGACCATCTTTTTTACAATGGCGACAAGTACATTATTTGCGATCCAACTTTTATAAATGCTCCGGTGGGAATGTGTATGCCACAGTTTTTGAACATCGAAGCTAAGGTTATTCCTTTGAATTCTAAACTATTAGGCGATTTGTATCAAGAGCAAATCAAAAGTAAAATTATAGCGGCTGGCGGAAATGCCAACGATGTACAAATAGAAATTGACGAGAACGGAAATGCTTATGTTGTAAGTACTTATGATAAAACTTTGACCTTTGAAACCACTACTTTTCAGGCTGGTAGCAAGCCTACCAATGCGTTTTTGGCAAAGTTCGATAAAAATAAAAAACTGGTTTGGGCTAATAATTTTTCGGGCGACGATAAATTGCGTGGCGAATATGTTAAAACAAGCTCCGACGGTTCTACTTACGTGGGCGGAATGATTGGAAATACCGCTGAATTTGGTAAGCAAAGCATAGTAACATCGTCAAAAGACCAGAAAATATTTTTAGCAAAATACGATAAAAATGGTAAATTTGAATGGCTAAAAACGGCAAATATTCCAAGTGGTGCCAACGAAAACTTTATTGTAGTAAGCCGTTTTACTTCGATAGGAAAAGAAGTTTCGACCATGATTTTTGAAAAAAATAAGGGCTTTGATGCTTATGGATTGAGCTTTTCAACTTCTGGTGATATTGTTATAACAATGCAAATAACGAAGTAAAATAGGCGTGGATTTTATTTTTTCTTTTTTGTAAATGATTAAAAATTTTAATTATAGAAAAAAAACCTTGAAAAAAATTTGATTTCTAAAAGTTTTTCCGTATTTTTGCGAAATCATAGTAGAAATCAAATTTAGATACAATGATTGAGTATTTAAAAACTTTGGAAAAATACATAGCAAAAGATGAGCTAGAATTGGCTTTCGACGATTTTCGGGAAAAACTTTCCTCAATTGTACGTAAAGCTCCAAAAGCCGAGCCAGATATTTTAGATGTTAAAAATCAGATTATTGTACTTTCTGGGAAGTTTCATGATTTGAATAAACGGAGCAATTTGGGCACCATAGAAGCAAGCACTGCCTCTACAATTAAAACCCAAATAGTTTATGCTTTTAGTCAATTAATCAATAACTTATCTAATTATAAAGAGCTTTATGCTTATTTGAAAGAAAAAGACGAGGAAGAAACGTGGCTTAGTGCTGCTAATTTTAATTCTATGCAAGCCGTTGAGGAGTATATCGAAAAATACCCAAATGGAAAATATAGCGTAGAAGCCAAGCATTTGCTTTGCGAGCTGAAGAAAATGAATGAACCTAAAAAGGTTGAATTCTTTGATTTTCAAGAAGAACAAGCTGCTCAAAGCTCAAATTTGCCAATTAAATCGGATTTAGAGTGGTGGAATAGCCTTTCGCCTATATGGAAGCGAATTTTTAGAGCAAAGCTCACTCTTTCAGAGAAACCCACGCTTGACCAATTGCAGGATATTTTTAATATTACGAAGCTAAATATTTTGGGAAATCGAGAAGTTTTGTCTATTGAACCCTTGCGGCAGCTCAAAAAATTGCGTTTTTTGAATATTTCAGACACTAAAATTACTTCTTTAAGTGCTTTGGAAAATCTTGAAAATTTAGAAATAATCTGGTTTAGATATACTAGCATCAATAGCCTGTTGCCTTTGAAAAATTTGAAAAATTTGAAAGGCTTAGATTTTGATAATACTGAGGTAGGCGATTTAAG
Organism: Bacteroidota bacterium; assembly: GCA_020047755.1. Classification (GTDB taxonomy): domain Bacteria; phylum Bacteroidota; class Bacteroidia; order Bacteroidales; family JAIFNL01; genus JAIFNL01. The sequence continues at coordinate 9,275 of JAIFNL010000300.1, forward strand.
CCCAATAAGCGATTTGCCTAATTTAAAGCACTTAAGCTGTGCTATAACAAATGTAAATTCATTGTATCCACTTTACGATATGCCAAATTTGAGTAAGCTTAATTGCACCACACATTTGCTGAGCAACGAAAGTATTGAGCAATTCAAATTGATGAATAACCACGTAAAAGTAAATGAATATTAGATTTTTAGTATCCTTTTGAAATAAAATAATATTTTTACCGTTTTATTTTTATTCAAAAAATAATTTTAGAAACTTAAAAATACTAAATTTTAGTTAAATAAAATTCTAAATTATTGTGAAATTAAATATTAATTTGCAAATTTGTAACATTCAAATTTTTAAAAAAAAGTTATAATTATGAAAACATTTACAAAATTAGTACTAATTACTTTCAGTCTTTTGCTTATGGCAGGTGGTTCTGCTTTTTCGCAAACTAACAGAGATTGGTGGAATGGACTTTCGCCTGAGTGGAAAGAATTTTTTGAAGGCAAGTTTATGAAACAAAGCCAACGTGATGCCAAAGTGGAAATGTCTGATGGAAAACTAGAAACAATTGTAAAGCTTAAAGTGCTCGATTGCTCTGGAAATAAGGATATTAAAGACCTAAAACCGCTTTCGCAATTAAAAGATTTAGAAATTTTGGATATTTCAAATACTGGAATTTCCGATTTGAGTGGTTTGAGAAATGTGCCCAATTTGAAAGAATTGGATTGTTCTAATAGCGAATTGATTGAAGATTTATCGCCTTTGAAAAACATGAAGCGTTTGGAAAAATTAAATTGCCATAATACTTCTGTGTCTAACTTAGAACCAATTAGATACCTGTCGCTTCTTTCGCTAAACGTGTCGTTGTGTTTTATTGCCGATAACTCTTTGAAAGCACTCGAAGGCATGCTTAGCCTTCAAAAATTGGATATTTCGCAAAATGAACTTATCCGAAACTTAGGTTATATGCACAAGTTGCAAGAATTATCAGAACTTAATTGCAGCAAATCGCCTGTGGAAAATGTCGATTCTATTGCTTCACTTTTGAACTTAGAATATCTTGATATTTCGAGCACCGATGTAAAAGGAATCAAGGCACTTATCGAAATTAAAACCTTACTTTCTATTGATATTTCCGATACTGAAATTAAGAACATTGATGCGCTTTACGCTAGCACTGGTTTAAGAAATATCAAAGCGATAGACCTTAAAATTGATGATAGAACTTATGCCGAAAAATTAAAAGAAAGTATTAAAACTTTTAATCAAAAGCGACCCGATTGTATTATCGATTTTAGTGTGAAATAGCTACACTTATGGTTTCTTTTTTTTTTAAAGCTTCTCGAATTTTTTATTCGAGAAGCTTTTTTTATTTGTAGAATTTCTATTATGCTCTAAAACGGCTTGTTTATGTAGAAAACCAGCAGATTTTCAAAATTTGTGCAGTTTAGCAAGCATTTTTAATTCAATTTTAAATGTTCAAATCTTCTATTTTGGCAGTTTTTTGTTTGTGAAAATGTCTTTTTGTCAGAAATATGACATGAAAAAAGGATTCTTTAGGGATTGAAATGACATTTTTTCGGAAAAAAACCTTTTTTTTTGCTTGGCATAATCATTGAACAGTTGTATTGCAGAACCAAAAGTTCATATTTTTAAATTTGACTAAAAGAAAAACAAAATAATAACAAATAATATAGCAAAACTAAAAAGGATTGCTATCTAAATAAAATTTCAACAAATTATGGGTAAAATTATAGGAATTGATTTAGGAACTACCAATTCATGCGTATCAGTAATGGAAGGTGCTGATCCCGTAGTAATTCCAAATGCCGAAGGAAAAAGAACAACTCCTTCTATTGTAGCTTTTGTAGCTGGTGGCGAAATTAAAGTTGGCGATCCCGCTAAACGTCAGGCTATTACAAACCCCGAAAAAACTATTTCGTCAATTAAACGCTTTATGGGCGAAACGTTTGACAAAGTAAGCAAAGAAATTAGCCGTATGCCTTACAGAGTGGCGCGTGGCGACAACAACACGCCTCGTGTAGATATCGACGGAAGACTTTACTCGCCACAAGAAATTTCGGCTATGGTGCTTCAAAAAATGAAAAAAACTGCCGAAGATTACCTTGGACAAACTGTTACTGAGGCTGTTATTACTGTTCCAGCTTACTTCAACGATGCTCAACGACAAGCTACTAAAGAAGCTGGCGAAATAGCTGGACTTACTGTAAAACGTATTATCAATGAGCCAACTGCGGCTTCATTGGCTTACGGTTTGGACAAAAAAAATAAAGACATGAACGTAGCCGTTTTCGACCTTGGAGGCGGTACTTTCGATATTTCAATCTTAGAATTGGGTGATGGAGTTTTTGAAGTAAAATCGACAGATGGAGATACTCACCTTGGTGGCGACGATTTCGACCAAGTGATAATCGACTGGTTAGCCGACGAATTTAAAAGCGACGAAGGCATCGACTTGAGAAGAGACCCAATGGCACTTCAACGTTTGAAAGAAGCTGCCGAAAAAGCTAAAATTGAACTTTCGAGTTCTAACTCTACCGAAATTAATTTGCCATACATTATGCCAGTAAATGGTATTCCAAAACACTTGGTTCGTACACTTTCGCGTGCTAAATTTGAGCAATTGGCTGACAAATTAATCCAAGCTACTTTACGTCCTTGCGAGTCGGCTATGAAAAACTCGGGTCTTTCAAAATCTGACATCGACGAAGTGATTTTGGTAGGTGGCTCTACTCGTATTCCAGCTATTCAAAAAATAGTAGAAGATTTCTTTGGAAAAGCTCCTTCAAAAGGCGTAAACCCTGACGAAGTAGTGGCTGTTGGTGCTGCAATTCAAGGTGGTGTATTGACTGGTGAGGTAAAAGACGTATTGTTGCTCGATGTAACTCCTCTTTCACTTGGAATTGAAACCATGGGACGCGTGATGACTCGTTTGATTGAATCGAACACCACAATTCCTGCCAAAAAAACCGAAACTTTCACTACCGCTGTTGATAATCAACCTTCGGTCGAAATTCACGTTTTGCAAGGCGAAAGACCTATGGCTCAAGACAATAAAACCATTGGACGTTTTCACTTAGACAGTCTGCCACCGGCACAACGTGGCGTACCACAAATCGAAGTAACTTTCGATATTGATGCCAATGGAATTTTGAACGTTTCGGCTCGCGACAAAGGCACCGGAAAAGAGCAAAGCATTCGCATTGAGGCTTCTTCGGGACTTTCTGATGCCGATATTCAACGTATGAAAGACGAAGCTAAAGCCAACGAAGCCAAAGACAAAGCCGCAAAAGAGCGCATTGAAAAACTAAACGGAGCTGACAGCACAATTTTTCAAACCGAAAAACAATTGAAAGAATTTGGCGACAAAATTCCTGCCGACAAACGCAAACCGATTGAGGAGGCTCTCGAAAAATTGAAAACTGCTCACAAAGCCGAAGATATTGCTGGAATTGATGCTGCTTCTGCCGAATTGACTAGCGTTTTCCAAGCTGCTTCGCAAGATATTTACAATGCTCAACAAGCTCAAGAAAGTGGCGCGCAAGCAAATCCAAACCAATCGCAACAACAAACACAACAACAGAATAATGCTGCGAATGATGTTACTGATGTTGATTTTGAGGAAGTTAAATAATTTTAGCACAAAATTGTAAAAGCTAAAATATCAATATTTCATAATTTTTTAAAAAAAAGCTATCAATTTCAATTGGTAGCTTTTTTTTTTAAGATTTTATATTGGCAATACAATATATAAAAAGTAAACACGTTTTCAGAGAAAATAACTACTATTATAAATTTTAAAAAATTAAAAACATGAAAAAAATAATTTTAAGCTTTGCTATTTTATTGGTAGCAGCATTTACTGTAAATACGGCTAATGCTCAAATTGGCATTCGTGGTGGAGTAGGCTTTGCCAACATGAAATATACTGACAAAGATATTCAATTTGAACCAGATTCAAAAATTGGTTTGTCGGTAGGTATTTCAAAAGAAATCAAAGTGTTGGGTAAATTTTTGAAATTAGCTCCTGAATTGATGTTTGATGTAAAAGGAACTAAAGGTGTTGAATCTGAATTACTTAATTCATATCTTGGCGTTTCGTACAACTATGTTGGTTTAGGTTTGGGCGCAAAAGTGAATGTTCCAGTGCTTCCTATTTATGTTTTGGCACAACCTTATTTTCAGTATTTAGCTAGTGGTCAGGTTGTTGCTAATTTAGATGGTGATATTACACGAACTAAAATTGAAGACTTTGGCGACACTAAAAGAGGTGAATTTGGCGTAAATTTAGGTCTAGGAGCAAGCTTTAACGTAGGACCACTTGGCTTGTTTGCCGAAGCTCGCTATGCAGTTCCTATGACTTCCCTCGAAGAGTACTCTGATACAGAAACGTACAAATTGAAAAACAAATATTTTACAGTATCTCTTGGTATTTTGATAGGCGGCGGACAATAGTTTTAAATATAGTTTGCTTTTTTTTTTGAAAACCCTGACATTTTTTCTAAATTTGTCAGGGTTTTTATTTTGCCAAAAGAATTTTATTTAACAAAAATTAACCAAATAAAATTAGCAATTTTCGCAAAAGAATACTAAATTTGCTAAAAATATTAGCATTCCAAAAAGCATTTCGATACGTAAAATTTAAAATTTTAAGCATGAATCAATATAATTCTATAAGTCCGCGCCGTGTAGGTTTTGCCGATTATTGGTGGTTTATCGTTTCTTTGGTATTACTTTTAAATTGGTTGCCACTTTTTATTGTAGGCATGAAAACAAAAAAAGTAAAATGGATATTTTGGGGTGGATTTTATCTGCTGATAATTATCGGATTTTTTGTTATCGCTTCCATTCACGACCAATATCCAAATAGTGCTGTAGTTGAAACTATTTTTGGAATTGCTTCTATGACGTTTTTTCTGTCGTGGGCTATTTCTATTTTTCACACTTTTAGTATCAGAAAAGAGTATCTCTACCATTTGTCGCAAATACCTGAGGAGTTTATACAAACCTCTCGTTTCGACCAACGTACCGGAAGACATGTGAACCTTATTCAGCGAAATTTGGGTAAGCACGGAAAAATACTTACTTCAATCGAAAACTTGCGCTCAAACATTGTGGAAGAATTAAAAAAAGCTGGGAAACTAAATTCAATGACATTTGAATTGATGCCTATTGTGGATAGATATGTGTCTCAAACAAAGGAACTTACCGAAAAAGATGCTAAAATTGAACAACTTTTGCAAAATTCAAATATCAAAGAAATTGACTTCAAAATCAGAGAGTTGCGTCGAAAAATTGACAGAACTGGCAATGCCGAACTTATGCAACAATATATGGATAGTATTTCTAGTTTAGAGCAAAACAAGAAATTATATCAAAACTTTGAAGACCAGCGCGAAGTGATTCGTCTAAAGCTCGAAGGTGCCGAAATGGATTTGAAAAAAATGAAGATGAACCTCTTGAATATGCAAAATTTAAGTTCGCAAGACCAAAACAATGAATATTTTAGAGATTTTGAATCAAAATCGCAAGAATTGACTACTTACTTAGAATTGTTGAAAGAATACAGATAGAATAGCATAGCGCAACTGATTGCAACTGAAATTATAAAAAAAGCAAGGTTTCTGATTTTAAAATTAGAAACCTTGTTTTTTTTATCACCGGTTGCTACATTTTTTGACGAACTTATTATTTTCCCATTTTTAAGTAGCAATGCGTATCCTCTTTTTATAACTTGTTCAGGGTTAATTATTTCCAGTATTTTTGAATAACTCTTTAGCTTTGTATTCTCTTTTTGCATTGAAATTAAACTTAGTTTTTTAATTTTCTCTGTGGAAAAAATTATTTTTTCGTTTTCTATTTTCAATTTTAAATTTATTAATTTAAAAATTTGGTCTTTTGATTGCTTCAAACTGAGATTTTGAGACAGATAATAGTTTTTGCTAAGTACCGAAATTTGGTTTTCTACCTTTGATAAATTAAATTTTTCTTGCGCAAATACTTTATTCATAAGTACTTTTATATTTTCAGCATTAAATTTTAGTCTTGTTTTTTGTGAAGCTATCAAGTTTTTGAGCAAAGGTTGCAAACGTGCATTTGCCGACTGTAAGTTGCTTTTTTCAGAACTAATTATCGTATCAAAATTCGCTTTTATTTGCAAAAAAGTAGTTTCGAGCTTGGCATTGAATTGGGCAAGTTGCTCAATTAAAAACTCGGCAACGGCGGTAGGCGTTTTTAGCTTTTTGTGCGCTACCAAGTCGGCAATGCTTTCGTCGCGCTCGTGACCTATCCCTGTGAGCACCGGAAGCGGGAATTGTGCTATGTATGAGGCAATTAAGTAACTATCGAAGCAGCTCAATTCCTCTTTTGAACCTCCTCCTCTAATCAAAACTACTGCATCGAAAAAATCGATGTAATTGGCTATTTCATCTAAAGCTTCGGTAATTGAATTTTCGGCACTGTCGCCTTGCATATTTGCCTGAAAGAGCTTAGTATAAAACACATAGCCATACGAATTGCTGTTTAGTTGATTCATGAAATCGCCATAACCCGCAGCACTAGCTGACGAAATGACAGCTATTTTTTGAGGAACAATTGGCAATTCCAATTCCTTATTCATATTAAAAATGCCTTCTTCTTCGAGTTGATTTATGATTTCTTGTCGGCGTTTTTCTTGGTCGCCGAGCGTGTAAGTTGGATCTAAATCAGTGATATTGAGCGAAAAACCATAAACTTCGTGAAATTCTACGCTTGCCAAAATAAGCACTTTCATTCCGGCTTTTAAATTTTCGTTTACCATCATACTGAAATGGTATTTCAATTGCTGATAGCTGAAAGACCAAATAGTGGCGCGTGTTTTGGCAATCGTTTTGCCTTGTTTGTTTTTTTCAATGAGTTCCAAATAACAATGACCGCCTTTATTTTCAGATAGTTGGCTTATTTCGGCTACTATCCAATATTTGTCTTGAAAATTTCCATAAAGTATGTCTTTTATGGCTTCGTGCAGTTCCGATAATGTTAATCTTTCGTTCATCGAAAATAATTTATATTTATATTTTGTTGATATTCAATTAAATATGAGAAATATAACTTGAAAATCAATTCTTTTTTTTGAGTAGTTTTAAAATGAAAGTTCGTCATTTTTTGCAAAACTACCAAATCTATTTTTGAAAAAGAAACGTGTTTTACAAAATTACCTGAATACCAAGCCGTAAGCCAAATTTTTGAGCGTTGGCTTTGTCTAAATGCGAAAGCCGCCAAATTGCATCGAGCCTAAACACTTTGAATATATTTTCAATTCCCACACCTGCCTCATAATAAGGTGTTTTGAGCTCAGAAAGGCTTTCTGGAAATTCTATCAAATTCATATTTTCGTTGCGCAAACTTCCCATAACTCCCTTAGCATAAAGTACTTCTCTAAAATTCAATCTTCTAAGAATTGGTATTTTATTGAAAAAAATGCCTTGAAAATGATGTTCGGCAAATAGAGAAATGTATTGGTCGCTAGCAAATTCGTAGTAATTCATTAAGTTAAAAGCGTAAGGGTCAAAGATATAAGTTTCGCTGCCTTCGTGCAAACGCAAAAGTGGATAAGGCACTGTACCCCAGATTTTTCCGGCTTGTGCCGTATAAATCAACTCGCCCAAAGTGCCAAGAAAAAACTTGTGATGTACTTGAAGCTGAAGGCTTTGAAAAGGGTAATCATTTCCCAATACATTTTTGGGCGAATACGATGCGTTTAGCGAAAAAATGGGAAATTTTGAGCCCATCGAATAGCGCGAAAATTGGCTATTGATTGTTTTTTCATTTCGAGCATAGCGTGCTGTAAAATTGAGGGTGTTGTTGTTTATATTTTGCAAATTCTCTGCCGAATTTTGCAGTTTAAATGGGTGAATATAAGAGGGATAGATGATTTTATTTGCAAGCTCTAATTTGTACGAAAAGCCTTTGAACCAGTCGCTTTTGAAAAATATTCTAAAATCAGAAACCAATAATAAATTTACGTCTGGATTTTGACTGAAAATGGTGGTCAAAATATTGTCTTCCGAAACTAATTCGTTGCTTTTGCTCAATTGAAGCATGTCGTTTTTGTACGAAATGTTCAGAAATCGCCATTTATCGTGGTTTAGTTTGTATTTTATTCCTGCTCCGTATTTTATTTTTTCATCTTTAAAACCGTAAGCTAAAAAGCCTGAGTATTCTATTTTTTTACTAAAATCGTTGCTTGTTCGCATACCCAAATATAATCGATTGCCTTCTATTTCGTTGTAACTGTAAAGGTTAGCGTAGGGTCCAAATTCAAAATTGTTTGCTATGTAATAACCTGTTGTTAAGAATGTTATAAAATTTACAATTCCTTTAAAATTAGGCATATTTTTAATACTATCAACCATATTGTAAATTTCTAACTCCTTTTTAGTTAGTTTGTTGTGCCGTGCATTTTGCCAATATTCATCGTCTTTTTCGTCTGCATTTTTGTTTAAAAGAATGTCGTTGGTAATGCCTGTGGCGAAAAAATTATCGTCAAATTTGGCGTTTGTTTCTATATTGCGCCTCGAAGTTGTTTTGCGCCCAAACAAACCTGTCGTTTTGTCAGTAAGATTGAAATCCATGAAAAGTTTGTCTTCTTTCAAAAACCAAATAGAATCGTTGATGAGCTCAAATTCTTGATTAATAAGTACATCGTTTAAGTAATTTAAGTTGGCATCTTCCGAAATTCGAGCCTCAATTCTTTGAATAGCAAAAGTGCTATCGTGCACCCACATATTGCCTGTAAAAGTATATTCGTGCTTTCGTTTTGGCTTGAAAGTCAATTGATAACACCATTTTTTTTTGATAAATGCACTATCGACCAAATAATATTCGTAAACCATTTGTGCTTGCAGGGCAAGTGGCGAAACAAAAGGCTTTGAGGCAATGTCGATAAAGTTTTGGTACATATTTACATCGAGGTACATGTGCCCTGTAAATTGAGCAATGCTCTCATTTTCAACGCCTGAGCTACGTGTAGCTTTTATTATTTCCTTCTGTTTGCGAGGGTTTTCTTGGTAGTAAAAATCGGAAATGGCTTCGGTTATAAAAATAGGCAAATAGGTTTTTCCGGTTTCGACTGAAGTATCGGCATATTGAAAAATAAACTGGTAATTTTTAAAAATTCGATCATCTTTGTATTCTTCTGTAAAATTATTAATATCAAACTCCATTTTATTGTAAAGTTCGTATTTAAGGTTGCCCAATTTTTCTGGATTATTTCTTTTTTTGTTTTGAATTACTTTGCGAAGAAGAATATCTGCTGGATTTTCGCCGGCATAGACCGTAATTTCGTCCAAAATATTGTCTTGAGGTTCGAGTTCTATTATTAAGTCATTAAAACCATTGGCATTAATGCTTATCGTTTTATTTTTATAGCCTAAGCATGAAATAAACAGAGAATCAACCTTTTCGTCTGTTTCTAAAAAGAAAATCCCTTCAAAATCGCTAACTGTTCCCGTTGAAGTTCCGACAAAAATAAGGTTTACAAAAGGAATATTTTCTTTTGTTTTAGTGTCAATTATGCTACCTCTCACCTTTGTTTTTTGCGCAAAACTGCTAATTGTTATCAAAATCAGTGTTAAAAATAAAAGAATACGTGTCATAAATGAATCTTAGTTTTGTGTAATTTCTTTTTTTGAGTAAAGAATAAAAATTATGCCGCAAGATACTGTTTTTTATTTTTTTGAAATGTTAAGAAATCTTTTCTTTTTTTTGAATACTTTTTTATGCTTAAAAATAGCAAATTTTCAGTTTATTTTACTTCTTTTGCATAAAATTATATTTGAAGGTGAATAGAAAATATAGAAATGCGTAATCTAAAAAAACGGAAAATACAACTAAAGATATGAAAAATGATGAAATTATATCCAAGATAGAGACTTTGATGCAGGCTATTAATAAATTAAAGCCATTATCAAAAGAGCTTGAAGCTAAAATTTTCCAAAAATTTAGATTGGATTGGAATTATCATTCCAATGCAATTGAAGGAAACTCTTTAAATTTGGGAGAAACGCATGCATTTATTATGGAAGGATTAACTGCAAAAGGCAAGCCTTTGAAAGATCACCTCGACATAAAAGGGCATGATGAAGCCATTGATTTCATTGGCGAAATGATTTTTAATGAACAATATTTTACTGAAAAAGAAATTCGCGAACTTCATAAATTAATATTAGTTGAACCTTATATAAGCAAAGCACAAACCCAAGAAGGCATTCCAACACAGAAAATAATAAAGTTGGGTGAGTATAAATCGAGTCCGAATCATGTAAAAACGCAATCAGGAGCGATACATTATTATGCTTTGCCTCAAGAAACGCCCGCTAGAATGAATGATTTGATGAATTGGCTCAAAGAAAATGCTGAAAATTATCATCCTCTTGTTTTATCTGCTATTTTTCATCACAAATTTGTTGAAATTCACCCTTTTGACGATGGAAATGGTAGAATGGCACGGCTTTTAATGAATTTTATTCTAATGAAAAACCATTTTCCGCCTGTTGTGATAAAAATGGAAGACAGAAATGCTTATTATTTTGCACTTAGCAATGCAGATTCTGGAAATACTAATGAATTTATTGAGTTTATAGGCAAGAATTTAATTTATTCTCTCGAAATTTATTTGAAAGGCGCAAGAGGAGAAAGTATTGAAGAATTAGGTGATTTTGAAAAAGAATTGCTACTTTATAAGAAAAAATTAGAGGTAAAAAATAAACTTGAATTTTCTTGGTCTGAAGAATTACAAAAAGAAGAGGTTGAACTATTTTTGAATAATTTTTTTATCAAATTACGAAATAAAATAGCTAAATTAACTGATTTATTTTTCAAATTTGACTATTTTTTAGTGGTCAAATCAAAAACTATTCACTCAAAACTTTCTTCTGAGTTTCAGAAAATGCGATATTATTCTACTGATTACGACAGCAATAGCTTTTATTTAGTTCGAACTGATGCCAATAATTTAATTCAATATATTGATGATTTTCAAAATTTTAATATAAAAAATAATATTGCTATTTTTCAATTCAGAGGTTTTAAATTTAATAAAATTCCTTTTGATTTTGAAATACAATTCCATGTTTTTTTTGGTGAATATTTTGTTGAAATTTTTATGAAATCTAGTCCCGAAGTTAATTTTGATATTGAAAACCAATGCTTTAACGATGTAAATTTAACAAACATAAGCGAAAACAAAAATTTTGATAAATTGCTGTTGAAAAAGAAATATCGTGAAGTTTTAGACGAAAGTGAAGTTTCGGAAATTATAGAAAATACCGGAAAATTAATTTTAGAAAATATTAAAAAAGAAGAACTTACACGCAATAGACAATGAAAAATTTAGTAGAACGCTTTTTGCGATACTCGAAAATAGATACTCAATCTGACCCAAACTCGGCAACTACGCCAAGCACTTTGAAGCAATTCGATTTGGCTAAGCTTTTGGTGGAAGAATTGAAAGAATTGGGCTTAGAAGATGCCAAAGTGGACAAAAATTGTTACATTATGGCTACTTTGCCGGCTAATTGCAACGAAAAATTGCCAGTTATTGGTTTCATTGCGCATCTCGATACAAGCCCCGATTTTTCAGGGGTCGAGGTGAAACCTCAGTTTATTGAAAATTACGAAGGCGGCGATATTTTATTGAACAAAGAATTGAACATTGTACTTTCGCCCAATGATTTTCCCGAAATGAAGAATTATGTGGGGAACGATTTGATAACTACCAATGGCACAACGCTTTTGGGTGCTGACGACAAAGCCGGAATTGCTGAAATAATGACTGCTTTGGAGTTTTTCAAGAAAAATCCGCACGTAAAACACCGAACAATTAAAGTTGGTTTTACTCCTGACGAAGAAATTGGAAGAGGAGCTGATTTATTTGATGTTCAGGCTTTTGGAGCTGATTATGCTTACACTATCGATGGTGGCGAATTGGGCGAGTTGGAATACGAAAACTTCAATGCTGCTGGTGCTTTGGTAACTTTCAATGGGCGAAATATCCACCCTGGTTTTGCAAAAAATAAAATGGTAAATTCTATGCTTTTGGCTATGGAATTTAACGCCCTTTTGCCTGCAAACGAGCGACCTGAACACACTACTGGCTACGAAGGTTTTATTCATTTAACCAAAATGCAAGGCGATGTGGAACAGTCTAAAATTCAATATATTATCCGACATCATTTTGAACAAAATTTTGAAAATTACAAACAATTGATGAGTTTGGCAGTCGATTTTATGAATCAAAAATATGGAGAGGACACAGTGGTAATTCAAATTTCGGAGCAATATAAAAATATGCGAAAAATGCTCGAACCTGTTATCGAAATAGTAGAAAATGCAGAGAAAGCAATGCTCCAAGCGGGTGTTGTGCCTATAAAAAAAGCAATTCGTGGCGGAACAGACGGCGCACGGCTTTCGTTTATGGGATTGCCCACGCCTAATATTTTTGGCGGTGGACACAATTTTCATGGAAAATACGAATATATTCCCATTCAGTCGATGCAAAAAGCGGTGGAAGTGATAATTAATATAGCAAAAATTTAGAAAAACTGTTTTTAATTTTGAACACGAATAGAAACCAAACCTTAAAACCAAAATAACTATAAAAAACTATAAAAAATGAGAACTTACAGATTAAAAAGTATTCTAATTTTTACTGCACTCTTGATGTTTTCTTGGGCATGTAATAACAAAAAAAACGAACAAACAACGATGAAACCTCCTGTAGCTAAGAAAGTTCCAAAGGAATTGACCATTCATGGGCACACACGCATTGACAATTATTATTGGCTCAATGAACGAGAAAACCCAGAAGTTATTGATTATCTGAATGCCGAAAATGCTTATACAAAAGCAATAATGAAGCATACCGAAGATTTTCAGAAAAAACTTTTCGACGAAATTGTTGGAAAAATCAAACAAAACGATGAATCTGTTCCTTACAAAGACAAAGGATACTGGTATTATGTTCGTTACGAAGAAAACAAACAATATCCTATTTATTGCCGCAAAAAAGAAAATATGCAGGCAAAAGAAGAAATTATGCTCAACGGCAACGAAATGGCTGAAGGAACTTCGTATTTTGATATTGGCGGTGTAAGTGTAAGTACTGATAATAAGTTACTTGCTTATAGTGTTGATACAGTAAGCCGTAGAAAATACACAATTTATGTAAAAAATCTTGAAACCGGTGAATTATTAAAAACTAAGATAGAAAATACAACCGGAGGCGTAACTTGGGCGAACGACAATAAAATATTTTTTTATAGCACAAAAGACGAAATAACGCTTAGAAGTGATAAAATTTGGAGACATTCTTTGGACAAAGAAAACCAAAAAGATGCTATGGTTTTCTTTGAAACCGATGACACTTTTAGCACCTATGTTTACAAGTCGAAATCGGAAAAATACATTATAATCGGCTCTCAATCAACATTATCTACTGAAAATAGAATTTTACTTGCCGACAAACCCACTGGCGAATTTAAAGTATTTCAGCCACGCCAGCGCGATTTGGAATATTCTATTTCGCACTTTGAAGACCGTTTTTATATTACCACAAATGCTGATGGAGCAAAAAATTTCAAATTGATGCAAACCTTTGAAAACAAAACTGGTAAAGAAAATTGGACTGAGGTAATTGCTACACGCCCCGACGTTTTGCTTGAAGGAGTGGAAATGTTTAAAAATTACATGGTAGTGCAAGAACGGAGCAAAGCTCTTAATCAATTGCGTATCATCAATATGCAAACAAAAGATGAGCATTATCTCGACTTTGGCGAGCCTGTTTACAGTGCCGGTATTTCTATCAATCCCGAGTTTGATACCGAAGTTTTGCGCTACGAATACACTTCGCTAACCACGCCAAACTCTACTTTGGACTACAATATGGCTACCAAACAAAAAACACTTTTGAAAGAGCAAGAAGTTGTTGGTGGCTACGACAAAAAGCAATATAAAACCGAAAGACTTTTTGCAAAAGCTGCCGATGGAACTCAAATTCCTATTTCGATAGTTTACAAAAAAGGACTGAAAAAAGACGGAAAAGCACCAATGTTGTTATATGCTTATGGTTCTTATGGTTATAGCATGGAACCTTACTTTACTTCTGCTCGTTTGAGCTTGCTCGATAGAGGTTTTTCTTTTGCTATTGCACACATTCGCGGTGGTCAAGAGCTTGGAAGACAGTGGTATGAAGACGGAAAACTCTTGAAAAAGAAAAACACATTTACCGATTTCAACGATTGCGCCGAGTTTCTTATCAAAGAGAAATTCACAAGCCCGCAACATCTTTATGCTGAGGGAGGTAGTGCTGGAGGCTTACTCATGGGAGCTATTGCCAATATGCGCCCCGATTTGTACAATGGAATTTTGGCGGCTGTGCCTTTTGTTGATGTGGTTACCACCATGTTAGACGAAACAATTCCTCTCACAACTGGCGAATTTGACGAATGGGGAAATCCAAAAGTAAAAGAGTATTATGATTATATGCTTTCGTATTCGCCTTATGACCAAGTAAAAGCGCAAAATTATCCTAACATGTTGGTTACAACTGGTTTGCACGATTCACAGGTACAATATTTCGAGCCAGCAAAGTGGGTTGCAAAGCTTCGCGACATGAAAACCGATAACAATATGCTAATCATTGACATAGATATGAAAAGTGGACACGGCGGCGCATCGGGGCGTTTCGACCGCTACAAAACAACAGCTCTGGAATATGCCTTTTTGTTGAACTTAGAAGGAATTTTGGAATAAAAAATAGTAAAAGCCTTCAAGAAGATTCTCTCTTGAAGGCTTTTTTTATAGTAAATTGCTAAAATGCAAATTGCCCAATTACTTAATTTTAAATTGGTACATTTTAAAATTTCATCATAAATTTAAAATGTTTTTTGAGGAAGTCGTTGTTTTTTCAAGAGACAAAAAATCCAATGAAATACGAGGATATAATTCTTTGAAAAGCCTGTATTTATTCGGTTTTATTAAATTTTCAGAATATTTAACTTCGAAAGCAAATGTTTCTACATTTGATTTTTTTACAATAAAATCTACTTCGTTTTGGTCAGCTGTTCGCCAATATTGAATTGAGTCTTGGTCATAAATTTCTGATAATCTTATAAATACATAATTTTCGAGCAGTTCGCCTTTATCTTGGCGCAAAGAGATTTTTTCAAAATTATTCAACAACGAATTTCTAAATCCCAAGTCGCTAAAAAATAATTTTGGCATTTTGGTGATTTCTTTTCGCATATTATTAAAGTAGGGTTTTATCAAATTGATGTGAAAAGTTTTTTGCAAAATGTACAAATAATTACCTATTGTTTTATTATCAATTCCTAGAGTATTCGACAATTCATTGATATTAATCAGGTTTCCAATTTGCTCTGCCAAAATGAGAATAAGCTGCATAAATTTGTGTTGGTATAAAATAGCAGCTTCATAAATATCTTTTTTAAGATATGAATTTTTCAAATCTCTGAGTATTTCAATTTTTTCATCGCTATTTTTTTCTATTGCTACTGCCGGATAACCACCAAAACGCAAATATTCTTCAAAAAAATAGAGAATATCGTTTCTTTTTACTGACAAATAATCGCTTGAATTTCTGATTAAAAGGAGCTCGTGATGTAATTCTTCGGCATTTTGGAAAAATAAGTACTCCTCAAAATTAAGATGCTTTAAATGAAATATTCTTTTTCTGCCTGCAAGCGAATCGTTAAAATTTTTGTCGATGTAAAAAGCACTGCTTCCGGTTGCTACGATTTTTAGTTTTTCGTTGTAGGTATCGTACAAATATTTCAAAAAATTAGAAGTATTTCGAGCATATTGAATTTCGTCGATAAACAGCACAAGGCGGCTATCAGGTTGATTTACAAATACTTTTTCTGCAAAATGGAAAATATTTTCGGGGTTTTCATTTATAGCCTCCAAAATTTGAGAATTTTCAAATGTGAGGTAATAACAAATTTCGTTTTTGTTTTTCGAGGTTTCGTAAAGATGTTTGAGCAAAGTAGTTTTGCCCGTTTGCCTTGCGCCAACAATTATTGTGTATTGTTTTTTGGGCAAATGGTTTAGCAATTTTTCTGTCAGCAATCTTTTTAGCATATCTTTTTTTCTGCAAATTTAATGAAAAAAAAATTAAATTCCAAAAAAATCCGATAATATTGGAGTCAAACTCCAAAAATATCCGATAATATTGGAGTTTAACTTTGCACGGTGCTTTTCAGATTTCTAGCATGGTGTAAAAATTTAGAAAATGAGCTGGGTTTTGATTTGAATCTTAAAATAAGAAGGAAGCAGGTTTGTATTTTTTCAATAGGTAACTCATTTTTTTTTACGGGTTATGACCTTATAATTCTGTTAAAATAAGAAAAGTTTTGGTTATAACCAAAACTTTTCTCTTTTCTTTTTTTATTACGATTATAACCTTAGCTTTTTTTATTCGTGTTTGCGAGGTTTAAATCGGTAAGTCATGCCAAAAGTAATAGGTGCCGGAACATTGAACTCTTGAAAGGTGCGAAAACTCTTATACTTCAAAGGCAAATCGCCTTTTATATCCAAAATTAACCACGAAACTTTGTACTTAAATGCCAGCGAAACGCCCGAATATCCATAATCGGAGCTTAATCTGTTAGCTCTTTCGCCCGAATTGTTCCAAGTGAAACCGCCACTAATGTAAAAGTTTGTTGCTTTTTTTAGTTTTAGCTTGTATTCTACTTCCAAATTGGTTTGGGTCATAAAGCGAATCCCCTCATAATTGTTGAGGGTAACTAACTGATTATTAGTATCTAAATACGTACTTTCCTTCTCGGGAATAACGTAGTCATTTCTCAAATTGAAACTGAATGGCTTTTCGGGGTTGTGCAAGCTAAGCCCAATGCTTGCGCCCGAAATAAAGTCAATGAGCACAGTTTTTGTTCCTACGGAAAGGTATAAATCGTATTTTTCTTTCTTTTGCATCTCATTTTCTTGTGCATAAGAAAATGAATTTACCAATAAAATTAGCAAAAAACTAAGATTTTTTTTCATTTTTGTAAATATTAAGTGAATACTTGTAATCTAAAAATGAGTAAAGTTTTTTTGCATAGAAAAAAATTAGCCTTTTTGTGAATAAAAAATAGTTGTAAATTCTAAACTGCTTGAATGTTTTTGCAAAAATAGAATTTTTTTTAATAAAATAGAACAAAAAAAGCCGATTTCAAATAAAATCAGCTTTTTTAGAATTAGCAAGAAAAAACTATTTCTTGAAAACATTGTCTAAATTATCAATATTAAAAAATACCTCATTATTTTTCACAATAACCGGACCGTAGATTGAATTTCCTTGTTTAAATTTTCCACTATCGTACAGCGCTTTCCACATTTTTCGGTTGTATTCATCATTTCCAGTAGAATACTCGGTGTATTTGATGCCATTTTTGTTGAGATAATTTATGGCATTGCTACACATTCCGCAGCCAGGCAGTGTGTAAATAACTACATCAGAAGTTGTGTTGTTGTTTACATTTGTGTTTGTATTTTCGTTGGTATTTACGTCCTCATTTCTAACATCTTCACTTGTAACCTCGTCGTCGGTGTAAACGTAGTCCTCGGTATAGTCATCTACGTATTCGTATTCTTCTGTTTCATCATCGGTTTCGTATCCTTCGTAAAGTGGGTCAAAAGTCCATTCATTTACTTCGCCTACCGCAAGGTAAAAATCCGAAAAAACTTTTTTTGTTGCACTGCAATTTATATCGGCGTTGGCAAATGAAAACTTGCGCTGAGGGTCAATACAAAATTGATATTCGCCATTGCCCCATTCCAAATCTCCGCTGTATCCATACACATAAACGATGTCGTATTGGTAATCGCCCAAGCTGATTTCTTTTTGAGAGTGCGCTTCGATAACCCACCAACCTTCTGTAGTCCAGCCCGTTTTGTCGTTGTATTTAGCACAAGCTGCATTTACTGCCTCTTCGGTGTTATTTACAAAGGATATTCTTGTTTGCGAAAAAGCGAGTTGCGATAAAATAGCAAAGCCCACAATCAGTAAAAACAAAATTTTTTTCATAATTTGTTATTGATTTTTAGTTTAAAAAAAATATTTTAGTAGCGTATAAATGAGCTATTTTGTTATAAAAATTGATAACCTAAATTTATAAGTAACTGGGCATAAATAAAAGATTTTGCTTTTTATAAAATAGTGTATATCAATTAAAAAAAGTATTAATCATTAATTGTTATTTCGTATTTTATTCAAAAAAAATTACTATAAAAACGTTAAAATTCAGTGATTAGTATTTTGCTACACTAAAAAAGCAAATTCATTTTTCAACTATTTTGCAAAAGAAAAATGCCGATTTTAAAATCAGCATTTTGAGGTTGTTTTTTTTGATTGGGTTAATTCTGTTTAAATGGTCTTTAAATTGAGTTTAAATAGTATTTTAACTTTTGCTTCTTATAAATCTACTTATTTCTCCAATAAATAATACGATTGATGTTGCAAATATTATAATCAACCAATCTTGGATTGTTAAAGGAACGGTTCTAAAAACGGATCCACCAAATTGAACGATTAGAATTTGCCCTATTAAGATTACAAATGCAACAATTATAAATCCAATACTATTTTTCATATCGGCAAAGGCTGATTTTCCTGAGGCAAAAGATTTTGCATTGAACATATTCCAAAATTGCAACATTACAAAAATAGTAAAAAAACGAGATAAATTATACTCCGAAATTATACCATTTTCTGTAAAAATAAAAAGCAACCCTAGCAATAAAAAAACAAAAGAAAATCCTACTACTAGAATATTTGTTCTCATTGTTTTTGTTATTATAAAATCATTATTTTTACGTGGTTTGTTTACCATGACTTTTAAGTTAGGCGGCAGAGATGCTAGTGCTCCTGCAGCAAAAGTATCCATAATGAGATTAACCCAAAGCATTTGAGTTACAGTTAAAGGCAGTTCGTGCCCAATAATTGAGCCTAAAAATACAATAGTCAATGCAGCAACGTTTATTGTAAGTTGAAATAAAATAAAACGCTGAATATTTTGATATAACGAACGCCCCCACATTACTGCGGTAGTTATGCTTGCAAAAGAATCATCTAACAGCGTAATATCACTTGCTTCTTTTGCAACTGATGTTCCGGAACCCATTGATAAACCGACGTGGGCATAGTTAAGTGCTGGTGCGTCATTAGTTCCATCACCTGTAACTGCAACTATTTCGCTATTTTGTTGCAATAGTTGCACTAAGCGTTGTTTGTCTGTGGGTCTTGCTCTACACATTATTTTAATTTCGCTTGAAACTTTTAAGGCATCTTTATCTGAAAGTTGCTCAAATTCTGGTCCTGTTATAATATTTTTTTCGTTATCATTTTCGTTCCAAATACCAATTTGTTTTCCTATTTCTTTTGCAGTTCCGGGCGTATCGCCTGTTACTATTTTTATAGTAATGCCTGCATCATAGCATTTTTTCACAGCATCTGGCACATCTGTTCGTATTGGGTCGGAAATGGCAGTAATACCTAAAAACACAAGGTTGTTGGTTTCTAAATTTCCTAAATTAAATCTATCTTTATCATCTTCAATTAGTTCAAAAGCAAAACCAAGAGTTCGCATTGCTTGATTTTGATATTTATCTAATTGTTTAAATATTTGAGCATTATACTCTTTGATATCAATTAATCCCCTTTCTGTTAATACTTTTTTACATTTTGATAATACAATTTCTGGCGCACCTTTCACATACAAGGTTCTTTTTCCTGAAATTGAAGAATCAATTAATGTTGCCATATATTTTCGTTCGGTAGAGAATGTCAACTGCTCTTTTATTTCAGCTTCTTCTCTTATTTTCAAATAGTTATAATTATTTTTATGCAACCATAATAGCAAAGCTGCTTCTGTTGGGTTACCAATTGTTTTAATTTTTTCTTTATCTGTAAAATCTAAAAATGCAGTAGTATTAACCGCTATGCCTTCATAAATGTATTGGCTATTTTTATTTTGGTTGTTAATGGATTGATTAGGCAAACTATAAAAATTCGTTTCATATATTTGCATTTGATTTTGAGTTAAAGTTCCTGTTTTATCAGTGCAAATAACTGTTGTTGCTCCCATTGTTTCGCAAGCGTGCATTTTGCGAACCAGATTGTTTGCCTGCAACATTCTTCGCATACTCAATGCTAAACTAAGTGTAACACTCATTGGTAAGCCTTCAGGAACTGCCACCACAATAAGCGTTACTGCTACCATAAAATATTGTAAAATTCTACCTGCCATTTCAATAGAAACCCAAGATTCGGAACTTAAAATATTGATACCAAACAAATAGCTAAATCCAACAAACACCAAAAACATAATAAGTCCAAATCCAATCCATTTAAACCAAGATCCTTTTTCAATTATTTCAGGCATTTCTTTTTCTTTGCCTAAGAGTTCAAAAGTGTCGTAAATTATAGGAATCCATACTTTGGATAATGCTATAAGTGCCGAAATTAGAACAATACCAATTGAGCCTATTTGTATTAATGTATAAGTAGCTGTTCCTAAAAAAATATCTTTTACAAATAAAGTTATAAAGGTCAATACTGCAATTGAAAAACCTACAACTCCAATGAATTTGGCTAAACTATCTAATTGTTTATTCAATGGAGTTTCTTCACCGCTCATTTCGGTAGCTTTTATTGCTACTTTTCCGTATTCTGTTGCATCGCCCACAAATTTAACTTCGTACGTTGCGTGTCCGTCCATTACTTTTGTGCCTCTCATTACCCAATTTGATGGGTAAGTTACATCGTTTTTAAAATCTGCTTTTTTTGTTGTTTTACTTATCATTGGTTCGCCAGTAAGGCACGATTCGTCGATTTGCAATGATATAGCGTCAAGTAGTTCGCCATCTGCCGGAACTTCTTCTCCCGTTTCTAAAACAACTGTATCGCCAACTACTATATCTTTTCTATATACTTCGCAAATGTTTCCTTCTCTTATTACTTTTACATGGATATCGTCGTTTACTAAGTTTAAAATATCAAACTTTTTATTTGCATCCATTTCAAACCAAAATGCAACTCCTGTCGCTAAAAAAATGGCACAGAAAATGCCTATCGTTTCAGCAAATTCATTGGTTACAAATGAAATACCTAGCGACAAAAATGCAGCAATTAAAAGAATACGCACAATAGGATCTTCAAATTTTTCAAGAAAAAGTTTCCACCAAGGATCTCTTTGTGGTGGAGTTAAAATATTTGACCCGAATTTTTTCCGGTTTTCGATAACTTGCTCACTGCTAAGTCCTGTGTAATGTTTATGTGCCATTGTGTATTTTTAAAGGTTGTTTGTTAAAGATTTATTAGTGCAAAAAAAATGCGTAGGTTATGTAAAATTTTGAAATTAAACAATCTACGCATTTAATTTTTTTTCCATTTTGTGATTATTCCATCAATAAAAATTCAGCTCTTCTATTTTCTGATTTCTTTTGATATTTAGTAGAAATTCCTTTTCCTTGATATGAAATTCGTTGCGATTCTATTTGATTTTTTATTAAATAATCGGCAATTGCTTTTGCTCTTTTTTCTGATAATATTTGATTTTCTTTTTGTACTCCAACATTGTCAGTATAAGCATAAATTGATATTTTTATAGTCGCATTTTCTTTCATTATTTCAACTAATTTATCTAATTCTTTACTTGTGGTAATAAAATCAGAAACATTGTAAGGAAATTCATATACTT
>JAIFNL010000101.1 GCA_020047755.1 Bacteroidota bacterium
CAAACCAATACAGCAAAAAAACTATTGGCAAAAAGATGGCAAATTCGATTGAGTTAAAAAGCATTTTTTAATTTTTATTGAGTTCTTTAATCATTTTTTTTGTAAAAATATCAGCCCCTTTTGAATTGAAATGTATAGGGTCGTAGTAATAATTTGGATTTTGAGAAATGCTATCTTCTAGCATATCAATAAGTTCTATATTTAATTTTGTACATTCTTTTTGTGTAAAAGAAACAATTTTTTTCCAATTTCCAGTAATATGCAATTCAGAATAATACACAGGCGGCAAAATGAAATATGTTTTTTTGATTTTATATTTTTGAACTAATTTGTTAATTTCAGAAAAATATTGATGAGTTTTTGTCGAATCGAGCCCATATTCTTTGATAGCTTTTGCTTCTTTTACTAGAGGTGTTGGGTTTTTCCATTCCCATTCAAGAGGCTCAAAACCAAATAAATTTTGCTTTTGCCCTTGCATGGTTTTCATTTCTTGTAAAATAATATTTTTATAGTAAAAATACCCATAAGTTTTAAGGTATTTTATGTATCTGAATTGATATATTTCGTTATAAATTCGCGATCTTTCATGAATAAAAGGCAACATTCGATAAGGAGTTGAAATTCTATCGCGATAATTAAATGCAAAAATATCTAAACTAACAATCAAAGTTTCAGGTGGTTTGTTTTTTAAAAGATAATCGTGCAAAAAACGAGGATAGTTGCTTAGTGGAATTCCCAAATCGGCAAAATTGTAGCAAGTTTTATTTAATTTTTGAGAAATAATAGTTGAATTATATCCACGCAAAGCTCTCGAACTACCAAAGATTATAATATCGCTATTTGCTCCTCCCTCATATAATAACCGCCATTTTTCGATATTACTCAAACCGCTATTTTTATATTTCATTGGAAGCCAGAAGCCAAAAAGAATAAAAAATCCGAAAGTAATAGGAATAAAAAAAACAAATAGCTTTGTTAATAATTTCAATATTTTTCTATCTAAATTCTTGTTCTCCATTTATTTTAAATTTAGACTCCCTCCCCAAAAGCCAATACAATGTAATTTATTCAGTGCAAAAATAGAAATATTTGAATAAAAAAAATAATTTTCTAAAAAAATAATATCTTTGCATTTCTTTTAATAAAACAATTTTTATGTCATGTTAGATAAAATAAAAGGTACGTTAGATTTTATAGTCTGGGAAAATTTCACTGACCCAATGGTGTATTGGAAATGGATAATCGCTCTGTTTTCAATATTATTATTCTCATTAATTGCATTTATTATTTCTTATTCTGTCATTTCAAAAGACAAAATTCGATTTAGTTTTGAAATAGAAGAATTTGTTTTACGCATTGCAGTAGGTATCTCTATCGTTAGCTTTTATCTCTCATTTATTGGCTTAATTGGGCTTTTAAAAAGTTGGGCTTTTTTTATTCCCCTTATTTTATTCCTTTTGAGTATGTTTTTGTATCGAAAAGATTCTTTTTTTAATGCAATTTCTCTGTTCAAAAATATTTTCATACAATACAAATGGCTTTGGCTTTTATTCATAGTAACTTCGCTGCCAGCCTTATTGCCTCCTCTTTGGACAGATGAAGTTCATTATCATTTGGTTTATCCTCTTAAATGGGTTAAAGCGGGAGAAATTTATGTTGAACCTAGTATGCGCGACCCCTTGGCGCCTTCTAATTTTCATGTTTTGCATACAATTAGTTTTTTTATAAAAACAACAGATTTTAGCCATTTATTGTCATGGTTAAGTGGAATATTAACGGTTTTAGGCATTATCTCATTATTAAAAAGATTTAATTTTCCTGTTTTTTTGCAATATATAGCGGGTCTATCTTATTTTTTTACGCCCGTAGTGCAGCAATATCTCACAATTTCGTATCATGATGTTCCAATTATGTTTTATTTTTTCATGAGTGTTTATGGAATTGTAATCGCTTCGCAAGAAAAAGAAAACTCTACTACTTGGCTTATTTTTAGTATTTTATCTGCAATGTTTGTAGGAATGAAAGTAACAAATGCTGTTTTTGTTCCTTTTATCTTTTTTTTATTTTTATATAAAAATAATTTTCGGAAAATTTTACCTTATTTAGTATTGTTTTCTATTTTTGGTGGTTTTTGGTTTTTAAGAAATTTTATTATTAACAATGATCCAATATCTCCTGTTTTAAATTTAATGTTCAAATTACCTGATTTGTATTGGACACAAGAAGATTATCTTTTTCAAATGTCTGATATTGCACCTAAACATGATTGGGGATGGCGAATAATTTATAAATTACCCTGGGAATTATTAAATGCAGGTGCTGATAGCCCTTTGCGTTATTGGCCTATGCTTGGTTATATTGTATTATTTCCTTTTTCGTTTATTCTTCTTTTTAAGAAAAAAGAAAGAGCTGTCCAATTATTGTTGATGTACTCTCTTTTTGGATTTTTAGTTTGGTTGCTTACTTCTTATTTTACACGTTATGCCCATTTTTTAGCAATGGCTGTAGTGGGTGCAGCTTTTGTGCTAAATGAAATTTATATTTTTTTTGAGAAAAAAAACTTTTATGTACCCTATGGTAAATATATTTTAATTGGGGTTTTTGCTTTTTTTATGATAGGTCCCAAATTATCAGCCTATAGTTATTATAAAAATAATTTCAATAAAAAAATACCAACAAATACACAAGAGCTTTACGAGTTTGTAAGTTGGAATACGAAGCCCTATCTACTTGAATTAATTGATAATTTTGATAAATACGGCGTAAAACAAGGCGATAATATATATATACTAGGTCTTTTGCAATACAAATATTACCTCGAAAAAGCAGGTTATCCACCCGTAGGCGATGGGCTAAGTATGTATAGATATAGTGATTTGATAAAAGCCATTAAAACGGACAAGATTAATAGTTTCTTTGCAAAAGCAAAACTAAAACATCTTTTGATTGATAAAGATTTTAGTGGAGACTTAGCCTCATTAAAGTTAGACCAAAATACGGATGTAGTAAAAAAATATGAAGACCAAAGGTACATTCTGTATAGTTTAAAATAATAATTTTTCCTTTTTTACAATAATATAAATGAATAAAATATACATAACACTCGATTTTGAAGAAGATTACGGTTCGCCGGGAGAAGAAAAGACTTATTTTTGCCATGAAAAATCAAAAGAATTGATAGAATTTGTCAAGCAAAATGATTTAAAAATAACTCTTTTTATTACCGGCGAAATAACAGAAAAATACAAACATTTATTAACACCCTATTTAAACGAAGCTTCGTATTTTCAATTTGAGCAACATGCTTACAATCACGAAGATGTATTTGGAAGCATTGAAAGAAAATTAGAAAATATAAAAAAAGGTTTAGCGTCGTATGAAGCTTTTTTTAGCCGAAAACCACAAATTTATAGAGCACCCTTTGGTATGATTAGCCAAAAGGAAATTGAGCTTTTAATACAATCCGGAATTACTTATGGGTCGAACTTTTTCCCATCGTATTTTCCAGGCAGATTTAATAATCTGCATATTCCAACAGATATTTTTAAATATCAAAACAGTCATTTTGTCGAAATTCCATTTTCGGTAGCTTCTCGCTTTCGCTTGCCCATAGCAGTAAGTTATATGCAATTACTTGGTTTTGATTTATATAAAAAGTTTTTAACGAATTTGAGCCCTACAATTAATTTTAATTTGCATCTTCACGATTTATTTCCCGAAAGTGCTTTTCATAGAGCTAATTTAACTATTCCGCAAAAAATAGCCTATTATAAAGCTTCTCGCAAAGGCTATGCTTTTAGTATTTTCAAACAAGCCATCACTTTTTTTAAAGAAAAGGGATATACTTTTGAGCTTTTTTCGGATTTAATAAAAACGATAGATACAATTTCAATAAAAGAAAAAACATTTGATGAAATCTTTAAAAAATAAAAATATGGTACTTGCTGTTCTTTTAACTATTTTTACCACAATTCTTATTGCTATGGCACAAGTTTTATGGAAAATAGGATTGGAAAAAATAGGGGGTTTTTACATAAATACACAGACCGTTTTTCAAAACATAATTCGCATCGGATTTTCTCTTTATATACTAAGCGGGCTAGTTATGTATGTAATAGCTACGGTTGTTTTTCTTTTCCTTTTAAATCAATACCCTATTAGCTTAGTGGTGCCACTTAGTAGTATATCATTTATATTCACAATGATAGCCGGAATAATTATTTTCAAAGAACAAGTAAATTACATTAACTGGATAGGAGCTGCAATTATATTAATAGGTGTTTTTTTAATCACAAAAAAATAGAATGAAAATTTGTTTCTACACAAAAGAGTATGAAAATGAACTGCTTGGCTTTTTAACTAATTCAGAATATGCAACCATTGGACATCTGCCTCAATGGATTGATATTTTTGATAATGTATTTAATTATAAGTCATTTAGCTTAGTTGCTTTTGATAGCAAAAATGAAATTTGTGGATTTTTTCCACTTTTTTTAGTAAATAACATTTTACTCAAGCGTTTTTTAATCTCATCACCTTTTAATAATTTTTCTGGTATTCTTTACGCCAATGATATTGAATTGTATAAATTATTTTTAGCCGAAGCAAAAAAAATAGCGCAACAACAAAAAACGGAATATCTTGAAATTAGGCAATTGATTTAACTTCTGGTGCGGATACTATTTGGAAAAATAGTTTAAATACTAAAGTCCGAAATCAAGTTAGAAAATCGGAGCAAAACAATCTATTTTTAATTGAAAATGATAGTATTGAAAATTTCTACGCCGTTTATTGTAAAAATATGCGCGACTTGGGAAGCCCTAGTTTTCCTTTCATTTTTTTCAAACAAATTAAAGAAAAATTCAACCAAAATTGCCAAATACTTTCAGTTTCTTTCGAAAATAAAATAATTGCCTCTATGTTTGTATTAAAATGGCGAAACTTTTTTTCTGACCCTTGGGCATCTTCATTGAGAGAATATAATTATTTGAATCCCAATAATTTTCTGTACTGGAATGCAATAAAAATGGCATGCCATGAAGGCTACACAATTTTTGACATGGGGCGTTCGACCATTGATACAGGAACTTATCACTTTAAAAAACAATGGGGAAGCAAACCGATAAAGTTAAATTACCAATATATTTTTAATCGTTCAAAAACAATTCCGGTGGTAGATGCAAAGCATAATAAATAAACAAGGCTTATAAAATATTTACCGGAACTTTGAAGAAAATTATATTAAAACATCTATAAAATTATTAGTTGATTGTTGAAACTGTTATCTGCTGAAAACTAAACTAATAGAGTTAATTTGAGGAAAGCTTCGTTATTTCCACGAAACTTTTCATGAAAGTTTCGTGGAAATAACGAAACTTTTTTGTATTTTTGCTTTATGAAAGAAATTATAAAAGAC
>JAIFNL010000106.1 GCA_020047755.1 Bacteroidota bacterium
GGCACATTCCATTTCAAGCGTACTACTAGGTAAAAAGGTAAAGTTTTGACAGTAGGACAATTTGCTTTGTGGACAATGAGTTTATCTTTACAAAAATCTTTAAAACCAACCACTTCATCACCTGGCAAAGGCTTACAACAATCGGCAACTTCGTACTTCGACAAATCGAAAATATATTCTTTTATCATTTTTTTGAGATAACTAAAAAAAATCGATTTAATTTTACAGTCTTTGAAAAAAAAATCGATTTTTTTATACAACACTTCTAGCTTAACGCAGGATTATCTATTTGTATATGAGCAATTTATTTATCTAATTATCATGATACATGTTTTTTTTTAAATAGTGGAACTTTTCCGGTGTACACTAATCACCCCATAAACTCCCATTACTTTGCTCAAAAGGGTATTCAAACTTGTTAAATCTTTAATGTAAAGCCCTATTTCTCCTTTAAATATTCCCGATTGAGTCGTAATATTCAGGCTAATCATGTTCACATTCATTTCATCGGAAATAACGTGTAACATTTTTAACAAAATCCCCTTACTATCAACTCCTTCCACCACAATAAATGCACGCGACAAAAAATCGTTGGTTGCAGTCCATTTTAAAGGAACAATTAGCCTTTTTTGGGTAGAATTTAAGGCATTAGCTGTTGGGCAAATTGCTTTGTGAATAATGAGTTTATCCATGTTAAGCTCTTTAAAACCAATCACTTCATCGCCTGGTAAGGGTTTACAACAATCGGCAACTTCATATTTCGATAAATCAAGGCTATCTCCTACTCTATGCACCTTTTTTGGGTCAATGTTTTTGACGCTATCATCGGCTGGCACTGTTTTTTTCTTTTTTTTCCCAGCTTTTTCTTGCAAAGCCTTCTTATCGCGATACATTTTTTCTAAAGCAATAGCCGTTTTGATGGCAGTTTTCAGTTTATCTGTCGTTATTTCTTTATTCTCAAGCAATACAAAAAAGCGGTCTTCATTTTGCAGCTCAAAAGAATTGACTACGTAAGTTGTAATATCCGAAATTTGATATGGCGATTTATATCTTTTGAGTATTTCTAAGAATTTAGCTCTCCCTTTTTCGGCAAGTTCTATTTCTTCTTTTTTGAAATAATTGATTAAAACTCGTTTATCGATGGTCGCCCCATTTGAGTTTTGTATTCAAAGCCACTACTTTTTTATCCACTTTTGCAGCTATTGCCGACAACCCAACGGTAGAATGAATTTTAAATGCAAAATCGAGAGGCGAAGCTCCGTTTTTCAAAATAATTCGCTCGCCTTTGGGAGTAAATGTCAAAATTTCGGGCGTTTTGATGTCTATTTTAAATCTATCGAGAAATTTAACAGGATCCGTTTCGGGATTGGTCATTTCATCGCGTACCTGATTAACAAGGTCTTCAAGCTCTTTAATCATGGGTTTACCGCTTTTATAATTCCAATGCGACGAAATTCCTTTTTCGGCAATATCGTCCATTTCTTTGGTGCGTATCTGAATTTCAAGCTTATGTCCGGTTTTGGTAGTAACGGTGGTATGAATTGCCCTGTATCCATTGGGTTTAGGGTTTTTTATCCAATTGCGAAAACGCCCAGCAATGGGTGTGTACATCGATTCGATAACTCCTGCAAGATTCCAACACTGCAAATAAATTTGATCTGGAATTTCGCTATCAGGCTCAAAAACAATGCGTAAAGCTAGTTTGTCGTAAATATGGTCAAAATCGACACCCTGTCGTTCCATTTTTTGAGCAATGGAATAAATCGATTTACTCCTACCCGAAACTTCAAAGTCATCGTTCTTTATAAATTTGGTATCGAGCAGTCTTTTTTCAATTTGTAAGGCATGCCTTCTTATTATTCGTTCTCTATTGTCAAATCTATCCTTAATTAAATCGGCAATTTCGTTGTATTTCTTTTCATCACGGTATTTGAAAGCCAAATCTTCAAGCTCCGATTTTATTAAATACAATCCCAAGCGATGAGCCAAAGGAGCATATATATCAAGCACTTCGGCTGCACTACGCAACTGCGAAGCTTTGGGCATTGATGCCAAAGTACGCATATTGTGAAGCCTGTCGGCAATTTTGAGATAAACCACTCTAATATCTTCAGAGATAGTAAAAATTAAACTTCTAAAATTTTCTGCCTGAAGCGAAATGGAATCAACTTTTTTATCTACTTCACTATTAAGCTCTTCTAGCTTAGTCAATCCTTTTACCAAATACGCTATTTTTTCGCCAAAAACGCTTTCTATATCTTCCAAAGTATAATCGGTATCCTCTACCACATCGTGCAATAAAGCTGCAGCAACAGCTTTTGCGCCAAAACCAATTTCTCCGGCAATAATTTTTGCCACTTCGATGGGGTGAATAATGTAAGGTTCGCCAGTTTTGCGAGTCATTCCTTTGTGGGCACTATTGGCAAATTTGAATGCCGAAATAACAATTTCGCGCTCTTCACCCGTATTGCAACGCTTGCATTCGCGCAACAAGCTGTTAAAATGACACAAAATATAATCTTCCTTATCGGCTTCCGACATTCGTGCAAAATCAGCACTTTCTATGTTTTTTCCATCTAAACATTTACAATCATCACTTAAGTTCATGTCTATTCCTTTCTTTATATGTAAATACCTATGATATAATAACATAAGTTTATTTTCGTTTTTTTTAATGTAATAAATTTTGCTCAAAAATTTCAAGAAACAACTTATTTCAAAAACTGTTCTTTTAATTTTTTGTGTAGAAATAAATAAATTTTTGAACGGCATTTTAACTCCAAAACTACAATTCACTTGCATAAATGAAGCAAAACGAACAAGAAAATCTATTTTTTTTGAGAAGTTCAGTTAATCACACAATCTTTTTATACGAAATACCAATCTAAATAGTTGTGGTTTGTTTAGAATATTCTTAGACTTTTAGTAGCGAAATAAGCACCAGTGCCATTTTATTTTTGAGCAAACCCTTGTTACTTGTTTATTTTTAAGCACTTAACAAAACAAAATACACAATTAATTTTGATTCACTACTTAAAATATTTCAACTTTCGTAGGCTCTGTTTTTTTTTCAATCTTTGGCTATTTTTCCTATTTTTACAATTTAAAATGTTCTAATTTAATTTCTTTTACGAATAAAAATCCTTGTCTTTCAAAAAAAAACAAGGACTCTAAATAATAAATTCAACTCAATTTTCACAAAATTTCAAAAAAAAAGAGTTCTACTTATTAAAACCCTTTTTTAGAATTTTGTAAAAAGCAAAGTTAATAAATTGATTTTTTTAAGTCAAGCTTTTTTGAATATTTTTTTTAAAAAATATATTAAATTAAATAAAAATGCGTTAATAACTGTAATTACGTTCTCTGAATTAAAATTTTATACAAAAAAAATTCATTTTACGAATTATAAATCAAAAAAAAAATACTTAGCTTAAAAAAATTAAAATGCAAGCTAGAGAATTAAATATAAAAATAGGATTTAAAACATAACTACCGTACAGTTTTACTGCAAAAACTGTTGTATTTTCGGGTAGTGATGTAAAAAAAAATCGGAACAAACAACAGTTTTTCAAAAAAGAAATGTACGATATAATTGGCGACATACACGGGGAAGCCTCTAAACTAGAGGAACTTTTGCTACGAATGGAATACAAACTCACCAACGGGTATTATTCTCATTCAGAGCGAAAAGCAATTTTTGTGGGCGACTACATCGACCGCGGCTCTGAGATAAAGCGCACGCTCGAAATTGTAAAAAAAATGGTTGATAATGGTAGCGCGCTTGCCGTTATGGGAAACCATGAAATGGGCATTATTCGCTATTTTCAGCTCCGAAAAAAAAACAAACTCACCAGCAAGCAGATTTATAAATTAAATAGAAAACACAGCAAAACCCTTAGAGCCTACAAAGAAAACCCACAAGAAGCAAAGAAATACATCAAGTGGCTCAAAAAATTACCGCTTTATTTAGATTTACCCGATTTAAGAATTGTACATGCTTGTTGGGATTTTGAATCAATTAATTGGTTGAAAGAGAATCTTCCTAAAGGTAGAATGAATAAAAAATTTATCAAAAAAATGCTCGAACAAGACAGCATTGAAAATAAAATTACCTCCATTTTGCTCAATGGGTACAGCATTTTTTTGCCCGACAACAAAAAATTTTATATCAACAAAAAACAAATAAACACCATAAGAATAAAATGGTGGATAAATCCAGATAAAAATCTAACTTACAATAAATTAGCGGCAACATCGGGCTGGAAACCGAGCAAAGAAAAAATAAATGCAAAAAATTTATCCATCAATTTAGGTTACCCGAAAGAAGAAAAACCGGTTTTCTTTGGGCATTATTGGCGCGAAGGTGTACCTTCAATTTTAGATTCAAACGTAGCTTGTGTAGATTATGGAGCAGCAAAAAAAGAAGGCACATTGGTTGCTTATCGCTTCAGCAACGAAAAAAAACTTAGCAACAAAAATTTTATTGGACATAAAAAAAACGGTCTTTTAGAGCTTGGTAAAACTCTAATAAGACGCGTCTCGTTATTGTTTTTTTAATGTTTTAATCGAAAACTAGTATCGGCACTTATTTTCTTTCGCTTTCAAAATCTTCCCAATACTTAGCAACCGTTTGCTTCATATCTTTTCGCAACATAAAGATTCCGTACAAGTTAGGGATAGTCATTAGTGCAATAGTTATTCCCGAAAGAGTCCAAATAATGGTAGTGTCGGTAAAAGCTGCAAAAAAGAAAGCAATTACATAAACAATCCGGTAATAAATAACCGATTTTGTTCCCCACAAATAAGTCATAGCTCGGTCGCCATAATACGACCATGAAATAGCCGTAGAAAAAGCAAAAAGCAACAAACTTATGGCTACAATGTATTTTCCCCAGCCTCCCAAAAAACTTTTGGAAAAAGCTACTGTTGTGAGAGTTGCCGAATGTACCAACGATTTTCCTGTCAAATAAATTTTATCCCCGCCTTTTACTTCCGAAAGCACTAATTTTCCATTTTTTACAGGAATTTTACCGGTAAAAGGTTTTTTATCTAAAAATACCTGAATATTTTCTGCAATAGAGCGAGATTGAATAATACTAATTTCATTTACAATCACTCCTCTTTCTACAAACAAATCACCCGAAAAAAGTTCGATTTTTTTACCAGAATTCAAATGATTTTGAACTAATTTCACTTCTTCTGGTTGATTTTCGTCAATTTGCCTGTTCAAAATTTCCATGTCTGCCATTTGAAACTGGTTTTGATGTTTTTCGCTCCAAGTACCAGACGACAAAAGCACCAAACCCGTTAAAAAACAGATAATTATAGTATCAATAAAAGGCTCTAAAATAGCCACCATTCCTTCCGAAACTGGCTCGTGTGCACGTGCGGCAGCGTGTGCAATAGGCGCAGAACCTTGCCCCGATTCGTTAGAAAAAAGTCCACGATTAACTCCACGATTGAACGCAAACGCAAAACTAGCTCCCAAAAATCCTCCTGTAGCCGCAGTACCCGTGAAAACATCGGAAACTATCGAAATTAACGAAGGAATTATGTTTTGATAATTGTAAAAAATAACAGAAAAAGCTCCAACAAAATAAATCAAAGCCATAGCAGGAACGAGCATTTCAGTAACTTTTGCTATCCGTTTAATTCCTCCTATAATGATGCTTGCTAATATAATAGCTAAAACTCCACCGGTAATTATATGGTTCAAACCAAAAGTAGCAAAAAGAGCATTAGAAATGCTATTAATTTGTGGCAAACTGCCAGTTCCAAACGACGATAAAACGGTGGCAACAGCAAAAATAGCAGCTAACCATTTCATATTCAAAGCATTTTTCATATAATACATAGGTCCACCCGAAACGCTGCCGTCTTCGGCAAACTCGCGGTATTTGTGCGAGAGCGTAACCTCCACAAACTTAGTAGTCATACCCAACATGGCAGTTACAAGCATCCAAAAAAGTGCCGCTGGACCTCCCAAGTGAATTGCCAAAGCCACGCCCGCAATATTTCCGGTACCAACAGTTCCTGAAAGGGCAGTGGATAAAGCCTGAAAATGCGAAGTGTCGCCAGCATCGCCTTTTTTATCGTATTTTCCGCTTACTATGCGAATGGCATGTCGAAAATATCGAATTTGCGGAAATTTCAAATAAATGGTAAAAAAAAGCCCAATTCCCAAAAGAGCCAACACAAAACCAAACGAGCCGCCTATCCAACTGTCGATTATTGTTAAAATTTCATTTAAAGTTTGCATGTTTCAGTTTTTTTCAAAATTGATTATAAATTGATAATTTACAACAACTTAAATCAATTTAATAATTAGTTTAGATTAATTTATGCAACAAAAATAAGAATTTTTTAATCGAATGAAAATAAAAGTTTCACTTTTAAACAAAAAAAGGGCAAATTTGATTTGCCCTTCATTTTATTATTTTCAGTAAAAAAGAAATAAACTGTCAAAAATATTTTTTAGTTTGTATCTAGCTTACAATGTTTCAGCAATTTAATAAAAAATATGAGAATATTTTTAGCTTATTATTTATTAATAATGAACAACATCTACCGTTGGATTTTTTTCTTTGTATTTTTTCACTAAAGGTTTCATAATCTTAGTGTTATAACATTTTACCTTCTCGATTTTTTTCATCGAATAAAGTGGCTTCAAAAACCAAACTTTTGTATTGAAAAAATCAATTTGCTCTAAATTTTTCAACCCTGCCAACGATTTAAGCGAAGTAACTTTTGTGCCATTAATTTTCAAAATTTTAAGGCTAATAATTGTACTAATTGGTTTTAAATCTTTCACCATAGTATTTTGAATATCAAGAACTTCCAAATGACTATACGCACTAATTGGCGATAAGTCGTTAATTCCCGGATTTTCAGGCATCTTAAGCGATTTCAGATTTTTATGAGCCGCAATAGGTTTCAAATCTTCCACGCGTGTATCGTTAAAGCTCAATGACTCAAGCCATTTCAATCGTGCCAAAGGAGCTAAGGTTCTAAAGTCATCGCCCGAAAAGCTTAATTCCTTGGTATATATCAACTTATGAGCTTGCAAGCGGTCTGGCTTGTCCTGAATTTGAAACTCTTTTTTGAAAAATTCTTGCCAAGTTTTATCCAAACTATTCCACCACGAATTTAGATTTTCGGTTTGATAAATAACCAAACACTCAGGATTTGAAGCATTAAAAATATCCACCTTTTCTTCGGTAAGTGCGCCATTATCAGCATAAATAAATTTCAAGTTTTTAAAATCGTTCAAAACCGTAATGCTCGAAACCTTGGTTTTATCCATATTGAGGCTTTCTAAATTTGTAAGCGCTTTAAGTGGCAATATTTCAATAACTTGCGTTCCAGAAATATCTAAATTTTGTAGCTTAGTAAGCTTCAAAAGAGGGTTTAAAACAGTAATTTCTGTATTAGCAAGATTCAAATCTCTCAAATCTAACAAATTAAGCAAAGGCATCAAGTCTTTTATAGGCGTGCCCTCAATGTTCAAAACTTCTAATTTATTCAATTTAGAAAGAGGCTCTAAAGTTGTAATATCCTTATTTCCATGCACATCTATCTTTGAAACATTTGCCATCAACTGCAATTCTTCTTTTCCGGGCTCGCCAGAAAGTGAAATTTCGGCAGCCAATATTTTTTTCCAAACATCAGGCATTTCTTTCCACCACGAAACTAAAATTTGTGAATCGTACATAACCAAAGTTTTCGGGTTTTTTTGAGTAAAAGCAGAAGCTTGCTGGCTTTTAATTCCAGTGTTGTCGCAATAAATTCTCACAAGCGATTTCATGCCCGAAAGTGATTCTATTTCAGCAATTTTGGTATTATCAATGGTTAATTTTTGCAAATTTTCGAGCGCAGATAGCGATGAGATACTTGAAATAGAAGTATTTCCAATATCCAAAACAGCTAATTTCTTAAAATTGAGCAAAGTAGAAATATCCGAAATTTTTGAACCATTGGCATAAAAGCTTTCAATATTTTCCAATTCTTTCAAAATAGAAATATCCGAAATTTGAGTACCATTGATACGCAAATCGGTCAATTCTTCGGCATATTCTATTGGAGCTAAGTTAGTTACAAGAGTTTTGTTCATGTGCAACTGTTGCAAGACAAGAAAGTTCTCAAGTGGCTGAATGTCAGAAATCAAAGTATTATCCAAATAAAGATTTCGCAAATTGGTAGTATATTTCAAAGCATCAAAGCTAACAATCTTAGTATTAGAACAATCCAAAACTTCGAGGTTAATTAAATTCCTCAAACCATCAACACTGTTTACCGGTGTATTTGAGCAATTTACTTTTCTAAGCTTAGTTAATCTACTCAAAGGCAATAAATTATCAATATCTTTATTTCCTGAAATATCAATTTCTTCGGTATTGATTATGTTCTTAATTTGAGTATCGGTTATTTTTCCTTCTATTTTTATATTTTTGGATAAAACTGTTTTCCAAGCATTTGGCAAATTGTCCCACCAAAAACGCAAGTCAGCCGTTTCGTCCAATTTCGTTGTATAGAAGCTAATAATCTTTAAATCACGCTGTTCCTCGTTTAAGCTAATTTCAATGTAGCGTGGTTTGTTATTATTCACAGGGTTGCCTTTAATGTCGGTTCCATTCAAATTTCGGTTCAAAGTAACTGTAAAATAAGGCTCTTTGCGCTCATTATAAGCATATTTGATGCTCTCAATGTCGAAGGTAAATTTCACATTTTTGAAGAAAAAATCAATGTCTTGCAAATACGATTGAACACCTTTATTCATAGACGTTTCGCGCGATTCGTCAAGGTCGTCCTCTATTTGCACTTCACTATCGCGAAAAGCCTTCAAATAACTTTCGCTAATTATAATTTCTTTTTCGCTGGCAAGTGCTTCTTCATCGCCCAAGAAATTAAAAGTACCTTCAATGTACTTTACCATGTCTTTTATGTCGTTCTCATATTTTATCCTATCTTGTTCAGATAATTCGTTCTGAGCTAGGCTTGTATAAGGAATAAAAAAGGTAAAAAGAAGCAAAGATAAAACTATTTTTTTTGCAGTAGAAAGCATAATTTATTGTTTTTAAATTAAAATTTTGATAAAAAAATAAAATAAACGATTAAAATTGATGTTGTACGAAAATAGTACAATTACTCATCTTAAAATTTAAAATTGGCTTTGTCGTCATCAGTAACTTTCAGTAAATTAGATATTAACCAGCCAGTATTGTATCCTTTTCGGTTAAAATATTGTATTTCAAAATACCAACCATCGACTTGCAAAAAATGAAATTTTAGGTCGTTCACATCGCTGAAAACTAAATTTCCATTTTTAATTTCAAACAGGAATAGAGATAAATAATCGGGTGAAAATTCTTTCTTAGAATAATACTCTAAATTATTAGTACGGTCAAAAATTTTACGAAGCGACATAAACCTTATTTCGTGGCTCATTGGGTGAATAAAATGAGGAGCTTTTGTTCCAGAAGTATCTGGGTAAAATAATTTATCAAATTCATTGAAGAAAATATTTGAAATCACCCATTTATAGCCCAAATTTTCCTTTTCTATTTTCATATACATTATCACATTGGCATCTTTGCCTTTGTATTTGAAACTAGCATCAATTTCGGCATACCAATTTTGGTCATAAAAATCAATGTATTGAGCTGACTGTTTTGAATTTACATTTGAAATAAATTCTTTTACCAAACCAGAAGTTATGTTTTTATTTTCTAAATCGTAAAGATTTTCTAAATAATCTGCACGAAGTTCGGCATCTCTAAAATTTTTATCGCCTTCATAAAGTCGTTTCCCTTTTTTGCTCTCTTCGGCATTAAAACGCCTAAAAAATTGATTTATTTGTTTAGTTTGAGCATACAAATCCGATTCATCGTCAACTACATTGTCTAAGTAAACCTGCGCATTTGAAGTATAAAAAAATGCAAAACTAATCAACAAAAATACTAATTTTTTTATCATTTTTCTGTTTTTTTTAACCGCTTTTTTATTTAAAAAATAGCTTTCCGCAAGAAAATAGTGTCCTACGGAAAGTTCTATAAAAATCATATAATCAAATAATTAGCTACTTACGCTTGGTTTCAGAAACTTTCACATCGCCCAGCAAAACGTCCCAGAAACCTACAATGCGACCAGCAATTTGAGTTTCTTTGCGTTTTACATAAATAGTAATATCCTTTTTAGTAACATCTTGATAAACAAGCCCTTTTTCTTTATCGTAAGCCGAAAATTTCTGATAAATAGTAATAACACCCACGTAAGTTCCATCGGGCTGGCGCACAAGGTCAGAAACATACTCAATGTTAAACCACTCAATTTCAACTTTATCGTAGTTCAAACGCATCAAGCGCTGCAAGTATTCACGCACCGGATAGTAATTTACTTTTTTACGTCCCAAAAGCGAAACTCCCATTTCGCTACCCTCCATAAAAAGCTCTACTGCTCTATCTATCACTCTGTTAGCTTCAGAAAACGGAGTTTTCTTATTTCCCACTACCGCAATGTACTTCCCCAAATCGCGCACTTTTTCGAGAGCCAAACTATCAATCGCCTTCTTACGCTCAGGACTTATCTCGTTTTGCGCTATGGCAAAATTACCAATAAACAAAAGTGCTAAAAATGCTAAAAATATTTTTTTCATGTTATATAAATTATAAAAAATTATCAATTAAATAGTTAAAAATTACCTATTCATTAATTCTAATAACTTAATTTTTCCATTAGAATCCATCTCCAAAGCTTCTACTTTTTTGCTGTATAACTTTTGGTCTTTCACATAATTCAAATAGGTTTTAATATTGGTTGGCTTGTCGTAATCTACCTCACCACCTTTCTTGCTTACAATAATCAAAACATCAGCAGTTTCGGAAGAAAACATCTCTAAAACTTTAGTTATAAGAGCATTAGCATCAGCAGCAGTTGGTGCAGCAGCTATTTGTTTCAAATATAAATCAAGCTGCTCATCGGTTTTGAGAATGATTTTTTTCTCTTCTTCTTTTTTCTTTTCCTCTTCCTTGCGCTTTTGCTCAGCAAGTTCAGCTCTTTTTTTGTCAATACGTTGTTGGTTCAAATCAATCAAGCTATTCACTTCATCGTTTTGAATTTTACGGCTTTTAATAATGTCTAATTTTGACTGCAACTGATCTACAGTGCTTGTTTCATCTAGCATCAAGGCATTTAAATCTTCAATTGCTTTAGCAACTCTTTCGGCTTCAATGCGTGCTTTTTCTTTTGCCTCTTTTTTTGCTTTACAACTTGTTCCACTCACTGCAAAGCCCACTAATACAGCAAGTAACACAAATGTAGTAAAATTCAACTTCTCAGAAATGTTTTTTAGAGTTTTCATTTGTTACGTTTTTTTTATGAATTAAAATTAGTAATTTGAATAAAATATTTTACAGAATATCTAAAATTGTTTTTTCAGTAGTAGATTTTAACTTCAATATTTACTGAAAAATTTTAAAAATAGTTCTCCCTTTTTTATAATCAATTAAATATCATCATTTTAAATTTTAAAATTTAAAAAATCCCATTTTAAAAATTCAAAACTAACGATGTAATAAACGAAGTATCTGTCTTTTTAATTGTTTCGAGTATAGGCATACTTTCATAATCATAGTTGTAAGTAAGCTTCAACGAAATTTTTTCTAACAATTTTGCCTCAAGAGAAGTGTTGAAAACCAGCATATAATCATCAAATTCTTGCACATTGGGTTGAAGTACACGCGGGCGAAAAGAAAGCCTAATTTTTTCCTTATCGGGAGTAGCCTCATAAAAGCGTTCTGTATCGTATTGAATAGCAGCGCTTATGGATAAATCACTAGCGTCGGTCATGTAAAATGAATATTTTGCACCCAAAAGCGAGGATAATCTTAACTCGATGTCTTTGAATTTATTGTTGTAAAACGAAAATAGTACAAAAGGAGAAAATACACTAAGTGGCTTATAATCAAACTTTAATCCGCCCGTAAACTCTTGTTTGTTTTGCACCTTTTCCACCTCTCCATAGGCACCTTTGAGAAATAAATTTGATTCGATAAGCGTGTCTTTGCGTGTAAGCTGAAAATCAGACGATAAATCAAATTTTTCGGTATTTCCTGTATAAAAATAGGTACCGAAACCCAATTTTGTTTTCCACGATGCCTTTTTTTCTTGCGAAAATAAATCATACATCATTTAGTTTTTCAAAATAAATACTTACTCTATATTTTACAAAATTTAAAATTAGACAAATATATAAAAACTAGCTCAAAGAATAACAATTTTAAGGAATTTGTTTAATAATTTTCATGAAAAAAAATTAAAATTTTGCTTAAAAGTGAATAATGAATTACTTTTGTAAAAAAATAAAAACAATGAAAAATTATAAATTTCAAGCCGTTATTTTCGATTTAGACGGCGTAATTACTAAAACTGCGCTTGTGCACAGCAAGGCATGGGCTGAAATGTTCAACTCTTTTTTGAAGCAATATAGCAACGAACAAAATGTTGATTTTAAGCCATTTACACACGAAGGCGACTATTTGCCTTATGTAGATGGGAAGCCTAGATACAAAGGCGTGCAAGATTTTTTGAGTTCGCGCAAAATTGAATTGCCTTACGGAAACGAAAGTGATTCGGCTGAAACACTGAGTGTTTGCGGTTTAGGAAACAAAAAAAATGAAGTAATCAACCAAATATTGCAGCGCGACGGTGTAGAGGTTTATCCTTCTACTGTTCAGCTACTTGAGCGATTAAAAACCGAAGGCATACGCATTGGAGTAGCTTCGTCGAGTAAAAATTGCCAAACGGTGTTGAACGCAGCTGGCTTGATGCACTTTTTCGAAACGCGCGTAGATGGCGAAGTTTCGGCAGAATTGGGCTTAAAAGGCAAACCCGAACCCGACATTTTTACTAAAGCGGCAGACAATTTAGGCGCAGAATACAGCAAATGCGTGGTGATAGAAGATGCAATTTCGGGCGTGCAAGCAGGCGTAGCTGGAAATTTTGGGCTTGTAATTGGCTTAGCCAGAGAGGATAACGAACTTTCACTCAAAGAAAACGGTGCACATGTAGTAGTTGAGGATATTGCAGATTTTAATTTTGACAAAATCGCTGATTGGTTTGAAAATGCAAATCAATAGTCTGTTTACTTATTGTATTTGAGTAAAAAAAAAGGTATTTTATCGTTTTTTTTACTCAACCTATTTTTCATTTAAAACAAACATAATTTAAAATATCACAAACATTTTCGTTTTTGATTGCAGCTTTTCTAGAAATAGATTCTAATTCAAAACCTGCTTTTTCTAAAGCTTTAGCCGAACCAATATTGAAATCGTACACAAAAGCAACAATTTTGAGCACTTCGGGAAACGTAACAAAAGTATAATTCAAAATTTCTTTAATTGCTTCATTCATAATACCTTGTCCCCAAAAAGATTCACCAATCCAATAGCCAATTTCGGCAGTGATTCTATAAATTCCTACTCGTGGTGAAATGGAAATTACACCAACAGCCTTGCCATCAATTACAATGGCAAAAGTTTTGATTGGTGTTTCATTTTTCTTGGCAAGTATAAAATTGTTTGCATCGGAAGGAGTATAAGGAAAAGGAAAAACATCGGTTAAATTTGCTTCAATTTTTTGATTGTTAGCATGTTTTGCCAATGAAAAAGCATCAGGGCTTTGCAAAGCCCTGAGTATAAAACGTTTATTTGTAATTTGAAAAGCCATCTATTTAAAATCAGTTTTAAAAATTTATTAAGCAGTGAAGCTAGTTAAATTATCTGTTTTATTTTGAAAAGTACCTAAACTTCATTTTATTACAAAAAAAAATCTAAAATCAAAATAGCACTGGTACTTATTTCAGTTCTGGAATAATAAATTTTTCTAAGAAACAAAGCCCTTCCAAAAGCTTGCTCATTTGCTTTTTGCCATTCCGAGTCATTCAAGATGTAAGCTTTCAGTTCACGTGCAAGCTGTGCTTTCTTTGTTTGTAGTTGCGCTGCATTTTTGATAATTCCAGTAGAATTTGGACCTACAAAGCGAATAAAAATGTCGAAAAACTTATTAAATTCAGCAAATTCATCGGGCATTCTAATTCCAAATTTCATGTCTTGCAAGTGCTGGATTTTAATTACATCGTCAGCTCTAAGTAATTGTTCTTCACCATTTTCGGGTTGAAACACAAAGCCGCTTTCGCCAAACAAATCCGAATTTTCACGCACGTCGGGCGAAACGGTAACTTCCTGAGGTGCAGAAAGTCCCTTAGAAACTTCCGATTTATTATCGTGCCGTATGCTGTCTTTCTTTTCGAGGTCA
Source organism: Bacteroidota bacterium (assembly GCA_020047755.1). GTDB lineage: Bacteria > Bacteroidota > Bacteroidia > Bacteroidales > JAIFNL01 > JAIFNL01. The sequence continues at coordinate 14,311 of JAIFNL010000106.1, forward strand.
ATTTGCTGGTTTCCCTCGCCAAATCCGGCTTTGAAGCAAGAATTGTAGTAATTTCGGGCTTCACCTTTACCTGGAAAAACATCAAGCCAATCAAAAATGCGTCCTCCTTTACCAAAGGGCAAGAAATCGACAATCCGCACGTTTTGATACTGGTTTTCTTTTATGGCTTTTGAAACCAATTGCCCTGAATAATAGAGCAATAAACCTGTAACATAAGCTGGAATTACAAAAACTTCGGGTGTAAATTGAGCCAACGCGCTATAAAATGCCCTAAATTCATTGTCTTTCAATCGGTCTAAAATGGCGTTCAAATAAAAAGGAGCAGTATTTGGCTTTTCGATAATGTCCTTAATATTAGCTACTTTGATAGGACAAACCGGACTTTCATGATATTTATAAATAGCCTGTCGCACAGCATTAGAATCCTTGATTACTTCCGACAAAATGCCCGCCGCCATTCTTAGCGAGCTTTGCTTAGAAAGTTTGTAAGCTCTTGCTTTTGAGTCCATTCCAAGCACTAATATATCAGAAGTAGAACCTCCAACATCAATTCCGAGTAAGATATTTTTTTCATCAAGTCCAATGTTGGTTAGCGCGTAATTGCAAACTGCTTCTGCCTCAGTACTAGGCTCATAACTTACTTTAATGCTGTGTTTTTCAATCGGAATTTCCGAAAGTTCATCGTACATCAATTGGTATTGCCTAACGTCGAATTTAGTGAACGAACCTGGGTATGACCAACGTAACTCAATGGGTAACATCTTGTTAGCATACAAATCGGCAATTGCCATAATCCAAACGCTTTTCAAGTACGCTTTTTTCTTTTCTTTTCCACGTATATCGTTGAGCCACTTCATACTATGATGCAAAATGCCTGCATTTGTAGTAATCGTGCGGCTATCCATGCCATGAATTATCAAATTGTGCTCAAAAATAGGCACGCCGCCAGCAATTTCTTCTTGCTCCATTCCAGTTGCAACGTACTGAGGCTTATGGTCATGCACCCACGATTTGATTTGTCCGTTTGCAGTTTCTTCGTTTTGAAAAAACAAAAGCTCATTGCGTACCGCCGTTTTTTCGCGTCGGTGGTCAATAACTTCGGCACCAAGCAAGAAAATTCTTCGGTTTTTAAATGGAATTGGCTCTACTTCGGAACGGTTTGTCTTTGAATAACTTAAACATGAATTATTGCTTCCAAAATCAATTCCTACAACAGCTTGCTCAAAGTTTGTTTCGTGCGAAAAATCGAGAATATGATTTCCGCGCATACTTTCGTCATTCGGTTCTTTTACAATCAGATAGCCACAAGTTCTATCTTTTCCACCTATCAAGGCTCTAATTTCGACTCCAGCAACCGGACGATTTGAACGAATCACCTCATAAGGATAATCCTCGCGAGTAGCTGTTGCCACAGGATATTTTACTAAGTGTTCTACCTTTAAATCAGCATGATAGCCTTCGTAACCACCATAAATTAGTTTTTCCTTATTATCGGCTATGTAATTTCCACCGTCATAACCATTTGATTCTGAGATGTTTTTGTAAAATGGAACAAATTTTATATCACGAGCATTCGATGGATATTCGTTGTAAAAATAATATTGATTCCAATTTTTAGAAACAAAATTAGGCCAAATAATGATATTTCGTTGAACTCCTGTCAATAATTTAATTTCGTATTCGCGTACTATGGGCGTTTGTTTTTTTCCATCAACAAGCAAAAACAATTCTACAACTAGCTTAAAATCATTTACTTTAATGCTCGAACGAATTTCGTGCGCATTTTCAACACCTTGCGAAAGCAACTCTCCCACTCTATTTTTGAACAAACGTAATCCGTAGTCGCTCAAAGGAATAGGAAAATACCATTTCTTTTTGGCATCTTGTGGGTCAAAGCAAGTCATGTAGTAAACTGCCGAGTTTTCAAGCGGTTGCTCTTCACTAACTTCAGTAAGCGAGTAGATAAAATCGTCTTGCATCAAAATTTTCTGCAAATCAACTTTTTGTCCCCCATTTTGCTCATCAAAGCTAAAGTTTCCGTTATTCAAAAATAAATCTTGTTTTATTCTGAAAAGTTGAGTAAAAGGAGCAGCAAATTCCAATTCAGCATCTAGTGCGCCCTCATTAACTAATTGAAAACCACGTGCTTTAATTTCATTACTCCATTTTTGAATAAACTCAAATTGTGGAGTTAATTTTAGTTTTTCTTTGCCTTCGCGATTTAAATTAATTTCTCTTTCAAATTCAGGCAATTTATTTGCCAGATTACTTACTAAAAGATATAATTTTTGCAACTGATTGTTGTCAAAATTTCCAAATTCGAGCGGGTCGTCAAAACGCCCATTTCTAAACCAAGGTACATCGCCTTTTGCAGTAAATGCACTATAATCTATTCCTGTGAATATCAACGAATAAGGCGAAGTAGCACCAATCAACAAATTATTGTAATAAATAAGTTGAATTTGCGGTTTTTGCTTTTTTTGTTCGTTCAAAACTTTTGGGTCGCACCATAAATCGGTATCTTCAAAGAGCATTCGCCCAAAAGCATTGGGAATTTTGTACAAATCGTCGAGCAATCCGGGTGTAAACTCCAATGGCTTGCTAAGCACAATTCTATCGGGAAAAAGAGCCAACAAAGCAATTAAACCTTTCCACTCATTTACAAGGGTTTCGTAAAAATTAATCAGCCCCGAAGTATCGATGTTTGCATCTTTCTGGGTGTATTTGAACGCATAACCAAACACTTTGGCACGCGACCAAATGCTGGGCAAACCCGAAATCATGTTGCTCAAAATTTCGGCATCTACATTTTCGAGCAAATCGCCCGTTTTAATGCCTTGTATATAGGGTGTTGCCTGCTCAAAAAGATGCCAAGTACCTTGAACGGCTTCTTTTTCGCCTACCGAACTATTGATTAATAATGCTTTTGCCATTTCTATAAGTATCTAGTATTTAGTGATTAGTACAAAGTACCAACTCAAATATTTTATCAAAAATTAATATTAAAACCTAGTTTTGTTTTAACCTTCAAATTCGTATAATTTTACCAAAGTTTTATACATTCGCTTAATAAGTTTTTCCGATTTATTGCTAATTGTTTCTTCGTCAGAAAATTTTATAAATTCGGTTTTAAATTCATCAAAAGCATTGCTAAAAATGCCCGTTTTATATTCATGCTTTTCATCATTTGCTCTAAAAATTTGTTTATTAAAAGCAAATTTATTCAACTCGCGCTCGTTTGTAAAGCCAAACAACTCGGCATTGAATAAGAAATTGTCTTGCCCGTTTGCCGAACGATGAACTTGTCTGAGCCAACCATCGGTAATATTTTTTTCCTTGTCGAAAGCAAAATGAAACATAGCAAAATATTTTTTCAAAGCATTTACTTCTTCTATCAAAATATCATCGTAGCCAACTATCTTATTCTTTTCTAATGTTTTAGCCTGAGCAGCAGCAAAGAAATCTGTTTTTTCGGGATACACCAAAAACGAAAGCGCCACCAACATTCCAAATTTTTTCATAAATTCGCCTACCAAATGCGAACTTACAAAATCCTTAAATTCCAGTTTTCCATTTTCGTTCAAGGCTCTAAAATAATACTGAACTTCGCGTTTATCATCTTTAATTTCAGCAAGTTCAGCTTTTTTCACGTTGAAAAAATCATAAGCAGCAAAAGCCGAAAGCAATTCGATGTAATGCGAATCGTTTTTTTGCTTGGTGCCGCCGGTAAGCGTTTCTTTGCCTTCTTGCTTGGTTTCAAAGTCGTTAGAAGGCGTGCCAAGCATATAAAATTTTTGATAAGTTGTTTTAACCGTTTGGTCTTCGTTGTAAAACATCATTGCAACTTGCGAATTGAGTGCAAAATTCTTTGAATTAGCCACAACTAGCTGATTTTGACGCTGACTTTCATCTGGCGGTGGAAATTTAAAATAGCTTGAAAGCAGAGTAGCTCCAAAAAATGCTTTTGAAAGCGATTTTCCAGGAACAATTATGTTCATTGCTGCATTAAAAGCTTTGGGAATGATAGGAATAGAAGAAGCTCCCGTTCCGCCAAAAACAGAGCCTAAAACAAAAACTCTGGCATTTCCTTGCTCGCTGGCATCGAAAATAGATTGAATAAATTGCGATAAACTAGCTTTTGGATTATCTTTAACTTCTTGTAAAATAGAATGATACATCAAAAGTGAGCCTAAATGAGTTTGCGAACGATAGCCATGCTTCAAATCAAATTCGCGCACACTGTCGGTCAATAGTAATTTTGCTAACTCCTGCTCCTCTTTTGAGGCATACGAATAAGCCGAAAGACTAGCAAATTTGCCATTTTTACCTATATTTGAGTAATCGGGACAAAACTCATAAAAATTAATTTTGGCACTAAAAAACGTGCTATCCAAAGCGTAATGAGTTTTGTTATAGCCCTTTACCTTCAAATAAGTATCTTTTACTAATTCTTTCAAACGATTGAAATTACCGTTTTCGAGGTCGGTGTCGAGTGCCAAAATATTTATTTCGGTCTTGTCGTACATACCCATAGCGCACGTATGCACAAACGCCTCTAAAGCACGCATTCCGGTGCCTCCAATGCCTATTACAAAAAGTTTATCGTTCATTCTTATTTAAGTTATCTCGTTTTTCAAACTGCTAAAAAAAATTATAAAAATACCCTTTTTTTTCTTGCACTTTATTTTATTTCTTCGTATTCATCAAAAGCATCTTTGTCCTCCTCGTCATCATAATTTCCTTCATCATCATCTTCGTCAGTGTCAGAAAAATCATTATCGAAGCCAAAGCTTTGCATATCGCTATAAATCGCCTCTAAGTCCATTAAAGTGATATCTTCCATTTGTGTTTTTTCAAATTCTTCTAATATAAACGTAATTTCTCTACTCGAATGTCCAATTTTAGCATGAATTTCTTCAATTTTGTCTTTCAATTCTTCCAAATTCAAATCTACTATTGTACTTGAAACTAGCTCAAACAAAGTAACATGAGCCTCACTATCAAAATCCGTCTTTTTTTCTAATTTTAAAGCTATATCTTCCAAAATAACATTAAAAAATTCGAGGATTTCCTGTTTTCGCTGTGGTTCTTTGGCATAAATATATTTTGAAATGCCAATAATTGCAGATTTTATAAAAACATCTATTTCATAATTGTCGAAAAATTCTAAATACGGAGCAAAGCTTTTATTATAAATTTTATACAAAATAGCGTCTAAATATTCTAAATAAATATCACCTGTCCAAAATTCAAGAAAATCATCGCCATAACTAATAAATTCCAAAACCAACGGTAAACTGCTTTCCGATTGCAGCTCGGCAAGTAAAAATAGAGCATGAATTGGAAAAGAATTTTCTGTTATGTCTGAATTATCTTGATATGCTTCAAAGCGTGCAATACCATCAAAAAGAACCTTTTCAAGGTCGGCAATTATGGTTTCGCGTGGCAACTGCAAAATAGATTTTAATATATCTATCTGAATATCAACGCCATGACGATACAACTGCTCTATTTCGGTATGAATAAATACCGGCTTTTCAGTAACTTGGTAGGCTTTTAATTTTGCTTCTAGCGCATCTATTCTAGCTTGTTTTTGCTGAATTTTCAGAACCTGCTCAAAGCTATTAAGTTGAGAGATTAAAGCAACTTTTAACTTTTCTTCTACTTCCAGCTTTGTAAATTCCGAAACAATTAATCTTGCTCTTTCTATGTCTGATTTCCTTTCCGACAAATAAAAGGTAAGATAATAAATAAACAAAACATCATCTTCCAAAAAAGCATCAATCTCTGGAAATAATTCATTGATTTTGAATTTATCTCCAAAAAACTGTTCCAACTTATCGTATTCGCCTAATCCATTTAAAACTAACAACTTTCTTATCAAAAAAGGAAAGACATTAGGATACTGCTCCGTGCATTCTGCAATAATTTCAAGTGCTTTATTGTATTTTTTTTTAAAAAGATAAGCATCAACCAAGCACTCTTGCAACAAAATATTTTGCGGGTTTTCTTTTATAGCCTTTTGTAATTTTTCAACGATATGAGCTTGCTTATTTTTAACCTGCTTTTTATATTTTAACCCTAAATTTAAATCATTCTCTGATAAATTATAGAATTTATAATAATTTGCAGAATCTCTTGTTATTTTAATTAAATTTTCCATATATTTTATGTCATTTTATCATTTATTTTACAAAGTAAATGCATAATATGCTTTTTTACCGTCAGGATAAATTCCCTCAATAAAAACAGTTGATTCTGAAGCAATTAAAGCTTTTTCCAATTCTACCACAGAATTTATCTCTACTTTATTCAATGTAAGAATGATAAAACCTTCTTTTACATTGGCATTGAGCAACTTACCTGCCGAGAGAGCAGACACTTTCAATCCACATTCTATTCTTAATTTTTGTTTTTCATCAACTGTAAGTTCTTTATATTCCGCGCCTAAGCGTTGTAAGTTTGTTTCTTCATTCGTTTTGCCTTGGTAGTTTGCAAGTGTAACGTTTACCTCTATCAAAGTATCGCCACGCTTTACTTTCAAACTTACCACGTCGCCGGGTCTGTGTCGCGCAAGTTGCTCGTATAACTCGTTGGGTGAGTTCAAATTAACGTTTTCAAACGCCACCAAAATGTCTTTAATTTGCAAGCCTGCTCTATCAGCAGCTCCTTTTCTATCCACATCTGAAATAAAAACGCCTTCTATCTTTTTTATTCCCAGCTCTTTAGCAAATTTTGCATCAATTTCATCTATTTTAACACCCAAAATAGCACGTTGTACTTTTCCAAATTCGCGCAAATCGGCACTTACTTTTCGCACAATATTGATAGGAACAGCAAAAGAATATCCAATATAACTTCCTGTTTGAGAAGCAATTGCAGTATTAATTCCCACTAAGCGACCTTCCGTATCTACTAAAGCTCCTCCGCTATTTCCTGGGTTTACGGCTGCATCGGTTTGCAAAAATGCTTCTACCGCCGAGCGTTTATCTATAATATTGATACTTCGAGATTTAGCACTAATAATTCCGGCAGTTACTGTCGAACCCAAGCTGTATGGATTTCCAATAGCTAAAACCCAATCGCCCACTTCCAAATCATCGGAATTTCCAAATTCGGCAAAAGGAAGTCCGTGCGATTGAATTTTAAGCAACGCCAAATCGGTTGTTGGGTCTAAGCCAATTATTTTGGCTCTAAAGGTACGCTTATCGGTCATAATTACCTGAATTTGAGACGCTTTCTCAATCACATGAAAATTAGTTACAATGTAGCCATCTTCACTGATAATTACGCCAGAACCTTCAGCTTGCAAAGGAAATGGCAGTTTATCGCTAAAAAGTACATCGTAAAGCGTACTCGCAGGCGTTTCGTATTGTGTGCGTATGTGCACCACAGCATCGATTGATTTTTTTACCGAAGCACGGAAACTAGGCAATTCTGTATTCAAATAATTACCAACCGTTTGCACAGTTTGTCCATTTTCTCTAATTACTATATAGTTCTGATTTTCAAAATAATAAACGTATATCATCAATGCCACAAAGCCACCTAATATAGAAACCAGCAAATTCTTCAACATATTTTTATCTTTTCAAGATTAATTCAAAACACAAACCTCAATTTATCAAAACTAGCGGGTTTTTGCTTTACAAAAGTACAAAATTTGTTTCAACTATTCAAGAAATAAATCTTCTCTTTGTAAAAAAAACAGCAACTTTAAATTTGCCGCAATTTTTATTATTTTGTATAAGTTACAAGTATGAAATTTTCTGTTTTATTTCCTTGTTTATCAATAATTTCTAGCCTAATTTCATTCAACCCTTCGTTTAATTCAAATTCATTTTTTACCGCTATTTTGCAATTTCCCTCTATGGGTTTAAAACCTCGCGTGTTGGGCACAAATTTGTTGTTCAAATATAAATTTATTTCAGAAACCTCAGTTTTTGGGCGAATGCAAGCCTGGATAGAAAGCTGTTTTTGAGTTACAGTTGTGTTGCGTGTATTGGGTTTAATCCATTCAATATCAGAGAGTAGTTCATTATTTGGGTCTAAATTTTCTGTTTCTTCCACCGCATTATTCACAAAAACTTTTACCAATTTAGCTTCGGTTTGGAAAGAATTTCCAAGCGTAGAAGTCAGCTTTAATTTTAAACTCAAAAAACCATTAAAATCATAAATATCTTTTGAAATATTCCAGCGTATTTTTTTCCCATTTCCTCCCGAAATACCGAATAAATCGCCAGACAAGGCTAAAACATCGATTGATTTGCCTGCTTGAAATTTTGCATTTAATTCAATATCAAAATGTTCTGCTTTTTTAAAATTTACAATATCAAAATAAATGGCAAGCACAGAGTCGCCTTCGTTAAGGATTTTTAAATTTCTAATTTCTGTTTTATTTGTTTGATTTCCAAATAAATAAATTGGAAAAGTAAAGAGAAGTAAATTTGAAATAAAAATTAAAAGTTTCATCGTTTGTTGTTTTAAGATTAAAAAGAAGAAAAAAACTAGTGCTTTGCATGAGTACAAAACTCTATTTTTAGCAATTTTATTTTAATTTATCGCTAAATTTTGAAAATAAAATAGAGCTTACTGAAACATAGAATGGGAATAAACTTTTTTGTGAAATTATTTCTTTTTCTTTCTATTTTAAAATCCTCATTTACAACAATATTTTTTTCAAAATGCACTCAGTGAAAATTAATTCATAGGTTAGTTTTGAAAATACCAGATTTTTTTTGTACAAAATGAAAAATAATTTTACTTTTGAAAATTATTTGATAACTAAAAAAACAAAAGAATAGAACGATGAATACATGGTTTGAATGTAAAGTAAAATATGAAAAAATAGACGAAGCTACTGGAAAAGATAAAAAAGTAAATGAGCCATATCTAGTTGATGCTGTGTCGTTTACAGAAGCAGAAGCACGAATTAGCGAGCAGTTGCAAAGTATGATAAGTGGCGAATTTTCGATAACAAACATAAAGCGAGTAAATTATACCGATGTGTTCAATTTTGAGGTAGGCGACCGTTGGTACAAGTGCAAGGTTTCGTATGTAGATGTAGATGAGGCAAGTGGAAAGGAAAAGAAAACGAGCAATTATATGCTTGTTTTGGCTGATAATGTGGATCATGCCTACGAACGCTTGCACGAAAGTTTGTCGGAAATGATTGTTCCTTTTGAAGTGCCAAGCATTTCAGAGAGTCCAATTATCGACATTTTTCCGTATTTTGATAGCGAAGAGAAGAAAATAAACACCGAAATTCCTAAAAATCTGCGCCCACTAACTGACAATGAATACGCCTCGTTGCACAAAGAAGAAGAGCTTGAGGAAGAGGAATTTATCGACGACGATGAAGAATTAGACTCGGACGAAATAGAAGAAGCCGATGATTTTAATCTCTAAAAATAAAATTCTGCAATTTCATAAAAAAAGCTGTCCGAAAGACAGCTTTTTTTGTGTGAAAACAAAATATAATTCTTTCATTTATACGCAAATAAATCAATCAGTTGCTTCTTTTAATATAGCTTCGAGCTCGCCGATACACGAATGGCAACCAGTTCCTGCTCCGGTTTGCTCTCGAACTTCTTCGAGCATAAACAAATCGTTTTGCACAATTGCTTCAATAATTTCACTTTTTGTAACTCCCATACAGTTACAAACTACTCTATCGTCAGTCATTTTGCACAAAATTAATCTTCTTCATCTTGTTCACTATCATCATGCTTCACTAAATCGGTAGAAGGAATTAAATGAATATGAAGTCCTGTATCTATCTCATAATCTTCAATTTCTTCTTGCATATCAATGTCTTCTTCATCGTAATACCAATTTACAGCAACTTCACCACCTTCGTCTTCGTAATCTTTGAGCATATTCAAAATATCGAGTAAACAGCGCGAAGAGCTTGTATTAAAATAAGTTAGCTTAATGTTAAATTTAATAGCTTCCCTTTTTTTATTGATATAATTTTCGAGCCATTGTAGTAAAGGGTTATAAAACAAGACAGTATCTTCTAAATAAGATTCTCCGGCAAGCTCGCATTCACCGGTTTCTGCGTTGAAATTTACGTATGGAACAAAATAAACTCCATGAGAACCTTCAACAATTAAGTTTTCCATTTACAATATATTTTAATGATTATTTACTTATCTACTTTTACCGTTATAGCAAAAAACGAATACTTATCGTCAATTAAAGTAACTTCTATATCCAAAGGATTTGCTGAAGTGAGGGCAACCTGAATTAAGCCAATATTTGCGTTTCCTTTTTCGCGTTGAGGCAAATTTCGTTGAACTCTTTTGTATTCTCTCAACTGCTCTCTGTCTAAAGAATTGATTAATTCGATTTTTTCTATAATAACTATAACATCTTCATTTTTAACTATATTACCTGTCGAAAAAGCGTAATATTCAGGATATTCAGCTATAACTAAGCTACCAACTCCTTCTTCTACACCAAACGAATTTTTTTCGGCAGAGTAATGTGCAATATTTTGAGCAAGCTCAATGAAAATATTAAATATTTTTTTGCTCGCCTTGGGGTTTTTCCCTATGGTAAATTTTATGTAAGTACCTAATACAGAAAGTACTTTACCATCAAAAGGTCCTTTGTATGAAATTTGGACATTCTGACTGAACAAACTATGATACTTGAATAAATCAAATTTATTCGTATCCAGAACCTTCTTTTCCAAATTATTAGCTTCCAATTTTCTTAATTTTAATATTCGACTTTTGATTATGCAAATATATTGTTAAAATTTTATTCTTCAAAAAATAGATAGTTTTTTTTGAAAAATAATGTATTACAACCTGATACCCAACACAGTAATATCATCACGTTGTTCTTCTTTGTCTTGATATTCAATGAGTGCACTATCCAGAGCTTTTCCTTGTTCTTCAGGCTGCGAGCTACGCATTTGAGTCAAAACCTCCACAAAACGCCCCGACCCAAATCGTTTTCGGTCTATTCCGTTTTGGTCGATAATTCCATCGGTTGTTAAATAAAGCCAATCGCCTGATTTTAAAACAATTTCGGCATTTGTAAAATTTACAGAGCTCCTCTTAGAACGCACACCACCAATAGATTTGCGGTCGCCACGAATAGTTTCAATTTCATTTTCATCTTTGAAATAAAAAAGAGGGCGTTTGGCTCCTGAAAAAGTAACTAAAATATTACGTTCGTGTCCTTTTGTTTTATCCAAATTTTCGTCGGTATCCATGTTTTCCAATCGGCACAAGCATACATCCATTCCATCGTTATTGTCTGTATCTTTCTGTCTTAAAGCAGTTTGCACTCCAATATTTAAAAGTTCAAGAACTTCGGAAGGGTCAATAATTTGCTTTTCGTTTACAATTTCGTTCAAAAGTCGGCTACCAATCATCGACATAAACGCTCCAGGAACGCCGTGCCCAGTACAATCTACAATGGCTACAAAACTATAAGCCTTGCTTTTCTCCGATTTTTCGATTTTCGAAAACCAAGCAAAATCGCCCGAAACAATGTCTTTTGGCTTGTAAATCAAGAAACTATCAAAGAAATTATCCATTTCAGCTTTTGCTGGCATAATTGCCCTTTGTATGGTTCGTGCATAAGTAATACTTCCGGTAATGTGCTTATTTTGAGAGTCTAACTGACTATTAATTTGTTGCAACTCTTCCGATTTTTGCATAATTTCATACGCTTGACGCTTAATTTCTGCTTCGGCTTCTACTATTTTAGTAATATCCGAATCGATAGCAATAAGTTTTCGGATATTTCCATTTTCGTCCAAAATTGGAGTTATTGTAGCTTGAACGGTAATGGATTTTCCTGAAGGTGTAGAAGTAGTAAGATTATAACTAACTGTTTTTCTATCACTTATACCATCAAGTATCAATTTTTTTACATCTTCGGGAGTATTATTTCCTATAATATTTTTGCTTTTATTGTTCACCAATTGGTCTAAACTCATGCCAAAAAGACGGGTATAACTTTCATTAACCCATTCAAAATTACCAAATTCGTCCATTATCATTACGGCATTGTCAGTTCCGCTAGCCACAATCGAAAGTCGCTCTAATTCAATCTTTTGCTTATTAATTTCAACATTTTTAGCTTCCAACAAAATATTTGCTTTTTTGCGTTGTTGGTTTTGATAAAAAAACAAAATAGAAAACAGCATTACAATGATTAAAATTACAATAATAAAATTTCTAACAATGGTCTGTTGGGCTATTTTAGCATCTTTCAATTCGCTTTCTTCCTTAGTTTCGGCAAGTGTTTTTTCTCTAAGCTTTGCAAGCGAATCCATTTGCGAAACAAGTGCATCGCGTTTTCGTTTTTCATTGACATTGTATGCCTTCAGGCGCGACAATTTATCGGGGTCTTCAGCCGAAATGTCAACATTTTTGTATTTAGAGTAATTAAATTTCTGAATTTTTCCAATGTAAAGCTTGTATTTGGAGTCATTACCATTTTTTTTATAATTGTCAGCCAAGTTCAAAAAACAATCAAAAATAAGTGCCGAATCCTTTAATTGTTCGCCTATCTTTAGGGCAGTTTCAGCATTTTGAAGTGCCTCGGCAGTTCTGTCGATAGCTGCAAGTGCATCGGCAATTTTTAAAAGTTCTTCGGCTTCGTTTTTCTTTTGCCCGTTTTTTCGATAATATTGGAGGTTATCGTTGTAAATTCCCAGAGCACTTTCAAAATCGCCTTTATCATGATAAATAGCTGTTAAATAGTTATTTATCTTAACCTGTCGTTGGCTATTTCCAGTATTTTTTCCTAATTTCTTTGCTTTTTCAAAAAAATCGGTTGCTTTAGTGAACCCTTTTGCATTGTAACACAATTTTCCGGCTTCAAACATATTTTCAACAGCAGCATCAAATAAGCCTTCGTATATTAAGTTAGTTGCCGCATTATCAAGCGAATCTACTTTTGCTTTCACGCTAGGTGGCAATTGTTGGGCATTTGAATAAAATGCGGAAAGAAATAAAATTAAAAGTATTAAATTTACTATTTTTTGTTTTTTATACATATTTTTAAAATTGTATTTATAATTTGAATTTAACTATTGTACTCAAATTCAAACAATCTATTAACAAACAAATTTTCAAAAAAAAAAATGAGCAAAAGCTCTATTTTACTTTTTTTATATAAAAAAATAAAATCCAAATATATTAATAATCAATATTTTAACAACACAAACAATCGACTTAAACTGTTTAAATTTAAAATTCGACGCTAAAAAAATTATGTTGTAAATTTACAAAAAAAAACGAAAGTATAAAATAAAAAATTACTTTTGTGAATAAATATTAAGTAATTCCTCAAAAAAAAGGCTATAAGTATATCATTATCAATTAAGCATGAAAAACTAAAAGAGGGATTTCAATTTTTTGCACTATTTTTTTTGTAATGCTCGGGTTGTAAATACTTTCAAAAATAGAACGCTTATGCGTGGTAAGCGAAACTATGTCGATTTTCTTCTGCACTATGTAGTCAAAAATACCTTTTTGCGGCTGATTTGCCACTATTGCATCGCATAAAACTTCAAATTGTGGATAATTCACAGTAAAATAAGTTTGAAAATTTTCCACTTTTAGTTTTATTTCGCTATTGATTTCATTTTTACAAAAATGAACACATTGCAATTTCAGCTTAAAAGGATAAAGCAAGGTTAATAATTTACGAATTGCTTTAAAATCAGAGTTTTCAAAATTAGTAGCATACAAAACCTCTATTTGGTCAAACTCCTTATATTCAAACTTTTCGGGGATAGCCAAAACAGGAACTTTTGCCTGTTCAATTACCTTCTCTGTTACTGAACCGAGCAATTTTTGAAAACTTTCATCGGCACCGTGCATTCCCAAAATAATAGCGCCAGGCTTGTAAATACGGCTCATTTCAAGAATTTCGTCAGCCGAATCACCTTCAATTACTTTGTGCTGTATTTTTATGGAAGAATACATATTTTCGATGTATTTTTGCATCATTTTTTGCTTAAATTTAAGCATTTTATCTTCTTGCAAGTTTCTTAAATCGTTGATTGTGAAATCTATATTCAAGTTATACGCAATCGTATTGGGCTGCACAATGGAAGTAACAATGGGAAAAGTAAATACATGAAAAAGCATCATTTCGGCATTTAATTGAGCAGCAATTTGCAAGGCGAAACCAAAAACACGCTCCGAAGTTTCGGAAAAGTCAATAGGTACAAGTATTTTGTCCACTTCTTGCACTACATCGTCTAAATTAAAATTATCATTTCCAAGCTCAGTTCTCACTTCCAATAAAATTTCAACGGCACGTTCCACGTCTTTAGGTTGCACTTTAATCTTATAAGCTATTACCACAGAGTCATTTACAATGTGTACTTCGCTCAAAAAACACAAAATTCCAGAAGAAGAAAGTCGCTGTTCTATAATAAATGCTCTTGATTTAGAACGAGTTGCAATTCCAATTAATTCTTTTTCCATTTTTAAAAGATTTATAAATTCAAAGAAAAACACACGTAAAAAAAATTGTATTAAAAACAGAAAGTTACGAAAAAGCTAATTAAAATCAAAAAAAAAAGAAATTAATTATTTTACTCTTTTTTTCTAAATTTTAAAGTTTTTTCGCCAAATTTAATATTAAATAATAGTTAATTCAACTATTTTGAGCAAAAAAAGCTTTTTAAATATAAAATCTTTTTGAATATTGCAGCTTTATTTTTAACTCAATTTAATAAAAAAATATACAAAATGCGACAAGTTTTAATATCAGAACTATCTTTGTATAAAGAATTAGTCCTCCTCCTTGAAAGCTTAGGTTGAAATATCCGATTTATTAACTTTAGAAACTTGAAATATAGCTTTTTAACAATATTATTACAAAAAGAGCGAGTTCATATTTTGAAAAAAAAATCTTTTCAAATTGTGTTTTATAAATGAAATAAAAAAAAACAAGTTTCTTTACAATGAAAAAATTAAGTAGTTATTAATAAATTTTACTATTAATGACTCCCAAATTAACAAAAAATTATAACTATTTTTATTATGTCTGAAAAAGTTTTTATATTCGATACAACATTGCGCGATGGCGAACAAGTTCCTGGTTGTCAACTAAATACAATTGAAAAAATAGAAGTAGCTAAAGCACTCGAACGATTGGGCGTTGATATTATCGAAGCAGGCTTTCCAATTTCCAGCCCGGGCGATTTTCAATCGGTAGTTGAAATTTCAAAAGCCGTAAGTTTGCCCACTATTTGCGCGCTTACTCGTGCCGTAGAAAAAGATATTGAAGTAGCTGCCGAAGCACTAAAATATGCCAAAAGAGGTAGAATTCATACCGGAATAGGAACTTCTGATTACCATATTTTTCATAAATTAAATTCAAACCACGATGCAATTATAGAGCGTGCTGTGGCTGCCGTTAAATATGCCAAAAAATTTGTTGAAGACGTTGAGTTTTATGCCGAAGATGCCGGACGAACCGGAAACGAGTATCTAGCGCGTGTAATTGAAGCCGTAATTAAAGCAGGTGCTACGGTTGTAAATATCCCAGATACAACAGGTTACACACTTCCTAGCGACTTTGGAGCCAAAATAAAATACTTAAAAGAAAACGT
>JAIFNL010000153.1 GCA_020047755.1 Bacteroidota bacterium
AAAAATTTGTTCTATTTCTTGCACTATTTTTTGTTCGTTGTAGATATTTTTCATTACTAAAATGCCTATCTGCAACTGCAAACTCGTAAAGAGTTCGTGTATTTCTCTGTCCGTATAGTCCGATGTATCAATTAGTTGATAGTCGAACGCCGGAATAAACTTTTGCAAAACGGCATCTACTTTTTCAAAATACGTTACAAACGCTTTTTGCTTCCATTTTTTTTCGCCATGGTAAAAAACGATTGGAATTATGGGCGTCAATTTTTGTTTTTGTTTTAATTGAACTTCCCAAATTCGAAGCATATAACCCAAAAGTTGAAAATGTGGAAACTTTTCGGGATAACTTTTGTGCTCAAAAAGCAACGAAATTTTTACCTGCGAATGCGTTCCGTATTTGCAATTATAAACAATATCCGAAAAATTAGTTTTCAATTTAGAATCAACATATTCATTATTATCGAGTTCTAAACTTTTCAAATCTAAGTTTTTCGTTATTTCAGCAGTTCTTTGAAGAAACGGTCGTGCGAATTTATTAAATTTTTATCCATACTTTTTATTTTCAATAGAATACAAAAAACATACAATTATTGAACTAAATTGCAAATATACGCAATTTTTATAAATTTTGCTACATGAATTTATATTTTTTATCTTTTCAAAATAATTAGCAAAAGTAATTCATTTTTGTTTTAGAAAAAATAAATAAAAAATAAAATCTATTTCCAATTTAATTATTTAATTTTCAATACTATAATAAAATTACAAATAAATTTATACAAAATGAATGCAAAAAAGTTTTGAAAATGAGAAAACTATCTTTACTTTTGCGGCTCAAAATTTTTTTAATATTAATAACAAAAAAAGATTTAATATGAACAATTACGAAACTGTTTTCATTGCATCTCCCGTTTTATCTGATGTTCAGATAAAGGAAACAGTACAAAAGTTTAAGCAACTGATTGCTGACGCTCAAGGAACATTAGTTCACGAAGAGAATTGGGGGCTAAGAAAATTGGCTTATCCAATAAAAAACAGAGCAACAGGTTTTTACTACTTGTTTCAATACAAAGTAAATCCTGAATTTATCCAAAAATACGAAAGAGCTTTCAAACATGATGAGCAAATCTTACGCTTTTTGACTGTGCGTTTAGAGAAATATTCTCTTCAATATGCTGAAAAAAGAGCTAATTTAAAGAAAGAAGCAAACAGCACTGAAGCTGAAAAAACAGAAACAGTTAACTAAACAAGGAGGATAAAAAATGTCAACAAATCAATCAGAAATCAGATACTTAACGCCTCCTACAGTAGAGGTTAAAAAGAAAAAATACTGTCGTTTCAAAAAGAATAAAATCAGATACATCGATTATAAAGATCCTGAATTTTTGAAAAAATTCTTAAACGAACAAGGCAAAATTCTACCTCGCCGTATTACTGGAACTTCTTTGAAATACCAAAGAAAATTGTCGGTAGCTGTAAAACGTTCACGCCACTTGGCTTTATTGCCTTACGTAACCGATTTAATGAGCTAGTTTTAAAGGTTTTAAAAAAAGCCCTAAGACGCATTAAATTGCTAAAATTTAGAGCTGATGGTTTTTTATAAAAAAATTGTCTGCCAAATAAAAAGAATTTTAAAAATAGGTTTAATACCTGAAAAATTTAGGAAAAAATGGAAGTTATATTAAAGCAAGACGTAGCTAATCTAGGTTATGCTAGCGATGTGGTGAAAGTAAAAAATGGTTACGGAAGAAACTTTTTGATACCACAAGGTTACGCAATATTGGCTACTCCTTCGGCAGTAAAAGTAAATGCCGAAAACAAAAAGCAAAGAGCGCACAAAGAAGAAAAAATTAAATCGAATGCTCTTGAAATGGCTGCTCAACTACAAGGTAAAGAGATAATTATAGGAGCTAAAACTAGCACAACTGGCAAAATTTTTGGCTCGGTTAACAGCATTCAACTTGCTGAGGCTATCAACAAAAAAGGTTTTGAAATAGACAGAAAACAAATTACATTCAAAGAAGATCATATTAAAGAAGTGGGTAAATACACTGCTATAATTAAACTTCACCGCGATGTAAAAGTTGAAGTTGCTTTTGAAGTAGTTTCAGAATAAAAAATAGGGTATTTTATACTCAATAAAATTCTAATATTAACAATATTGGAACAAAATTTAAAACGGACTAAGCACTCTTTGGAAGGAGTGCTTTTTTTTTGCAAAAAAAACATAGAAATATTAATAAAACATTAAGTTACTTACAAAAAAGTACTTTTAGTAAGAATAGATGAATGAAAGATTTTTTTGTTCTAAAAAAAGATGTACTTTTGTATTATAAATAATAACCAATAATACTTAAAGTAAGCATACTCTATTTGTTGCTTAGGATTAATAATTATGATTTTACGCAAAAAGCCGCTCGTTTTACAAAAAACAGCGGCTTTTATTTTATTTTCTCAAAATTTTATTGCATCAAACTATTTATTTTACTAACCATTTTGGCAAACTCGGCTTCGTTGTAAAGCCTTGTGAGATAAGCAATTCTGCCATTTTTGTCGATTACTACATTGCGAGTAACTCCAGTGCCAGCAAGCGCGTATTTATTGAAAACCGCTGCTGTCAAGTCCATTGCAAAAGGATAAGTTACCGGTGCTCTTTTTTGATAACTTTTTACCGTATATTCGGGTTCTTCTCTATCGACAGCTAAAACAATGATTCCCTTGCTTTTATGAGGCAACCAGATTTTTTTTTCGATGTGAGGCATTTCTTTTGTGCACACGCCACACCAGCTTGCAGTAAACTGAAGCACAACTACTTTGCCTCTATTTTCCGATAACTTGAAGGTTTTACCATCGGTAAGCTTTACACTAAAATCGGGTGCTTGGTCGCCTACTTTGACTAAAAACTCGTTTGTTTGTGCTAAAACACTAAAAAACAATGCGTTGATTAAAATTAAAATTGCTAGTTTTTTCATTTTCATTTTGCTAATATTTTCTCAAAATCAGATTTAATATAATATAATTTGGGGCTTTTTATTTCCTTAAACCCCTTGCGAAAATAGCCATTTACCTGCGATATGCTCTTATTTGCTTTATCATTGATTAGAAGTGCTATAATTTTATAATCTTCTGTCGAAAAGTTATAAAATTCATTGAGTAACGACTTTAAATATTCAATAAATGCTTTTGAGCTTTTAAATTTTTCAGAAACAAAATCATTATTCCTAGATTTTAATTCAACTAGTAGAATAATTTTATATTCTTCAAATTTAGCCCAAATAATGTAATCACATGATTTTCTGATATTTTCAGCAATCAACAAGCTATCTTCAAAATTTTCAATGCTATCTTTTCTACCATGCAGAAAGGGAAACTTATCAAATTTTATAGCAAAATATATGTCATTAAACCCTTGAAGCGTAATTTCTGTAAAAGAATTTTCTTTGTTGTAGTTATCCTCTTCAATTAAAGTAATTTGATAATTTTGTTTTTTCCCGTCTTTAAATGGCGTAAAACTGACAATTACGTTTGGGTTAAATATTTTTGATAACTTTTCGCTTAGGTTATTCTTCATCGCTTGTCATGTAATAAATTTTATCAAACATGTGGCTCTGATTATCTATTTCATTATCAAAGTTTTCTACTTCTATACCAAAGCCATTTATTTTTTCTTCTCTAATTTGTCCATCGCGCAATGAGGAATATACACCCATAGCTTCTTTTTTAAGTAATTGATTTTCAGTAAGTTCAAATTCTTCTAACAATTCTTTTTTGTTCTCAAAATTTTTGCTGAGCATTATTAAACTTGCCAATTCTTTTGTGAAATAATCGCTGTGCGTGCTAACCACTAATTTCAAACCTAAATTGCTCAATTCGGCAATTATGCGAGCTAATTTTCGTTGGTTTTCGGGGTGGAGATTGATTTCCGGTTCGTCGATAAAAATAATATCACCAAAACTGGCTATATGTCTCAGATATAACACAAAGACAGCCAAACTCTTAACCGTAGAAGAAGTCAAATGAAGTTCAAGAAATTGTTGCGTCTGGTTTGTCAAAAATTTAATAATTCCGTGTTCATCTACAAAAACTTTTCCACCCAGTATTTTTTCAATTTTCGAAGCCATTTCAGCAAATTGTGTTTCATTATTGCGCCATTTTCGCAAATTATACACCAATTTGATATAATCGTTTATAGCTAATGGATATTCCGGTGTTTCTTGTTTTCTATTAGTACTTTCTAAAAGTGTCTGATTTTGAGCTTCTTCATATTTTTCTGCTCGTGTGTAAATAATGTCGTAAGCGTATTGATTGAGCGCAGACCTTTCGGCGGGGAAAAAATAAATTTCAGGCAAAGAAAGTAAATATTCAAAAAAATGATTAAACGTATTGATTTTTAAACTTTTAATAATGTCAGCATCGTTTAAAGACTTATCTTTCAAATATATTTTTCTGTTTTTTAAAATTCCATTTTTTATTGAAAATGAATGATTTCCTGCTTGTGCACTAGAATTTCTATCTAAAATGTTATTTTTATCTTCGTCGGAAAGAATAATTGTTAATATCGGTTTTATATTTTTAACAAGGAAAATTTCATGACAATATTCTACTAGCTTTTCTTGAAAAATAGATATTATTTTGTTAAATTCCTTGTGAAAATAAAGGCTTAATTCTAAATCCCAATTCGTATCGGTAGAATTATTTTGGACTTCAAAAAGGTCGAAAAAATCTTTGTTTTTTTCAACAAAATCAAATTTCAAGCTTTCGTCCGAAAGTTTTTTAGATAATTTGTAAAACCCATACAATAAATAAGTTAAATAAGTTTTTCCGGTATTGTTGTAACCCGTGAAAAGTAAAAAATTTTTACTCAAATCAATGTTTCCACGCTTAATAATTCCCAAATTTTGAACGTCTAATCTCATTTTTTCAAGTTCTTAGTCAATGATTTTGTATTTTTAATGTTACAAAAATAAGTTTTTTTTTGAATAAATTGAAACAAAAACCTCAATAATTGTGAAATAAAAACAAACTGAATAAGTTTTGAACTTTTTTTGAACAAATTTTGAATTTTTGAACAAATAAGAACTTTACAATGAACAATTTTTAAACCGCAAACCTAAAATACTCAAAAGCCATGAAAAAAAATGCTGTTTTAATTATAGATCCGCAAAATTCATTTTGCAACCCGGGCGATGCTGCAGGAAATAACCGTGGCTCTCTTTTTGTAGAAGGTGCCGACAAGGATATGAAACGACTTGCCAAATGGATTGACAATAATAGCCAAGAAATTGATTTCATTGGAGTTACCCTTGATATGCACCAGCCCAATGACATTGCGCACCCCAGTTTTTGGCAAGATAAGCAGGGCAATTTTCCTGCGCCTTTTACGGTAATTACATCAAAAGACGTGGAAAACGGAACTTGGACTCCCCGCTTCGACCCCGCAACTTGCTTAGCTTACTTGCGTGAATTGGAAAAACAAGGTGAATTTCCGCACGTGATTTGGCCTGCGCATTGCATCATTGGTTCTGAAGGTGCAGCTATTTATGAGCCTCTTATGCAGTCGATTATAAAATGGACTGAGCAAGGCAAGTTTTTCCAAACTGTGGCAAAAGGAACTTATCCGTTTACGGAACATTTTGGTGCTTTTCATGCACAGATTCCAGACCCAAAACGCCCCGAAACACAACTGAACCATAACTTAATCAAGACTTTAGAGCAATATCAAAACGTATATTTGGCGGGCGAAGCAAAATCGCACTGTGTTGCCAACAGCTTGAAACAAGTTTTGAACGAAGCTCCAAGTTTAGCTTCAAAATTTATTATCATTGAAGATTGCATGTCGAATGTAACTGGTTTTGAAACTTTGGCTGACCCAATTTACGAAAAAGCCCGCAAAATGGGCGTTCGATTCACTTCTACCGCAAGCGAATCGTCGTTGAAATAACCATAAAAAGCTATAAAATTTCAACAATTAATCGTTTAAAACAACTGAAAAATCATGGAAAATTATAATAATTTAGATTTCAATATCGACTTTGGGAATTTTAATCCCGAAGACATCGAAACCGACGAAACGATTAACGCCGTTTTTGTGGTAGATACTTCGTATTCGGTTCAAAACTACATACATGAGTTGAATTTTGCATTCAATTCGTTTGTAGAAAGCATGCAAAAATCGCACATTGCCGAGCGTTTGTTTGTGTCGATTATCGAATTTAATGACCAAGTGCGTGTAAAAAATGGTTTTATGCCCATTAGAAACATCCAACCGACTGATTTCTCGAAGAATATAGGTGGCGCAACGGCTTTGTTCGATGCCGTTTATTTGGGACTTCAAAATGCAATTAATTACCGTACAAATCTCGAAAACTCGGGCGTAGAAACCAAAACGCTGTTGTTCATAATAACTGATGGTGAGGATAATAGCTCAAAAAAATCGCCTCATTTAATCAAACAAATGATTGATGGTTTGAATGCCGACGAGCGTAGCGCATTTAGTTTCACTTCGGTTTTGTTTGGAATAGGCGGAACGGCTGATTTTCAGAAGGCTCGCAAGCAAATGGGCATTGCGCATTTGGCTAAAGTAGGCGCAACTGGCGACCAAATCAAAAATATGATTGGTTTTATTTCGCAATCTATTTCAATGGTTTCGGTTGGACAAGCTTCGCCAACGCCTGATTTTTAACCAATTAACCAATTATGATAGAACCCGCAAAATTTCAATATTTTGCGGGTTTTGTTTTTAAATTATTTTATAAATTTGATAATTCTAATTAATTTTCAATGATTTTTTAGAATAAAAACGCAAACGATTGCCTTAAAAAACACAACCAATTCATTTTCAATGTTTTGTATTGATTACTAAGTTCTTTCTAGCCAAAAACTGACAGTAAAATAATCGTGTTTATTTTTTAACTTACTAAATTTTATTATTTTTGTTGTTTGAAAGTATTTACTGTTTTTTTACACAGCTTGAAAGAAAGTGCTATTTATATTTACTTAACAAACTGTCTCTAAATAATTAAATTAAAAATAGTTATGAATTTTCTTTCAAACACTAACTATAATTAAAATTTCGTTTTCTTTACAATACTTCGTTAATTTTTTTCTAATGAATTAAATAACAGAACTTTGCCAAAGTTTACTTATTTTGATTATTATGCAGATAATTAACTATT
>JAIFNL010000078.1 GCA_020047755.1 Bacteroidota bacterium
ATAATTTCAGTGTGTTTTCCCATGTTCGGAACGCGTTTAACCGCGTCTTCAATGTTTCCAGCTTCGTTTTTGCAAGGAATAACTACCGAAACTTTATATTCTTGCACCAATTCGTCGAAAAGAGGACGAGTTGTGGTAACTGTCATTAAACCAAAATGTTTAACAAAAGGTAAGCGAGCTACAATTTTGTTGAAAAACCACGAAATTCCAGGAATATTATAAGGCAACAAAACAATTTTTTTGCGCGTGATAACATCGTAATTTGTAAGCGCAAGAAAAGTATTCAAATCGTTGTCAGTTATCCAGTTGTGTTGTTTTTGTGGGATTTTAAGATGCAAAAATTCGGCAAATTTAACAAGAGGAGTCCAGATAAAATTATAATTAATTATCACCACACGCGTATGATGGCTCAAATGTGTACGCACATTTTGCAAAACCGATTGTATATCAACAATATCCTCAATAGAAGAAATCAAAACATAATCGAATTTAACACTCAAATCGAGTTCTTTTTCCACACTTTGATTCATAAAATTCAAATGGGGATAGTTCGCTTGTGCCTCCTGCACCATAATTTCGCTGTCCTCAATACCAACACCAAGTTTTGGTTTTAATTCATTCAAAATGTATCCAACTCCGCAGCGGATGTGCAAAATTTTGGTATTTTCTTCAATCACAAACTTAAGGGTTCGCATCAATTGCCTATAAAAATAGGGATTTCTTTTTATCCAATTCATTCGACGTTTTCCTATCGAATTATTTTTTTCGCGTATTTTTTCTCGCCTTTCGTTTAGAAATGAATGATTTATCATTTTTAAAATCTTGATTAAAAAAATTAAAAGAATTTTTAAAAGTTAAATTTTCTAGCCAATAAATATAAAAACGGTTATTTATATATTTAAATAGCGTTTTACAAAACAACCAAACATTTTTATTTTACTTTTGCCCAAAAATAATTACCGATCCTGCAATTTCTTTCAAAATTGGTGTTTTTTCTATCCATTCGCCCATTTTTTTCACAAAAGCAATGTATTTAGGCGAAACGGAAGGATGAAGAAAATCATAAGGGAAAATTTTGACTACCGAAAAGCCCATTTTTTTCATTTGCTTAGCTAATTTCCAACGAATTACAGCCGTTTCGTCGGGAGAATCGCCTAAAGCTTTTTTCAATGCCGGAATATTTTTTTGCAGCAAAATTTGCGGATTTATCATATTGGGCTCTGCAAAAATTAGCTTACCATTTGGTTTCAAAAGAGTTAGCATACCTTTCAACGCCAACTCCATTTCCAAATGGTGCAATATAGAACTTCCAAAAATGACATCAAAGCTATTGGGCTGATAAGGCAAATTCATTGCATCTTGCACCTCAAATTTTACATTAGGCAACTTTTCTTTAGCCAGTTGCAATAAGTCCTCAGACAAATCGGTTGCTATAATTTGAGCTTGTGTGGCTTCATATACTTTTTGAGTGAAAAGCCCTGAGCCACAACCTATTTCAAGTACTTTAGAGTTTTGATTTATTTCTCCCAATTCTATAAAATAATTGGCGCGACGTTGGGCACGAAGTTGTCCGGCAGGCGAACTCCACCCCCATACTTCTTCTGCATTTTCGCTAATTTTTTTGCCATGCGCCCGTTCGTTGGCTAAACGCTCTTCTCTTTCAATCATTTGAGTAAAAAAATAAATTACCGGAAAAATTATTAAAATTTATCCGGTAACGCCTGTTAATTTGAGTACAAAACTTCAATTAACTGAGCAGGTTCGTCTTCATTATCGCCTATTTGATTTACAATTCGGAATGCACTAGGATATTTTAACTGAATGAAATACAGGTATCTATCTACTGTATTTATTGTCATTCCGTCTTTAACATTCGGATTTTTGCGCAAACTAGCCATAATCACATATTTTACCTTTTTCACTTTCAAGTCGTTGAGCAAATCATCGGGGCTAATAGCTGAAAACTCAACAGTTTCGCCATTTTTCACCGTCGTTTTGATGTAATCAAAAACTTCAGCATTAAGAGAATAGAAAACGCCATATTCGTCAAGAATACTCACAATTCCTTGCACGCTTTCCCATGGAACTCGGTAAACACCATATAGATAGTACTCAATATCGTTTCCATTTGCATCTTTTTTTGAACCAGTTACAAACGAATGCGTCATAATGCGAAGCGCTGAAACAATTGCAGCCGGAACCTTTTTTTCCTCCAACTCGCGCATATTTACTGCAAGAACCTGAGCATCTGTATTTTTAACTTTTATCAAAGCCGTATTCAAATCGGTAGTAAGCATACGGAAAATACCAATAAACTCACGACCTTCGCCATAAATAAATGAAATAGAGGGCTTTCTGCAAGCAACACCTAAACTATCTGGAATATTTTCGGCAGCCCATTTGCTCATTTGCAAATAATGTGTCCAATCTGGGGTAAACCCATATAACATATTACCATTTAAGTTTTTAGATAAAATATCGCGAGTTATTTTGCTTCTTTCGCTTGTGCGCGCAAAACTTGAAAATAAAAGTATAACTGCTAATAAATAAGGTAAAAATTGAAGCATTTTGAAGTTTTTCAGCTTCGATAAATAATAAAATGCCGAAAACAAAAACAAAATAATCAAAGGCAAATAAGTTACAATAAAACGCCCTTGATCCCATGTTTTTTGAAGCACCAAAAAGGTTGCTCCCATCATGGCTACCAAATAAATACCCGTGAAAAATAAAAATCTATTTTGCTTGAAAACCAAAACTATTGCTACAATAAAAATAGCATAAGTAATTATAGTTAAGGTAGTTATATTTGGTTGAATAGCCAAATCGGGGCGCAAGCCAAACATCATATACAAATGTTTGGAAATATAAAGCTGCGAATTATCAACAATTCGCATCAAATAACCTGCAAAATCCTCGTTTCCTTGGGCTGCATTGTAGTAATTCTTTAATAATAAGCTATTTGCCTGATTTTTAAATTGTACATCAGCATCATTCCAAAGTAAGGATTTTAATCCTTGAAATAAAAAATAAAATATTGAAAATGAACCTATTGAATAAGCTAATCGAATCCATTTTTTATCAAAAATAAAATACAAAATAACGGCTGCAAGTGCTACATAACCAATACTGCGAGTTAATCCCATCAAAACCAACAACAAACCAATAATTAAAGCTTGTTTAATATCCGTTTTAATTCCTAAATTAGTTGCACTTTCTCCTTCATTTTCAACTATATAATACTTAAAAAAGAACAAGAAAAACAAAGATTGAAGCACCATAAAAAACGCTTCGTTGTAAGTTTGACTAGCAAAATACAAAAGGTAGGCATTTAAAGAGCTTAAAATCATAGATATAACAAGCAAGCTAGCAGGAACTTTCTTTTTGAATGCAAAGTAAAAAAAAGTAGTTTGCAATAAAATAAAAACAAAAGATACTAGCTTGAGCATTAATACATTAATGCCAAAAATAAGCACAAAAGGACTTAATACGATGGGATATAAAGGACCTTGAAAATCGGGATATTTAAACTCATGAATAAAATCGGAAGCTCGGATAATATACATGGCATCGTCGCCGGTAAGGCTCACCCGTACCTCAAAAAGCATTGCAGCAAATAAAGTAGTAAGTGCCAGCGAAATATAAAAAAACAGCTTCAATTTTTTATCAAAAAAACTGTCGAGAGAAGTTAATAAATCATTCGTAACCTCATTTTGAACAATTTTAGCTTTTTTTCCAACATTTTTAGAAGGTTGGTTAGTTGTAGGTTTCATAATTTTTTTTAAATGTTTATACTAAAATTTTATCGTTTTTTTTTAGAAAAATACAAAATAAAATGTACCCAAATACAGTCTATTTAATTTAATAATTATCTAATTATCAGACTGAAACATTGGATCCCATGGCGGTAAAAGTACAGATTTTTGTTTTAATATTTCAAGAATCTTCGCGTCAATGTACTTTTTATTTATCACCACGCGAAACATGTATTCATCAAACCACTTGTCTGTCATAATAATATAGCCATCGGCACCGGAAGTTTTTCCCCACGAATTTTCAACCAGCCATTTAGTTGTTTTTTCGTTTGCATCGGTATCAAAGCCAACAAGCGCCATTCCGTGAGTTGATGTGCTCTCGCGAGAGAGAATGCGTTGGGCTTTAGTCATGCCAAACTCAACTCCAAAAAGAGCCGAATAATCGTAATTTCCAACATCGGAACGCCCAACTTCGGAGTTCAAATCTTTGCCCACATCGCACGAAAAATACATGGCATCGTTAGCTTTTATTGAAGCTTGCGCAAAAGGTTTTATTTCATTCGCAGGCAAATTAATGTATTTCCAATTAATTCCTTCCATCACATTGCGGTCATTTTCAATCTCATAGAGCTTGTAATAGTCGCGCGTGGGGTCGTCCATGAGCATTACGTAATCGTCAAAATTTATGTCAAGTGTTTGTTTTGCAAATTCTTGCGGTGTAAATTTCTGTTCTTTTATTTCACCCGAATTTGTTTTATAACGCCAAACAAATTCCATTGGCGGTTCGCCAAGCGAAATAGCTAGTATTCTATAAATTGCGCCTAAACTTTCTGTTTTTGCTTTTTCTACATTTCCTTTTTTAGCATTTACTAATTCTCTCAATTTCAAGGCTTCTTGGCGAAGTTTCAAATTAATAATTGAGTTCATAGGCGAAGTTTTTTCGCTTTGAAAAGTCTCAGGCATAGCCTCTTTGGGCACTAAGCCGTATTTTTTTACCAAATTTACATACGAATTCCAAACTCCTCCGTCGCCTACCGGACTCGAAAAAATAGTTACCACTTCACGCGAATCCATTGGCAAAGTGGCTGTTTTTATTGCAGTTTCGAGAAATAAATTTGCCTTTTCCAAAATATCCCAAAAATATAGATAATTAGTAGAATATTCAAAAGCTGGCAAGTTATATTTTTCTATCATCTTTGGGCGCATAATGTTCATACTGGTAAACATCCAGCAACGCCCTGAGCTTTTTTGGTTTGTGATGCCTTTTACCGAAACTTTGTACTTAAAAAAGTCATCGAGTTTGCCATTTTTTTCGTTCGACAAGGCAAGTTTTTTAATTTCATTTCCCGTTACTGCATTGGTCAATGCACGAGTAGCGGGTTCGTTACTATTGTACGATTTCTTGATTTCTTTCAACATTTCTGCCGAAATACTTCCTGTTTGAGCATTCATTAGATTTGATAATAAGACACTTAAAATTAAAATACTTAGTTTATTCATTTATATTTTTTTATAACTATTTTTAAATTTTATAATTTCAAAATCCACTTTATATTCGTAAAAATTGAAATTATCTGATTTTATATTCTCAAAAAAAATATCTTTTTATAGAAACCATTTTATTTTTAAGAAACACAAAAATATATATAATCAATAAACTAAACAAATGGAAAAGCTACAAATAAAAAAAAATGATTGTATCGAAAATTTAAAGCATAAAATAATACGATTTTCTTTAAAATTAAAATATCAAAATAGTACTTTAAAAAAATATGAAATTGTTTTTTTTTAACAATACGAAAATATTTTTTTTATTGTAATTTGAAATTTCTATCTTGCACAACAAAAATTTTGAACTATGAACAAAGAATGGAAAGAAGCAACGCTATTTCAGGCACTTTTGCCCATAATCGCGCTAATTGGCTTGTTGGTGTTAAACATCAAATTTATTGATTATTTTGGCGGCGATGCGTTAAATGGTGCTAACCAAATGGCATTGATTTTTGCGTCTGCAATTGCCTCAGTTATAGCCATTAAGCTTGGAAGAAACTGGCAACATGTAAGGCGTTTTATTGTAAAAAGCATAGGTTCGGCAATGCCTTCGATGCTTATTTTGTTTTTGATAGGCTCATTATCAGGAACTTGGGTTATTAGTGGAATTGTGCCCACTTTAATTTATTACGGACTTCAAATACTAAATCCTACGTATTTTCTGGTAGTTTCGGTTATTATTTCGTCGATTATTTCGCTGGCAACCGGAAGTTCTTGGTCCACAATTGCTACCATTGGTATTGCACTTTTCGGCATTGGAAAGGCTCTAGGAATCGACGAAGGATTGGTGGCTGGTGCTATCATTTCGGGAGCTTACTTTGGCGATAAAATTTCTCCGCTTTCCGATACCACAAATTTGGCACCTGCAATGGCTGGAACTGACTTATTTACACATGTTTACTACATGCTTTATACAACTATTCCTTCTTTAATTATTACGCTAATTATTTTTTTTATAATAGGCTTAAACATCGAAAGTCAAGCATCAGCAACCAATATTGCTGAGATGATTACTGCCTTGGAATCAACATTTTACATTAGCCCAATTTTGTTTTTAGTTCCTATTTTTCTGGTTATCATTATTATAAAAAAAATGCCTCCTGTTCCCGCTTTGTTTTTAGGCACAATTGGAGGAGCTTTGTTTGCAGTTATTTTTCAACCTCAAATTATCAAAGAAATAGCTGGTTTTCAGGGAAATTACGCACTTACTTCGTATATTGCGGTAATGAAAACGATGTTTGGAAGCATCAGTATTTCAACGCCCAACCACTTTGTAAATGAGCTACTTGCAACCAATGGAATGAGCGGAATGTTAAATACTATTTGGTTGATATTAACGGCAATGGTTTTTAGCGGCGTTATGGAATCTGCCGGATTATTACTTACATTAGCCAATTCGATAGTTAAATACGCAAAATCAACCGGTTCTTTGGTTGCATCAACTGTTGCAACCAGTATTTTTATGAATACAACGGCTTCCGACCAATACATTTCGATAGTTGTGCCAGGGAGAATGTACGCCAAAACGTATGAAAAAATGGGAATTAAGCCCGAAGTTTTGAGTAG
Source organism: Bacteroidota bacterium (assembly GCA_020047755.1). GTDB lineage: Bacteria > Bacteroidota > Bacteroidia > Bacteroidales > JAIFNL01 > JAIFNL01. The sequence continues at coordinate 6,870 of JAIFNL010000078.1, forward strand.
AGCATTGGAAGACGGTGGCACAGTTACCTCAGTATTAGTGCCTTGGAATACTTGCGGAGCCGTGCAATCTACGGTTTTGGGAGTCCCAACTTTGGTGTACGCTCCTTATACTTTTTTCAGCATTATCAGCCCATTTATGAGCATTTTGTTTGCTTATTTGAACATAAAAATACGCCGTTTTACGCCCGAAGAGCGTGAAGCCATAAGAATAGAAAATGAAAAAAATGAAGCAAAAAAAGATGACAATTAAAATTGTTTGTTTGCAAAAAAGCAAATAATTATCTGATAATAAGTAAATAATGATTAATGAAAAGTTATTTAAAATTCATTATTTCATTTTTTTTCGTGATAGAATAACAAAAAAGTAATTTAACAACTTGTTTTTATACTTTTAAAAAAAATACAGAATTTTATTTATTTTAAGCTTTAATTATCAACAAATTAGCTTATTTATTATTCAAATTTCGCTCAATTCGAGCCAACGCATTTCTTTTTGGTCGATAATTTCAAGAAGTTCAGAAATTCGTTTCGATTTTTCGACTATTTCGGGAGTAGAAAGCGTACCGGAACTTAATGCGTCTTCTAGGCTTTTCTTCTCATTTTCAAGCAAATGTAGTTCTTTTTCGAGAGCATCAAATTCTTGTTTTTCTTTGAAAGTGAGTTTGCGAGCTTTCTCTTTTTCCGGCTTTTCTTTTTCGGGTTTTGCTTCTTTTTCCAAAATTTTCAGCTCTTTTTCCTTCTCTTTTTTCAGCTGATAATAATCGGAATAATTCGAAGGATAGTTTCTAATGTTGGCGTTTCCTTCAAAAACAAACAAATTATCAACCACCTTGTCCATGAAAAAACGATCGTGCGACACAATAATCAAGCAACCACTAAAAGACAGAAGATAATCCTCTAACACGTTGAGAGTCATAATATCTAAGTCATTGGTAGGTTCGTCGAGAATTAAAAAATTAGGGTTTTGCATAAGCACTGTCATCAAATAAAGTCGCCTGCGCTCTCCACCGCTGAGCTTGCTCACTAAGCTGTAATGCATCTTCGCATCGAACAAAAAATATTCGAGAAACTGCAAGGCACTCAGCACTTTACCATTGCCTAACGTAATAGATTCGGCTATATCTTTTATAACTTCTATTACTTTTTTGTTGTCGTCAATTTTAATTCCAGTTTGCTTGTAATAGCCGTAAACAACGGTTTCGCCTTTTTCAATTCGTCCGGCATCGGGTTCTAAATTCTCGGTAATAATATTCAAAAAAGTAGATTTTCCAGAGCCATTATTTCCAACAATGCCAATTTTTTCGTTGCGCGAAAATTTGTACGAAAAATCTTCCACAATTTTCAAATCGCCAAAACTTTTAGAAATTCCATACAATTCGAGTATTTTTTTGCCCAATCTGCGCGTTTGAATTTCCATTTCAATGCGCTGGTCAGTCATTTTTCCAGCGGCTTTTTCTTTCAAAACCTGAAAATTATCGACTCTATATTTTGCTTTCGTTCCGCGTGCTTGTGGCATTCGGTTTATCCATTCAAGTTCCTTACGCATAAGGTTTTGCGCTTTTACCACATTCAAATTGTGAATGTTGATGCGCTCCTCGCGTTTCTCAAGAAAATGAGTATAGTTTCCTTTGTAAAAAAAGACTGTATTGTTATCAATTTCAATGATTTGGGTGCAAACTCTATCCAAAAAATAACGGTCGTGCGTAACCATTAGTAAGGTGCTTTTGGTTTTTTGCATATATTTTTCGAGCCACTCAATCATCTCAAGGTCAAGGTGATTCGTTGGTTCGTCCAAAATAAGCAAATCCGGCTCGTTGATTAAAAGATTCGCCATAGCAATTCGCTTTTTTTGTCCACCCGAAAGTTGCCCTACAATTTGATTGAGGTCGTCAATTTTTAACTGCGTAAGTATTTGTTTTACTTGTAGTTCATAATCCCAAGCCTTGTAAAAATCCATCAAATCAATGGCTTCTTGCATTGCCTCTTCATTTGCCGAAGCTAACGCTTTTTCGTAATTTTTGATGGTTTCGATAATTTGATTGGACGAAGCAAAAACCTGCTCCAAAACGGTTTTTTGGTCATCAACTGGGGGATTTTGTTCTAAATAACCGATTGAAATGTCGCTTTTTTTCGACACATTGCCGCTATCTGGCGTATCTTTTCCGGTAATAATATTGAGCAAAGAGGTTTTTCCGGTACCATTTTTGGCAATTAAAGCAATTTTCTCATCTTTATTTATACCAAAGCTAATATTCTCAAAAAGAGCCTGTTCGCCATAAGATTTGGTCAAGTTTTCTGCCTGTAAGTAGCTAATCATAAGTTATTTATACTAATATATAGTGAACCAAAATTAATTGTATATTCATTTTGCCAAGTGCTTAAAAATAAGCAAGTAACAAAGGATTTGTTCAAAAATTAAATAGCACAAATGCTTATTTTTAAATATGTAATAAACAAAAAAGCACTATTTTTTATATTTTTAGAGCAGCAAAGTTAAGCTAAAAAAAAGGGTTTTTAAAATTAAATTTTAATTTATGAACGAATGAGTACTGAATTAAACAAAAAAAACGGCATTTATTGCCGTTTTTTTATCATAATAAATTAGCAGATAAATATTGCTTACTTATTAAAACATATCTTTCACTTTGTCGAAGAAAGATTTCTCTTGTTTTGTAGGATTTGGTTTGAAACTATCGGAAGTATTCAATTTTTCAAGAATTTTCTTTTCATCTTTTGATACGTCTTGAGGTATCCAAACGTTTACTCTTACAAGCAAATCGCCTCTTCCATAGCCATTTACATCTGGCAAACCTTTGCCACGCAAGCGAAGCACTTTTCCGCCTTGTGTGCCTGGAGCTATTTTCACTTTCACTTTGCTTTCTACGGTTGGAATTTCAACAAACGCGCCTAAAACTGCATCGGGGAAAGTAATGAACAAGTTGTATAACAAGTCGTTCTCATCTCTTGTAAGCGTTTCGTGCGGAATTTCTTCGATAACCAATATCAAATCGCCGTTAATTCCACCTCTTCTGGCAGCGTTTCCACGTCCCGAAACCGAAAGTTGCATTCCATCGGCAACTCCAGCAGGTATATTGAGTGTAATTACTTCGTCTTCCTTTACAATTCCTTCTCCCTGGCACACATTGCATTTGTGTGTAATTGTTTCACCAGAACCGCCACAATCGGGGCAAGTTGAAGAGGTTTGCATTTGCCCAAGAATCGTATTTTGAATGCGAATAACTTGTCCTGAACCTCTACAAGTAGAACAAGTAGATTTAGAGCTTGCATCTTTTGCTCCGCTACCGTCGCAAGCTTTGCAAGAAACATGCTTGTTTACTTTTATTTTTTTCTCTACTCCGGTAGCAATTTCTTCGAGCGAAAGTTTTACTTTTACTCTAAGATTTGTTCCTTTGGTTACTCTTTTTCCTGAACGTGAACGGCTTCCGCCGCCAAATCCACCACCAAATCCGCCAAATCCGCCGCCGAAAATGTCGCCAAAATGGCTGAAAATATCTTCCATATTCATTCCGCCACCGCCACCGCCTGCGCCGCTAACTCCTTGGTGTCCATAACGGTCGTAGCGAGCACGTTTTTCATCGTTGCTCAATATATCGTAAGCTTCAGCAGCTTCTTTAAACATTTCTTCGGCTTCTTTGTTGTCCGGATTTTTATCGGGGTGATATTTTATGGCTAACTGCCTGTAAGCCTTTTTAAGTTCAGCTTTGTCGGCATTTTTTTGTACGCCTAAAATTTCGTAATAATCTCTTTTCGCCATTTTTCCAATTTTGTTTGTTGATTGATATTAAAATTTTGTTTGTCTGATAAATTTCGAGAATCACTCTCAATTAACAAATTATCAATCAAACAAATAAGCATCTTATTATTTTTTTTCAGTTTTTAAAATAAATTTAAAAAAATAGAACTAATAATAAGTAAAATAACTCGTCAAAAGTTTGAAAACTTTGTTGTAAGTTATTCTCCGATAACTACTTTGGCATAGCGCGAAACTTTGTCGTGTAGTTTGTAGCCTTTTTCGATAACATCAACCACTTTGCCTTTCAACTCGTCGCTAGGAGCAGGTATTTTAGTAATTGCTTCGTGCAAATCGGTATTAAATTCTAATCCAATGGCTTCAATTTCTTTCATTCCGCGCTGCGTTAAGAAAGAAGTGAAGTTCTTGTAAATCAATTCAATACCCTCTTTAACAGCGGTTACGTCTTGCGAACTTTCCATTGTTTTGAGAGCACGTTCAAAATTATCGACCACTTGCAAAAGGTTTACTAAAACATCTTCAGAAGCCGTTTTAAGCATTTCCATTCGCTCTTTCAAAGTGCGTTTGCGATAATTGTCAAATTCAGCAGATAAACGCAAATATTTGTCTTTCATTTCGGTCAACTCACGCTCTAAACGAACTTCTTTTGGCTCTTCTTGTTCTTGTTCTGGAGAGTTATTATCTTCGTTTTCAAGTTGTTGCGTATCTACGGCTCTATTTTTGTCTTCTGTGTCCAAATCTGTTTTATTTATGTTCTGCTCATTTGAATCTAATTCATTAACAAGCTCTTTTTCAACAGATTCAGTAATTTTATTATCGTTTATTGGCTCTTTTGCTTTCACGCTTTTAAATTTATTTTTTGCTTTTTTATACAACTTCATTTTTGCCATAATTCTTACTTTTTAGTTTTTTTAAAATAAGTTTTAACTAGCATCAATTTTGTAAACAAAATATTTGCCATTACATTTTTTTTTTTGATTTTTTTTCTAAGACAAACTATAATATACTGTATTTCAATAAATTATAACAAAATAATAATGAACACGCAACTGACAAAAGAAGCATGAATTATTGACACAATGACAAAAAAAAGAGAATTTTACTGAAAAATTGGCAGTAGTAATTTGTTGATAGTATAAATTGATAGTAACCGAAATTATAATAACAAATTGTTACATAGTTAAATTATTCTATTGTTATTTTATTACAAAAATAGAAAAAATATGCTTTTAGCTAGCTTTTTTTGAGAAAGTCAGCTATTTGCTACACTATCAAAAAGTTAATACAAAAAGCCAAAAAGCCAAAGTGGAATTTTATTTTCAAAGCCAAACTCAATATCATCAGCAACAATGTAAGAATCAGCAATATCGGCAATTTGATGAAAATTTTTATTTTTACCTCCTACTTCAAAGGTGTATTTACTGTCTATTAAAAAATCGCCGCGCGTAGGGATTTCAATTTTATGCTTGTAAGCCAATTGATTTACAAAAAAAGTTTCTCTCAAATTGCCTTTGTTTTGAACTTCGTCTTTAAAAACATAAAATAAATTGGGGTGATGCAAATAAATTTTCTCTGGTTTTGATAATGTGCTTATACTTTTTCCGGCTGGATAAATTATTTCGATGATTTTTGCTTTATTCAGATAATTGAGATATTGAATTATCAATTGCCAAGAAACACCTAAAGCTGCCGCCAAAGTTGAAATATTGGGTTTGAAAGGAATATCGTTGGCAAGTATGCTCACAAATCGCTTTAACTTATTGATATACTGCACATCGAGATTGAGCAAAATAGGCATATCATTTTCAATGATTTGCACTAGAGTATTTGACAAACGCATTGAGTAAAATTCCTTATTTTGGAGATAAAAGGGATAATATCCGTAAGTAAGATAGTTGGAAAAGTGCTGAAAAGGCTTGGTTTTCTGATAAATAGAAATAGCAATATCCTTGTGATTGCTCAACAATTGGGGCAAAGTATAAGAGCTAAATTGCTGATTTGTTTCAATTTGTAAAAATTCGCGAAATGACAAACCATTCATATTAAAAACCAAAGCTCGCCTACTCAAATCGGTTTGTCCTTTGTAAATATCCAAAATAGAGGAACCTGTAAAAACAACTTTTAGCTCAAAAAAAGTGTCGTAAATGGTTTTTAATTCTTTCGACCAATTAGGAAATTTATGAATTTCATCTAAAAAAAGATGTTTTCCGCCACGTTTTACAAAATCATCGGCTAAAGTAGTTAATGAATTGTAAGACAATGCTATATCGTCTAAATTAACATACAAAGCTTCAGTGTTTGTTTGATAATTTAAGGCTATATATTGCAAAATTAAAGTTGTTTTGCCTACTCCTCTTGCGCCTGTAATGCCCACCAAACGGTCATTCCAAGGAATTTTGACTAGCAAACTATTGGTATAAGTCGTTTTTAATGCCGAAACAACTTTTATATGTTTTGATTGTAATTTCTCCATAAAATAACTAAATTTTGTTTTGCAAAGATAATAAAAAAATTAAATTTTTATTATCTTTAGTTAATAAAATGGTGTTGATTTTATTAACTAGAGTTTATAAAATTGGGTTCATTTTATTAACTAGAGTTTATAAAAAAAGTTTATCTAAAATTCACATTTTAAGAAAAGCTTAATTTTCAAGTAATTATGTATTTTTTTTGGTTGTTAATTTCCCCAAGGGTAAAAATTGCGTTTTACTAAAAAATAGCCGGAAGTTTTTTTGTTTAAATCAATCTTGAACCGCAATTTTTCGAGGCTCAAATGCACATAAGGTTCATTAATAACAACGGAATAATTGCCTTTTTCGAGGTTTTGTATGGCAAAATGTACTTCAAACAAATCGAGTGCATGGCAATTGTTTTTACTTTCGGTTTCGGATATAACTATCTCATTTCCAATAACTTTAAAATTGGCAGAAACTTTTGAGCACGAATTAAAAGCTGCATTGCTATGTGTTAAGTACAAAACTTGATTCATTTCATCGTATCGAAATTCTACAATATCGGAAGATAATTTTGTGGATTTTGTTTTTTGAATTTTGCGAAATTCTAATTTAATATCGGCACTCGAATTTGTAATTGCCTTTTCGCACGAAAAAGCAATAAAAACAGAAAAAACTGTTATAATTAGGATACTATTTTTACTTATTTTTTTCATGGTCGTTAAGTATAGAAATTTTCAGTATTTACTTTTTATATAAGAGCAATAATCATGCAAAAAGGTTGCTTTTAAAAAGCGACAATTTTCATAAAATTAAATTATTTTTTTGCTAAGTTTTTAAGTTTTCTACACAAACAAATTTCGATTTATTCAATTTATTTTGTCTTTTTTATTTAATCTTAAAATAAACATTTATTTATTTTTTTTATTTCATACTATTTTCAATATATTTGCGTTATAAATTTGAAGACGATATATAACAGAAAAATATAAGTCTTTTCATTTTCACATCTTTTTTTTTGATAATTTCAAAAATATTAAAAATGTATTCTAAACTAGTAAATTAATCAATTTAAAATATAAAACTTATGAAACGGATATTTTTAATCACACTGCTCGCTTTGTTCGGATTGAGCTCGTGCTTGCAATCAAAATATTTAGCTAATTATACCGACCCAATTTATTCGATTCCGGAAGTTGTTGCTTCTACCGAATTGAATACTACCGAGTATGTAAACAATGCAAATACAACAAAAACTGAAAACCAGTCGGAATATTATTCGAACTATGATTCTGACGATTATGTAGATAACTACGAAAATTATTGTTATGAAAACAGCTATTCGTCACGTATCAATCGTTTTTATCGTCCTTATGGTAATTATGGGTATTATGATTACCACGACAATTATTATTCTCCTTTTTCAAATTACTGGGGATTAGGTTATGGTAGCGGATTTAGTTTTTACACAGGAAGTCCTTTTTATTATAATAGCTGGTCTTACAACAATTATTATAGCAATTTCGGCTATTACAGTTATTTTAACAATCCATATTACTATCCAAATTACTACAATAATTATAATTACTGGTCTCCAAGTTATAATACTGGTAATGAGAATAATATCCACAGAACATCGGACAATTATGGGTACCGCAGCACGCGTAACAATGCAAACGGAGTTACAAATGCCGATTGGTCGGATTATACTCAGCGCCGAAATTCAGGAGTAACTAAAGAAGGTTACAAAGAAAATGGTGAAGGAACTTACACTCGAAGAGGTAGTAGTAATGGAGTAACAAATAATACAACTACAACAGGTACAACTAATTACAACCGTAATAATAGAAATAATTCAGGAACAACCGTAAATGGAAATACAAACACTACCGGTACAACTACAACAGGTACAACTAATTACAACCGAAATACTCGAAACAATTACTACAACAATACAAACTCGGGAAATAATTCGGGTACAACCGTAAATGGAAATACGAACACAACCGGTACAACTACAACGGGTACAACTAATTACAACCGAAATACTCGAAATAATTCAGGTACAACGGTAAATGGAAATACAACAACGGGTACAACTAATTACAACCGAAATACTCGAAATAATTACAACAATAATAACGATTTCAATTCAGGAAATAATTCGGGAACAACAAGAACTACTACACGCAACAATAGCGAAAACTCGGGCTATACGCGCTCAAATAACACAAGTAGTTCTAATTCAAGTTCTAATTCAAGCTCAAACTCGAGTTCAAATTCAAGTTCAAGTTCTAATTCGAGCAACTCCAATTCGTCAAATTCGTCGGGTGGTCGTAGATAGTTGTTGTATGTAAACTAAAAAAAAATCATTTAAAGGCACAAAAAGCTTTTAAATGATTTTTTTTTGTGTGAATTAAAAAAAGAAAAGACTTTTACGCACTTTAACAAAATAAAAGATTATTTTTGAAGTTAATTATATAGGAAGCACAAAATAAATCGAAACAGAAGTATTTTTTTTGGTGAAAAATTGTAAAAACAAATGATTAAAAAATTATATATAATTAATTTCGTTCACTTATTTAATATTTGATATAAAATTATGAAAAAAATAGGATTGATTATAGCCGTATTTTTATTTGCACTTGATGCAAGTATGGCACAAAATGAACTAGACGCATTGCGCTATTCGCAACGCTATGTAGATGGGACTGCTCGGTTTGTAGGCATGGGTGGAGCTTTTGGTGCATTAGGTGGCGACTTAGGCGCATTGCCAATAAATCCGGCAAGTGCAGGGTTGTTTGTAAATCGAGAATTTTCGTTTACACCTCAGCTTATTTACGATAATACAAAAGCCAAAATGCTGATAGGAAAAGAAACAACATCAAACCAAGCGAATGCATTTAACATTAGCAACATTGGTTACGTAACTTCTTTACAAACAGGCACAAGCGAAGGCGTAGTAAGTCTTAATTTTGGAATAACCTACAATAGAAT
>JAIFNL010000177.1 GCA_020047755.1 Bacteroidota bacterium
TAACAAATTTGACTTCTTTGGATTTAGGTGGCAACAATTTAAGCAGTTTACCTACCGAAATTGGGAACTTAACGAATTTGACTTCTTTGGGTTTAAGTTGGAATAATTTAAGCAGTTTACCCGCCGAAATTGGAAACTTAAAGAATTTGACTTCTTTGTATTTAAGTGGCATTCAAATAACAAATATTAATACAGTTAAAAACTTACAAAATTTAGAAAAACTTTATTTGTGGAAAAATCCCATCAGCGAACTACCCATAGAAATAGCCAAATTTAAAAATTTAAAGGTTTTGTATTTGGATGATTTTAGCAAATTAAAAATAAGCACCCAAAATATGACCGAATTTATCAAAGCCTGTCCTAAAAAGGTGCAATTAACTGATGATAAAGAATATGCTGAAAACAGAGTCAATAACATTTTGATCATTTATGTATATCCCATAGCCGAAGAGTGGAAAAGCTTGCCCAATGTGTTAATTAACGATTAATGTTTAACGATTAACGATTAATGAAAAAAACATTAACCATTAAACATTAACCGTTAATCGTTAAACATTAATCGTTAAAAAAAAATCCGTACAAATCCGTGTTTCTATTTTTTAACTAACATCAAGCGGTATTGATACAGGTGGCTTCCAAGCCACCTATATCAATATTTTTGTGATAAAATAACGATTGAACAATGTAACAATTTGTTATTAGAATTACTATCAAGTTACCCTATCAACAATTTAATGATTTAAAAACAGAACTTGGGATTAAAATACTTCAAAAACGTATCTTTTTAGAGCGAAAATGTTACGAGATAATAGTATTTTTTTGTTTTTTTTACGTTTTTTTTGTTGTTGTAAGTTGTTGTATTTTAACAAAATATGTGTATTTATTCTCTGTAACTGGTTTTGGGGTTGTTTGCAAAATAAAAAATAAGTGTATATTGCAAGCATATTTTAGAAATAGTAAATGTGTAAATTAATCAAAATTAAAACCACATGGAGAATAAGCTAAGTGCGCATACATTTCATATTCCGGTGATGGGGATAGGATTTACCGTTGATACTCCGGTGAAAGTAGCCAAATATGGCATTTCATCAGTAATATCATTGGTTGACGATAAACTCATCGAACGCATGAGAAAAGTGTATAGCGAAAAATTAGAAATTCCTTTTCAGGCTATTTCCAGCAAAATAGACGATTACAGAGCAAAACGAATCACTTCGTACCTCAATTTGATAGATGAGGTAGTGAAGGAAAAATTTGAAGAGCTTAAAAAGTCAGTATTAGAAAAAAGCACCGAAGTAGAAAAATACTTCAGCATGCTTCCTTCTTTGTCTGAACTGAAAGAAAAATTCGAACATTTTGTTGAAAATAACACCGTAAAGGAAGATGTATTGGCTTGGTTGGACAAAAATTTACCTCTTGGCAGCATTGACGTAAACATTATGACAAAGCTTGATAGAGAGTATTTTAGAGATGGCGAAAAATTACCAGTAGAGTACAACGATGCTCACGCAGCCCTCAGAGGCTTTGCCGAAAGCAGCTTGAACTCATCTATTGTGTTTTCAGCCGGAATGAATCCAAGGCTTTACAGTTACATCGAAAATTTCAGGGATTTTTACCCTGATGAAATAGGAAACCTAAAAAAACGAATCATTTTAAAAGTGAGCGATTACCGGTCGGCAATCATTCAGGGAAAGTTCTTGGCAAAAAAAGGGCTTTGGGTCTCTGAATTTCGGATTGAATCGGGCTTGAATTGCGGCGGGCACGCTTTCGCTACCAATGGTTTTTTGTTGGGTCCTGTTTTGGAAGAGTTTAAAGTAAATCGCGATTCTTTGCAAAAAGAACTTTATGAGATTTACACCAAAGCCCTCGAAAGTAAGGGCTATGTATCGCAGGCTATGCCTCAAACCAAAATAAGTGTTCAGGGCGGTGTAGGTACTGCCGAGGAGCATGAGTTTTTGCTCAATTACTACCAAGTAGATTCGGTTGGCTGGGGAACGCCCTTTTTGTTGGTTCCGGAAGTGGTAAACGTGGATAACGACACGCTCAAATTGCTTTCCGATGCTACCGAAAAAGATTTATATACAAGCCGAGTTTCGCCTTTGGGAGTTTTGTTTAACAATGTGCGTGGCAACACGATGGACATGAAAAAAATGCGACTCATAGCGGAAGGCAATCCGGGTAGCGTGTGCCCCAACGGCAATGCTGCTGTGCACAAAGATGCTGCCGGAAAACCAATTTGCTCGGCTTCGCGCGTTTATCAGCGAGGAGCTATCGAAGAGTTGAAAGCTAAAAATCTGGATTTTGAAAGCTACAACAAAGAGTACGAGGCTATTACTATGCCGGCTTGCATTTGCAATTCGCTAGGAACTTCGGCTATGCTTGTAAATGGTATCGAGCCTTTGAAAGCGCAAGGTACCGAGGTAGCAGTTTGTCCGGGTCCGGCAATGGCTTATTTTTCAGAGCCAAGCACGCTTCAACGCATGGTTTCGCACATTTACGGACGCGAAAACATCATTAAGCACCCCAATCGCCCCAATATGTTTGTGAAAGAGTTGCGCCTTTATGTTGATTATTTGAAACAGCAATTCAAAGAAGCAAGCTACCCATTCGATAAAAAGCAAACTGCTTATTTTGAAGAATATCAAGCCAATATAAAAGACGGCATTGAATATTACAAAGGTTTGGTGGCTGAATTTAAAGGAAAGTTGGAAGGCATAAAATCTAAATTTTTAGCCGACGTAGCTGCTTTGGAAAAAGAATTGAAAACCATTAAAGTACACAAAGCGGAGCTTGTTCCGGCTTAGTGTTTGCTTATTTTGTTTAAAAAAAACCTCAAAAACTTAATTGTTTTTGAGGTTTTTTTTCATCTCTTTGGTTAGACGTTTGCGTTCGGTTTCGGAAAATGTTTCAACCTACCACAAAAGCCCGCAATGGTACATGCTAGGGCTTGTTTTTCATTTCGTTAATTATTTTTTCTATCGTATCTATTGATAATTTCGTTAATCGAGCAATTTGTTGAATTGGGAAATTTTCTTTAATCATTTCTTTTGCAATTTCAATTTTTTCTTCAGTTTTCCCCTCTTCTTTTGAAGTATCTACAACACCTTTTAATTCAATGTAGTTTAATAAACTTTCTTGGTATTTATCATATTCTTCTTTTGAAAACTTAGCAATCTCTGCTGTTTTAAATGCTTTTTGAAAAATTGGTTCATTTAAAATTGCCGGAATTTCATCAAATTCTTCTAAATGTTTTAAGAAAAAACACCATTTGTCGTATTGTGAAACCAATTCGTTTTCTTTCTTTGTAAACAATGGCATTTGCAAAAACTTGAAATTTAATTTGTCGTAAAAAATATCTCCGTCTTGGTCTTTAAGATTTACATATCTTTCAAATTTTCTGCGTTCTTCTTTTTCATCGTATTCAAAGTCGAGAATTGCTAAATAATAAATTGGTTCAAGTTCAAAATTCCATGTTCCTTTTTGTGCTTGGGTTCTTATTGGAAGTGTAATATAAAATAATGCTCTATCTTTAAAGAATTTAATTTTAGCTTTTTGCATTTCAACGATAAATGTATCACCGGTTTTATCTTTGCAATGAATATCAAAAATTGCTTTTCGTTCAAATTCTAATTCAGGAATATTCTCGGTATTTCCAAATGTTAGCTCTACAATTGGATATTTTCTTGGCAAAACTTGATTTAAAAAATCTAGTAATAAATCAATATTTCCTTCAACTCCAAAAAGTCGTTTAAATCCAAAGTCTGTATAGGGATTTATATATTTTGCTTTTTTATCTTTACTGTCTAACATTATGGTAATTATTTAATTTATACACATTGCAAATATACAACTTTTTGAGTTTTAAAAAAAGTTTCAATTCATTTTTGTTTTTCATTATGGATTTCAGAATGCAATTATAGGTTTCTAAATTGATTTCTTTTTGAGCAAAAAGCGAAGAGCTGAGCAGTGAAATTATTGCAAAGAGTGTAAAAAAAAGTTTCATAAGTGGGCTGTCTTTAATCGTTTTATTGTTTTTTCTCAATCATTTCAAATTGAATAATGCTCTTGTCGAAAATATTTACCGTATTGATTTTAAATAGTGTCGATTGAATAGTGTCGGCAAATAGCTTGATTCCTTCGCCCAAAAATATGGGTTTTATGGATAGAATAATTTCGTCGATTAATCCGGCATTGAGCAGCAGTTTGTTAATTTCTCCTCCACCAATAAGCCAAATGTCTTTTCCGGCTTGTTTTTTTAAGTTGGCAGTAAAATTTACCGGATTTTCGGCAATAAATTCAACAGGATTTGGGTCGTTTTTTGTATGATTTCGGCTAAAAATATAGTTTTTTTTGTCGGGATAAGGGAAAGGAATACCAAAATTTAAAATTTCGCGGTAGGTGTTGTATCCCATAATTGTGGTGTCGATGGTATTGCAAAAATCCAAATAACCATAAGCATTGAGGTCTATATCAGGATTTTCGGGGTCGGAAAGCCAATCTACGCTACCCGTTTTTGTAGCAATAAAACCATCGAGCGATTGAGCAATGTAAAGCCTTAATTTTCTCATAAGTTGTTCTATTGTTAAATTGTTATTTTGTTATTTTATATTTTTTAAAATAATGAATTAATGTCGTTTCGTTAAGAAACCGGTCAGGTCTTATTCGTTAAATTCTTTTTCTAAAAACTTTATTATTGGTGGCTTTTTTTGTTTATTTCTCAATTTTATTCTCCAATTTTCAATAAAAAAAAATGTCCCTATTTTTTTCCAAAAATACAAAAAAATAATTCACAATTCAAAAACCTGACAGGTTTGCAATGTAAACACGCACCCTACCTAATTAATACAGGTGGCTTCAAAGCCACCTGTATCAATTACCCAGCATTAACCATTAACCATTAACCGTTAACCATTAAGAAAAACCTTAGTAGCCAAGCCAATCTCCACCATATCAAAACCTTATTCCCTTATCAAAAAAAACTCTGCGATAAAAAAAACATTAACCATTAATCGTTAATCATTTTAAAAGCATTTTTTTTTATTTTTTTGTAGCAACGAAACGTAGCAAGTTGCAAGTTTCCCAGACATTTCCCAGCAAAAATACACCTTCCTACTGAGTTTTCATTGTTTTTTTGCTTTTTC
>JAIFNL010000242.1:0-5334 GCA_020047755.1 Bacteroidota bacterium
TACTTGGTCAGTATCTAACGGCGGACTTTGCCCTAATTCCGACGCTGTGATTATTACCAACAATCAGATACCCGTTGCAACTATATCAACCTCTTCAGCAACTATCTGTAACGATTACTTAGCTATCTCTGCCAACGACCCGGGTTCAAGAATTGGAACTTGGAGTTTCATTTCGGGCAATGGTGCTTTTGATAATGTAAATGCTTTTAATACCACGGTAAGAAACCTCGACAAAGGTGCTAACGAAATTCAATGGCTTATTTCAAAAGACGGTTGCTTTACTTCTGCTATGATAACCGTTACCAACAATAAAATTACCCAAGCCACTGCTGGTACCGATGTGGAAGTTTGTGTTAATAATGTAAACCTAAATGGCAACGTATTTGCAGCCGGCGAACAAGGTACTTGGACTACTACCGGTGGTGCTAATATTGCACCAGCCGATTTGCACGACAATAATGCCAACAACTTGGACTATTACCGGATTATGTCCCTCCACTTCCGACAAAGTAATTGTTACCAACAATACTCCTTCTACTGCCAATGCCAATGCCGGAGGAATTCCTATCATAGTTTGTACCGACGATGTTGCCTTATCGGCAAGCCAACCGGTAGGTATCGAAACAGGAGCTTGGTCTTTGGTTTCGGGACTTGGAACTTTCGACAATGTAAATTTATACAACACTACCATACGAGGATTGAAAGATGGTGCCAACGTTTTGAGGTGGACTATTTCAAAAGGTTCATGCCCTCCTTCTACAAGTGATTTAACTCTAACTAACAATACGGTATCGGCTAATGCAGGTGCCGATTTTAACGTTTGTGCTCCTACTGCTAACTTATCGGGTACTCCAGATCCTTTGTTAGTAGGTATGAGTAGTTTATGGACGGTTGAAAGTGGGGGTGCTACTATTGCTTCTCCAAGCAATGACCCTACCGTTGCTGCTGCGAGTTTGGTACAAGGTGCTAATACTTTCAAATGGAGAGTTTGGAATGCGAGTTGTTCTGATGAAGACTTCATTAAAGTTACCTACGCTAGAGTATTGGTAGATCATGGTACAGACCCTGTTTCTATTTGTTCTTCTACTTACACAATGAATGCTACTCTTCAACCCGGCGAAACCGGTACTTGGAACAAAATTTCAGGCACCGCTACTTTGGGAACTATAAACGACCCATTAATGGTACTTACCGGAGTGCAAGGGTATGTTAGAATTCGTTGGACTGTTACAAATGGTATTTGTAGTGCAAATAACATAGTGGATTTAACCAACAACTCACCAGTAACGGCTAATGCAGGTTCCGACCAAGAGGTATGTGCTACTACTGCTACTTTAGCAGCAGGCAACGCTACCGGAACTTGGACTACTCCAACTGTAACCGGTGCTACTATTACCACACCTGCAAGCCCTACTTCGGGTATTACAGGGTTGGTAGCAGGTGCCAATGGTTTTACTTGGACTACTCCTAACGCTGCTGCTTTATGTCCCGATAGCCAAGACGATGTAGTAATTACCAACAATACCGTAGTTGCCAATCAAGGTACTGCTGTTGTTGCTATTTGCTCTTCTACTTACACTATGAATGCTACCTTAGAAGCTGGTACTACCGGAGTATGGTCGCTTGCAAGTGGCTCGGCTACTTTGGGCAATGTGAACGACCCCGCTATGGTAGTTACTAATATAGTAGGTACTGTGGTTTTGAATTGGAAAGTTCAAAAAGGAGCTTGCTCCGATACCAAAACCGTTACTATTACTAATAATAGTGCGGCAGTTGCTAACGCAGGAGTTGACCAAGAGGTTTGTACTACTACTGCTACTTTGAGTGCAGGTAATCCTACGGGTGCTTGGACTACGGCTAGTGGTGCTACCGTTACAACTCCAGCTAATCCTGTTTCGGGTGTTACTGCCTTGGTTAGCGGTGCTAATGTCTTTACTTGGACTGTTACGGGTGGTGGTAGCTGCCCTAATTCAACCGACAACGTAACTATTGTAAACAATAGAATTGCTGCCGTGAATGCAGGTGCTGACCAATTGACTAATTGCGGAGCTACTGCTACTTTAGCGGGTGTATCGCAAGTAGGTACTACTGGTTTGTGGACTGCTCAAAGCGGTACTGCTTCTTTTACTAGTGCCAATTCAGCCAACTCTGGTGTTACTGGTTTAGGTTTAGGAAACAATACTTTGCGTTGGACATTAACTAAAGGTATCTGTTCTAACTTCGACGATGTGGTAGTTGCCAACAATACTCAAGCGGTCAATGCTGGTTCCGATAACTCAGTATGCACTACTACTACAAGCTTAACTGGTTCGGCTATTCCTGCTACTGGTACTGGACTTTGGTCGGTACAAGGAGGTGGCTCGGCTATTACTGCTCCTGCTAACGTGCCTACTGTTGCTATCACTGGTTTGTCGATTGGAGCTAATACTTTCCGTTGGACTATTACCTACAATACTTGTACTTATTACGACGAAGTAGTGGTTAATAGAACTTCGGTTGTTGCTGACCCTGGTACTACGCCTGTTACTATTTGTGCTTCTACCTATACTATGAATGCCAACTTAGAAGTGGGCACTACTGGTACATGGTCTATTGCAACTGGTTCGGCTACTTTGGGTAATGTGAATGACCCTGCAATGATACTTACTAATATAGTAGGTACTGTTACTTTAAATTGGACTGTTCTTAAAGGTACTTGTACAGATACAAAACCTGTTACTATTAATAACAACAGTGCGCTGGTAATCCTTCGGGAGCTTGGACTACTGCAAGTGGTGCTTCTATTACAACTCCTGCTAGTCCCACTTCAGGTGTTATTGCTTTAGTTAGCGGTGCCAATATTTTCACTTGGACTGTTACTGCTGGCGCAGGTTGCCCTAATTCGACCGACAATGTAACAATTGTAAACAATAGAATTGCTGCTGTTGTGAATGCAGGTGCTGACCAATTGAACAATTGCGGTGCTACTGCTACTTTGGCGGGTGTATCACAAGTAGGTACTACTGGTTTGTGGACTGTACAAAGCGGAACAGCTTCTTTTACAAATGCCAACTCTGCTAACTCTGATGTTACTAGCTTAGGATTAGCTAACAATACTTTGCGCTGGACTTTAACTAAAGGTATTTGTTCGAGCTTCGACGATGTGGTGGTTGCTAACAATACTCAAACCGTAAACGCGGGTGCTGATAAATCGCTTTGTGCGGCTACTACAAGCTTGGCTGGTTCGGCTATTCCTGCTACTGGTACTGGACTTTGGTCGGTACAAGGTGGTGGAGCCGCTATTACTGCTCCTGCTAACGTGGCTAATGTGAATATAACAGGTTTATCGGTGGGTGCAAATACCTTCCGTTGGACTATTACTTACAATGGTTGTTCGTACTACGATGAGATTGTTGTAACTAGAACATCTGCTATAGCCGTAAATGCGGGTGCTGATGCTCAAGTGTGCGGAACTTCTTATCCTGCTTTGGCTGCCAATGTACCTTCGGGTGCTGGCACTGGTTTGTGGTCGATAGGTGGAACGGGTTCGGGTGTATTTACAACTCCTTCTTCGGCTACTTCGGCTGTTACTGGATTATCGGTAGGTGCTAACGTATTTACTTGGACTATTACCGATGGTGGTTGCTCTGCTTCAGACAATGTAACTATAACAAACAACACAGTAGTAGCTTCAGCAGGTTCTGACGATGCTACTTGTTCTAGTTCTTATATATTAAATGCCAATGACCCGGGAACTGCTACCGGAACTTGGTCGATTACTTCAGGTGGAGGCGTTTTTGTAAATGCTAACAATAGAAATACTACCGTAAATACCATGAATATTGGTGCTAACACTTATCGTTGGACTATTGTAAATGGTATTTGTTCTCATTTCGACGAAGTTACTGTTACCAACAACTCGGTAACGGCTAATGCTGGTTTAGATAATGCTATTTGTGCCAATCTATTTACAATGAATGCCGATGTACCTTTGCAAGGTGTTGGTACTTGGGGTAGTTCTGGTGGAATTACCTTTGATAATTCGACCTTTGCCAAAACAATAGCTCGTAATTTGCCTTCGGGTGCTAATACCTTTACTTGGTCTGTTGTAAAAGGAACTTGTACTGCTTCTGATGCCGTTATTCTTACCAACAATATTGTTAAAGCCATTGCAGGTATTGATATAAATTTATGCTATAACGTATCTGCTGTAAATGCTGCCGCTACTGCCGTAGTTGCTCCTGCAACCGGTACGTGGACACAAATAGGTGGTACAGCTGCTACTATAGCTGGAGTAAATACACCAAACACGTTAATTTCGGCATTAAGCGCAGGTGTTAATACCTTTAGATGGACTGTGAATAAATTAGGTTGTATTGATTATGACGATGTTATAATTACTAGAGCCTCTACTGCCGATGCTGTTGAGCCTATTTTGACTTGCGATGGTACGGCTCAAATGCAAATGACTATTCCTTTATTAGAAGGAGTAGGTGCTTGGACAACTTTGGCTGGTGCAATGACAATTGTTACTCCTTCTGCTGCCGACACTTGGATTAATAGCTTGCCTGCTTTTAGAAGCCAAGTTCGTTGGACTATTAACCGCAAAGATTTTGGTTGTAATAGTACCGACGATGTTTATATTTATAATTTAAAAGCTGCAACTGCAAACGCAGGTGCCGACATGGCTATTTGTGGTAATTCCGTTGCCCTTTCGGCTAATGCTGCCGCTGGTGCTCAAATAGATGCACAAAGTGAAATAGGCTCTTGGTCTTCGGCTTCGGGCTTAGTTACTTTCTCTAACGTAAACAGCCCTACTGCAGTAGCTTCTAATTTACAACCTGGTGCTAACACGCTTACTTGGAAACTCGACAGGTATAGAGGAGCTTATCACTGCTATTCTTCTGATAATGTTATTATAACTGTAAACCCTATACAAGCATCAAGTGCCGGAAACGACCAAACTGTTTGTGTTCCTAATTATACATTGGGCGCCAATGCGGCTGTATTACCTAACGTAGGTACATGGTCTATTGTATTTTCTAATGGTGCTTCTATTGTTGACCCTCTCGATCCAGCTACTGATGTAGTATTAGGTCCGGGTGCTAATATTTTCCAATGGACTATTTCTAATGGACCTACTTGTACGTCTTCTGACCAAGTAATTATAACTCACGATATTCCAACGCCTGCAACTGCAGGTCCCGACCAATCTATTTGTGTAAATACCTATAAATTAAATGGTAACACTCCGGGTGTAGGTGAAACAGGTGTTTGGACACATGCAGCTATTCCGGGTTTAACACTTGACAATTACAACAACCCAAGTGCAAATGTTACTGGATTACCCAAAGG
>JAIFNL010000242.1:5360-21327 GCA_020047755.1 Bacteroidota bacterium
GTTACGGTTAATAATGTAACTCAATGTGAAGATTTTTACGCATTGCAAGGCAATTCGGTTCTCCCTCAAAATGGAGTAGGTCTATGGACTATCACTTCGGGTTATGGCGAATTTGACAATGCTTCCTTAAATAATACAATGGTTAGAAACATTGATTTCGGACCTAATGAATTTACTTGGACTATATCTAAAGGAGCTTGCTCGTCGGCTGCAACTGTATTTATTCAAAACAACGGTGTTATTGCCGATGCCGGTGTTGATGATGTAACTTGTACCGATTCTATTTATCTTCAAGCCAATGAATTAATTAACATAAACGTTCCTGCTGTAAATGGAGTAGTTGATGCTACTGGCGTTTGGACTAGTTCTACTACCGCTACTATTGTTAACCCTACAAATTTTAATACTCAAATACGTGGATTGCAAAGAGGTGATAACGTATTTACTTGGACTGTAACACGCGGTGTATGTGTTGCTAGCGACCAAGTTACCATTACAAGCAACAGACCTACCGATGCCAATGCCGGTCCAGACCAAGTGCTTTGTTCGCGCACGACTATTTTGAGTGCTAACAATCCTGCTTTTGGTACAGGACAATGGAGTACTAGTAACGGTTACGTTGTATATGCCGATGATACAAAATACAATACTGCTATTTCGGATATTGAATATCATGGTGTTTGGGACGGACCTAACTACTGGCAACAACAACAAACAGTAAATATTCTTTACTGGACTATTACTTACAAAGGTTGTACTTCAGTTGATTCAGTGGCTATTGTGAATGCACTTCCAAGACCTGTGAATGCAGGTGCTGATCAAGTGGTTTGCGGTAGCGAGGTGAATTTAGACGGATACAGAGGCGAAATATGGTTTAACAAAGATGGTGGTTCACCAACAAACTCTGACGGTGCTGCTCCTGTTGATATTTTAAACCCAGGTGCATTTAATGCTCATGTAGAAGGCTTACGTTCTGGCGACAATACTTTTGTTTATTGGGCTGACCATACTTATAATGGTGTAACTTGTAGAGATAGCGACGAGGTAGTAATTACTTCGGTTCAAGCACTCGACCAAAGTGCAACTGCTGGCGACCAACAAAGTATTTGTTCATACCAAACTACACTTGATGCTACTAACCCTGCGAGCCCATTGTTTTCAAATGGTGCGCTTACCGTTGTAAATCAATACTGGACTGTAATATCAGGAAACGGTTCTTTTACTACTACTTCTCAATACAACTCAAATGTAACCAATGTAGGAATTGGAACTAACGTATATCGATGGACTGTTGTTTCTACAACCGTAAATGCAGTACCGCCTATTCCCGCAGGTACTCAGTGCGTTTCTACATGGGACGTAAATATTATCAATGATTTACCTTCGGTTGCCAACGTAGGTGCTGACCAAGCTGTTTGTATTGATCAAGCTCAATTGGTTTCGCAACGCCCAACTCGCGGTACTGGTAGTTGGTCGCAAATAAGCGGTGCTGCTGCTACTATCTCAACTCTTTCGTGCCAAATAGACGGAAATTGTTATGCTTATGTAACCAACTTGCCAGTAGGTCCAAGTACTTACAAATGGACTATGTCGCGTGCTATGTCGGCACCGCATTTAGGTCAATTTTGCGAGCTTACTGATACTATCGAGGTAGTAAACAACTCTGTTACTTCAAATGCGGGTAGCGATGTTACTATTTGCGAAGATTTTTATAAATTGAATGCTAACGTTCCTATCACAGGAGGTACTGGTGTTTGGTCTGGTGGTGGATTTGCTACTTTCGACAATGCTAGCTTAAACAATACTACTGTTAGAGGTTTAAGCCCTAGTAACAATATTTTGAGGTGGACTATTACTAAAGGACTATGTTCTGCACAAGATGAGGTTTTGGTGTATAGTGCTGCACCTACTGCGCCTTTGGCTGGTACTGACCAATTGATTTGTCAAGACTTTACCAATTTGGCGGGTAATATTATTGTTGTGGGGGCGGGTACTTGGAGTCAAGTTCCTACACTTACTTCTACTATTGCAACAGCTACTCAAGAAAATACGGCTGTAACTAATATTCCAACAGGAGCGAATACTTTCCGTTGGACCATTACAAATACAGCGAACGGCTTGACTTGCTCGCAATTTGATGATGTTGTGGTAACAAACAACTCATTTACTGTAGATGCTGGAACAAGCAAAGAAGTTTGTTCTTCTGCCGATGAATTAAATACAACGCTTCAAGCCGGACGTACCGGTTTATGGTCAGTTGTAGTAGGTGGTGGTTCTATTGCAGACCCAACCAATAACATTACTGCTGTAACAACCATGCCAAACGGAAACAATATTTTCCAATGGACTGTATCTGACAATGGTTGTACTGCTTCCGACATGGTAACTATTACCAATAATGAGCCAACTACGCCTGTGGTTCCTGCTGATATAGCAAGCTATTGTACTGATAATATTCAGTTGCTAGGAAATGAGCCTTTTGTAGGTAGTGGTGTTTGGAGTTTGTCATTAGGTAGTTCTGCTACTTTAGACGATGCTACTCTTTATAATACGTATGCCAGAAACTTAGAATTGGGAACAAATACCTTTACTTGGACTATTACAAGAGGCGGTTGTTCAAAAGCGGATTCATACAATTTGGTTTACGATGGTGTAACTTCTTATGCTGGTACCGATAAATTAGTTTGCGAAATACCAACTTCGGGTTCTACTAATTTGTTTGCAACCGATGCAATTGCTGGTTCGCTAGGAACTTGGACTTTGCAAAATGGTGCTGCAACTATTACAACTAATACAAAATACAATACCGACATTACAAATATAGGTGTAGGTGTAAATCGTTTCCGTTGGACTGTTACCCGTGGTATTTGTTCGGCAATAGACGAAATGATTGTAACCAACAATTATTTTACAACCAACGCCAATGCTGACAATGCTACTTGCGATGGTACTTACACTCTCGATGCTCAATTACACTTAACTGGCTTAGGTGAATGGACTTTAGTAAGAGGTGGTGGTACAATTATAAACAACACATTACGAAATTCTCTAATTACAGGCTTAGCTTCTGGCGAAAACGAATACGAATGGAAAGTATTACAAGGCGGTTGCGAAGCGCGTGATACGGTTATTATTACAAACAACCAGGTTTTTGCTAATGCTGGTGGTTTCCCTCTCGAAACTTGTAATGGTACCGTAACGATGAATGCTACGAGTGCATTCCCAGGTACTGGAGTTTGGACTATTCCTGTGGGTAGTGGTACTCCTGTTTTGGCATCATTGAGCACTACTGTTGTTAATAACTTAGCCAAAGGAGCCAACACGCTTCGCTGGACAGTAAGCTGGAATGGTTGCTCTGATTACGATGAGGTTATTGCTACAAACAATCAACCAACAATCGCTAATGTAGAGGTTAATAAAATATCTTGCTCAAACAATACAACTCTAAACGGTAATCTTTGGTCAACTGGCGAAAGTGGTTTGTGGTCTATTGCTAGTGGTGGTGGCGTGATTACCAATACTACTGCAGTAAGCACTACCGTTGTGGGAATGAATCCAGATGTAAACAAATATGTTTGGAAAATAACCAAGGCTCTTTGCGAATCTACCGATACTTTAGTAATTACCAACAATACTGTAAATCCAAACGCAGGTGCCGATTTTGCTACTTGTGTAAGCAATCCTACTTTATCGGCAGTAAATCCAGCACCAAGTGGTTCTACTGGACTTTGGACTCCTAATGGAACTCCTGCCTCTATCGTAAACAATACCTTGTATAATACTGATGTTACTAATTTGCAATTTGGTATTAACAGTTTCCGTTGGACTGTAACGAAAGGTACTTGTGTAAATGATGATATAGTAGAAGTTACAAATAATTATGTACAAGCTTTTGCTGGTGCAGATAGAAATATTTGCTTAGACAATGTTGTTTTGGCTGCTAATCCAATCGACCCTGTGGCGGTTGCTAACGGTGCTACTGGTCAGTGGAATGTATTAGGCTCGGGAAGTGTAACAACTCCTTCGTTGTACAATACTGCTGCTACTGGTTTGGCTATTGGTTTGAATACTTTTGAGTGGGTTGTAAACCACCAAGGTTGTACTTCTACCGATTTAGTTGAAATTACAAACAACTCTATTACTGCCAATGCGGGTACTAATCAATTAGTTTGTGCTGATTTTACGGTTCTTGCGGCTACCTTGCCCGATGGCGTAGGTACTTGGGCTGTAAGTAGCGGTTCTGGTACTTTTGACGATGTAACTCAATACAATACAACTGTAAGAGGTTTATCTAAAGGTACAAATACTTTGAGTTGGACTGTAAATAAAAATGGTTGTTCTGCCATTGCTTATGTTACAATAACTAATAATTCGCCTTCGGTAGCTAAAGCTGGTGATGACAAAGCAGTTTGCTCAAACGATGCTTCGATTACTGCCGATGCTCCTGCTGTAGGTACGGGTGCTTGGAATACTACCGGTGTTGGTGCTATAGCAAACTTAACTCAAAATAATACTACCGTAACTGGAATGGGACCTGGGGTTAATAACTTCTACTGGACTGTTACCAAAAATGGTTGTACTTCATCTGATGAATTGGTAATTACCAACAATTATTTAGATATAGTAGATGTTGCAGACCAAACCGTTTGCGGAACATCTCTTAACTTGAATGCTCTACCATTGAATGTAGGTGCTACAGGAAAATGGACAGTAACTACTGGTAGCTCTTCTGTTGTAAATAATACTCTGAACAATTCGTTAGTAAACAATTTGAACAGAGGTGATAACGTATTCAAATGGAAAGTAACTGAAAATAGCTGCTCTGACTCTATTGATGTTATTATTACCAATATAACTCCTACTACTCCGATTACCGTTGCAGACCAAATAGTTTGCAATGATGTTGCTAATTTGAATGCAAATCAACCCGGTGTAGGTGAAACAGGAAACTGGACTATTCAAAATGGTTCGGGTATAATTACCAATAGTACTTCATACAATACAGCAACTGTAACTAACTTAGCCGTTGGCGAAAACACTTTACGTTGGACTTTGACCAAAGCTGGTTGTAGTTTGTCTGATGATATGATTGTGAAAAACAATAGAGTAAATGCCGATGCAGGTGTTGCTGCTGTTGCTATTTGTACCGATACTTATACATTGAGTGCGGATAATCCTTCTTTAGGTGCAGGTGTTTGGACTCGTCCTAACGGTTCGGGTACTGTAACACCTAACAATAGTACTTATAATGGTGTAATTACCGGTTTGGGCAATTCTGTTCCTAATAAATTTGTTTGGAATGTTTCGATAACCGAAAGCGGAACTACTTGTATTGCTCGCGATACCATTGTAATTACAAACAATACGGTTCATGCCAATGCTGGTGCCGATTTTATTACTTGTACCAATAATAGTACATTAACTGCTAACGACCCTAGTTTAGAGGTAGGTGCAGCAACTGGTTACTGGGTAAATGTAGGAGCTACTGCTTCTATTACAAACAGCACAAATTATACAACTGCCATCACAGGTTTAGCTCAAGGCGGAAACTCATTCATTTGGCGAGTAGAAAACGCTTCTTGCTGGGACGATGACGATGTGAACGTTGTGAATAATACTTTTGAAGCCAATGCTGGAATAGATAAGATTGTTTGTGCTAATACAACAAATCTTAATGGTTCGGCAGGAACTGGAACAGGTGTTTGGTCGGCTGTGAGCACAACTGCAACTATTGCAACTGCTACAAATCCAAACACTTTGGTAACTGGTTTGAATCAAGGAACGAATACTTTCAAATGGACAGTAACTCAAAACGGTTGTGTTGATGATGCTCAAATAATCATTAGCAACAACTCTGTAAATGCAAATGCTGGTTTAGACCAAGTGGTTTGCGGAACTACTGCTACATTGGTAGTGGGTAATCCAACACCTGCAACGGGCGTTTGGAGCACCACTTCTTTATTGGCTAACATTGTAACTCCTAGTAATTTTGTAACTAATATAACAAGCTTACCCGAAGGAAACACTGTTTTCACTTGGACTGTAAGCAATGCTGATTGTTCTGCTTCTGATGACGTGGTAATTAGCAACAATTCATTTGTTACCTCAGCTGGTACCGATAAATTAGTTTGCGACAATACTACTGAATTAACAGCCGACGATCCATTAACAGGTGTAGGTAGCTGGAATCCGATTGCCTTGCAAGGTGCGGGTACTATTGCCAACGTAACTAACCACAATACAACCGTTAGTGGATTAAATCAAGGAGTAAACGAATTTGAGTGGACTGTAACTCAAAACGGTTGTACTTCTTCTGCTACTGTATTGATAACTAACAACAAAGTTCCTGCCGTAAGTGCTGGTACTGCTCAAAATTTGTGTACTAATAGTTACCAACTGCAAGGTAGTAATCCAGGAACTGGAGGTTCTGGTCTTTGGAAAGTAGTAAGTGGTTCTGGTTCTTTTGTTAGTTCTACGCTTAATAATACTTTTGTAAACAATATAGGTTTAGGCTCAAATACTTACCGTTGGAAAGTTACTAAAAACACATGTAGCGACTCGGCAACTGTTGTGATTGTGAACAACTCGGTAAATGCTTCGATAACTGGTGGGGATAAAGCACTTTGTGTAAATTTCACAACATTAACAGCAGCTGATCCTTCTCCAAACGCTGGAGTTTGGACTGTGGTTTCGGGGGGAGCTAATATAGCATCTCCTTCTAATTATTTTACCAATGTAACCAACTTGAATTTAGGTACAACTCGTTTCCGCTGGACTGTAACTGGTGTAAGCTGTACTGAATTTGCTGAAGTTTCTATTACAAATAATACGGTAACGGCTAACTTAGGTGCTAATCCAAATGTTTGTACCGATAATACTGTTCTAAATGCGGTTTCGCCTGCACCAGGTGCTGGCATTTGGACTGTTCTTGATGGTGGACCTTCTATTATAACTAATTCTACTCAATTTGATTCTCCTGTAACTAATTTACAAAGAGGCTCTAATAAATTTAGATGGACTGTAACAGCTAATAGTTGTTCGGATTTTAAAGAAGTTGAAATATTTAATCACGACTTTGACACCAATGCGGGTGTTGATTTGGTTGTTTGTGGAACTACTGGAACTTTAGCTGCTCCTGATCCTACTGCTCTTGGTGGTACTGGTCTTTGGAGTGTTACTTTTGGTACTGCTATTGTTACTACTTCTAATTCTCCATCTTCGGCTGTTACCAATATTAGTAACGGCATCAATACATTCCGTTGGGTAGAAACTAGAAATGGTTGTACTGATTTTGATTTTGCTAATATAACAAATGATTCTCCAACAGCTTCTAATGCTGGTGCCGATGAGAGTATTTGTGTTACTAGCTATACTTTGAAAGGAAACTTACCTGCTATTGGTACAGGAAACTGGTCAATTGTAAGTGGTTCGGGTGTATTTACTAATCAAACTATCAACAATACTGTTGTATCAGGTTTAGGTACTGGTGCAAATACCTTGAAGTGGAAAATTACCAACAACTCATGTGCCGATTCATCGAATGTAGTTATTACAAACAATGCAGTGCAAGCAATTGCAGGCACAGATAAAGATGTTTGTGAACCAACGGCTGAAATTTCGGCAAATGATGCAAGCCCATTTAATGGTGTTTGGTCGTTACAAGCTGGAAGTGGTATTATTGCAAATTCATTGCTAAATATTACAAATGTTACTGGCTTAGGTCAAGGTGTAAATATTTTTACTTGGACTGTAACTGACATCGTGAGTGGTTGTTCTGCTACGGATAATATTCAAATTACAAACAAAGCAGTTCAAGCAGTTGCCGGTGGCGATAAAGCGGTTTGTGTTAATACCGTTCAATTAAACGGTAACAACTTAGCTGGTGGCTCTGGTGTTTGGACTAAATTGCTTGGAAATACTGCACTTATTCAAAACTCAACACAAAGCGACACTTGGGTAACTTCATTACCTACTGGTGCTAGCCAATATACTTGGACAGTAACTAAAGATGGTTGTTCTAATTCAGATAACGTTCTAATTACAAACAATCAAATTAATGTAGATGCAGGAATACAACAAAATGTATGTACAAATACAGCCATTTTGAATGGTACAGCTTTAGCCGCTAATGAAACCGGTTTGTGGACTGTTCAAGGTGGTAGCGGTGTTTTTGAATTTGCTACTAATAACTCTACCAAAGTAAGTTCTATTGTTGCTTCTAACTTATATCGTTGGACAAAAACAAATCCTCTTACAACTTGTTCGGGTTACGATGACGTTGTTATTTTGAACAACGAATTTGCTATTAACGCAGGCATTGATATCAATGTTTGTGCTAATTCTACTACATTAGATGGGGAAGTTCCGGGTGTGAACAGAACGGGTTTGTGGACTCGCACTTTAGGCTCGGCTACCATTGTAACTCCAACTGATTTTAATTCGTTAGTAACTGGTTTGAGCCAAGGTACTAACCAATTCAAATGGACAATAACAGACAATACCGTTTCTTGTTCTGCTTCTGACGAAGTGATTGTAAACAATTACTCTGTTCAAGCATCGGCAGGTATTGATCAAACATTATGTAAAAATTCAACTCAATTGGTTGCAAACAACGTTGCTGGTGGTGAATGGTCAACAACCTCGCCTACTGTAACAATTGTAACTTCTACTCAATACAATACTGAAGTAACAGGTTTAGCTCCCGGACAAAATTATTTCACATGGACTGTAACAAAAAATAGCGGTGCAACTACTTGTGTTGCAACCGATGAGGTTGTTATTACAAACAACGCTGTTTATGTAAATGCAGGTTCTGATATAATTATCTGTTCAAATGATACCGTAATGTCGGCTGCTGACCCTAACAACCCAACGTTCTCTTTAGGCGGACTTGGTGAATGGACTGCAACTGCGGGTTCTGCTACTTTTGTAAATAAAAGCCTTTACAATACTGCCGTAACTAATATTAGTTCGGGTGGTAATACATTCAAATGGAAAGTGGTAGGAAATGGCTGTGCCGATTCTACTTACATTACTGTTACAAATAACTCTGTTGTAGCTGATGCTGGAGATAATAAATCAATTTGTGCAAGCAATACTACATTGTCGGGTAATAATCCTGCGCCAGGAACTGGTAAATGGACATTGCAAGGTGGTTCTGCAAGTATAACAACTCCTTCGTCTTACAATACTGCTATTACAGGATTAGGTCAAGGTTTAGCAAGTACTTTCAAATGGACAGTTGCTGGTAATGGTTGCGTGGACGAAGATATGGTTACGATAACCAATAATTCATTTGTTGTTTCAGCAGGTCCAGACGAGGCTATTTGTTCTGATTCTTACACATTATTTGGAAGCCCTGTGGGTAGTGGTACTGGTGCTTGGACTATTAACGCAGTAGGCGTAATTATTGACAATTCTACTGCTCCTACTACCAATGTATCAAACTTAAACGTTGGTGCTAATAAATTTACTTGGACTGTAACTCAAAATAGCTGCACTTTTGCTGACGATGTTGTGATTACTAACAATTCAGTAGTTGCCGATGCAGGAACTGTTGTAAATCCGGTATGCGTTAATTTTGTAACATTAAATGCAAACGACCCAGGTGCTGGTACAGGTTTGTGGTCTGTTGATAATGGTGCGGGTGCTTTTGATGATGCAACCAAATACAATACGGTTGTTAGAAATATTGGTCCTGATAATACCTTTAAATGGGCTGTTACCGAAAACGGTTGTACTTCAGAATCGTTTGTAAATGTTATCAACAACTCGTTTACTGTTAGTTTAGGTGCTGATATTACTGTTTGTTCGTCAGATACTACATTGAGAGGAACAAATCCATTAACGATTGATGTAGCTGGAACTGGTGTTTGGGTTCAAACAAGTGGTGCTAGTGGTTTGATTTCTAATTCTACAAATTATATTACAAATGTTTCTAATTTATCTCCTGGCTTAAATGCTTTCACTTGGACTGTAACTGCAAAAGGTTGTACTAAATCTGATGATATTAATGTTACCAACAACCAAGTGTATGTTGAAGCAGGCGATAATATTTCTACTTGTAGCGTTGATACTATACTTCAAGCAAACGTTCCTACTGGAGGAACTGGTTTGTGGTCGTTGGTAAGTGGAAATGGTACTTTTGTTTCTCCTACAAAATACGATACTCAAGTTACAGGCTTGAACTCTGGTACGAATACATTCCGTTGGACTGTTTTCAAAAATGGTTGTAACGCATCTGACGTAGTAGTTGTTACGAATAATTCAGTGGCTGCTGATGCTGGTGTTGATAAATCGGTTTGTACTTCAAATACGAATTTATTAGCAGTACAGCCTATTGTAGGTAACGGAACTTGGACTACCTTAGTTGGTCCGGGCGTTGTTACAACTCCTACAAAATACAATTCTGAGGTAACAGGTCTTATTTCGGGTGCAAACATCTTCAGATGGACTGTAAACGGAAACGGTTGTGTTAATTTCGACGACGTTACTATAACAAATAATACATTCTTTGTAAGTGCTGGTGCTGACCAAAGTAATTTGTGTCAAACTTTTACAACTTTAAATGGAAGTAACCCAACTACCGGAACTGGTGTTTGGACTATTCCTGCGGTTGGTTCGGCTACCATTACTGATGCTACAAAATACAATACTGCAATATCGAACTTAACTCAAGGTACTACTACACTCCGTTGGACTGTAACACAAGATGGTTGTGTGAAATACGACGAGGTAGATGTTGTAAATAGCTTACCTACAACTCCTAACGCAGGTGTTGATGAAACTATTTGTACCGAATTTACTACTTTGTCGGCAAACGTTCCATCTATTGGAAACGGTACTTGGTCGAGAGTAGGTGGTGCAGGTACTTTTGTTGATGCTACATTAGCTTCTACTCAAGTAGTTGCTTTAGGCAATGGAGCTAATAAATTTAGATGGACTCTTACAAATGGTTCTTGCTCATTGTCTGACGATGTGGAAATTACCAACAATTCATTTACAATTTCTGCGGGAGATGATAAAACTTTATGTTCGGCTACTTATAACTTGGCTGGAACATTGCCAAATGTTGCTGCTTTAGGAACTTGGACTATTGAAGGTGGTACTGGAACAGTAACAACTCCAACTCTTAACACTTCGGCAGTGGTACTTGGAAAAGGTAAAAATACATTCAAATGGGCTGTAACCTACAATGGTTGTAGCGATGAAGATGTCGTAGAAATTACCAATGATTTACCAACGGCTTCTAATGCTGGTGTTGCACAAGATATTTGTGTTAAAACTGCTACTTTAGATGCGAATAATCCTACTTTTGGTACAGGTTCTTGGTCGGTTGTTTCAGGTAGTGCTAGTGTTACTGCTCCTTCTCAATTCAATTCTCAAGCTATTAATATTGGCAGAGGCATTAATGTTTTCAAATGGAAAATAGCAACTGCTTCATGTGCCGATTCTTCAACTGTAACAATTACTAATAATTCATTTGATGTAAGTGCGGGTGCTGATAAAACGTTATGTACTAATTTAACTTCACTAACTGGTGATTCGCCATTTCCTGGAACTGGTGTTTGGACTAACGGACAAGGCACAGGAGCTATCGTTTCGTCTGCTACTTCTACTACAAATATAACTGGCTTGCAACAAGGAATTAACTCTTTCTTCTGGACAATTACTAAAAATGGTTGTACTGTAAGCGATGAAGTTGTGGTGTTTAATTATACTCCAACTACCGCTGTTGCTGGTAAAGATACTGCTGTATGTGTTGATTATATAACTATGTACGGAAACAATCCTATTTATGGAACTGGTATTTGGTCGAAAGTTGGTGGTGGAACTTCTACAATAGTAAACCCAACAGCCTTCAACAGCCAGATTACTAATTTAGGTACTTCGGCTAATACTTTCAAATGGACTGTAACTAATGATATTTGTACTTCTGAAAGTACAATTACTGTAACCAACAACTCATTTACTGCCGATGCTGGTTTAGATGCTACTTTGTGTGCTGAAAATGCAACACTCAACGCTCCAACAATCGGAGTTGGTACATGGACAATCCAAAGTGGAGGTGGAGCTATTGCCGACCCAACTAATAGTATAACCAATGTAACTGGATTGGCGCAAGGTGGAAATACCTTCCGTTGGACTGTTACTAAAAATGCTTGTACTAAATTTGATGATGTTTTGATTACCAACAATAATCCTACATTGCCAAATGCTGGAGTTGATCAAAGTATTTGCACTGATACAGCTATGTTATCGGCAAACAAACCGATTATTGGAACTGCTACTTGGACTGTTTCGGTTGGTTCTGGTGTTGTAACTGATGTTACAAAATCAAACTCATCGGTTAGAAATTTAGATGAAGGAACCAATATTTTGAAATGGAAAGTTGTAAATAATGGTTGCGAACTAGAAGATTTGGTTACTATTACAAATAACTCATTCTCGGTAGATGCCGGAATTGACCAAAGTGTTTGTGGTGATGAACTTCAACTTGCCGGAGAATCTGCTCTTTCGGGAACAGGTCTTTGGACTGTACCTATTGGAAATGGGGCATTTGACGATGCTACTTTAAATAATACTTGGATAAGAAGCTTAAACTCTGGAACAAACACGCTCAGATGGACTATAACCAGAAATGGTTGTACTTTCTTTGACGAAGTGAATGTGGTTAATAATTATCCTACACTTGCTGATGCTGGTTTAGACCAAGGAATATGCACTGATACTGTTGTACTTCAAGCAAACAAACCTACCATAGGAAGTGGTTTGTGGACTAAAGTAAATCCAATATCTACCGCCGTTATTGTTTCTCCTACCAAATTTAACAGTGTAGTAAGAAACATAGGATTAGGACCAAACTCATTTACTTGGACTATTTCTAACAATGGCTGTTCTACTTCTGACCAAGTAACGATTGTAAACAATACATTTATTGCAAATGCAGGTACTGACGTTACGTTGTGTGCCGATGTTGTAACATTGCAAGGTTCTACACCAACTCCAGGTACTGGTTTGTGGTCTATTGTTACTGCCGATGCTTCTACATCTATTGTTGATAATACTAAGTTTGATACTGATGTTACTAATTTAACTCAAGGAGCAAATATTTTCCGTTGGACTGTTACCAAAAATGGTTGCACCAATTCAGACGATGTTACTGTAATAAATAACTTGCCTGATGCTCCTAATGCTGGTTTAGATAAAACGGTTTGTACAAATACTGAAAACTTATTAGGTAATCAACCTATTATTGGTACAGGTACTTGGACAAAAACAATTGGCATGGGTTCGGTTACTACACCAACAGATTACAACTCGCAAGTAACGCTTGGTTCTGGAAATAACATATTCCGTTGGACTATTGTAAAAGGTGCTTGTAGCTTATTCGATGAAGTTGCTATTGTTAATAACTCATTTGTAATTAGTGCAGGTTCTGCTCAATCGGTATGTGATGACGAAATTCAACTTGCCGCTCAAGATGCCGGTTCAGGAACTGGTCTTTGGACTACTTCTTTAGGTGCTGGTAATTTTGACGATAATACTGTAAACGATACATGGGTAAGAAATCTTGATTCTGGTATAAATACATTTACTTGGACAGTTTCTCGTGGTGGTTGTACTGCAAGCTCTAGCGTAGATATTACAAATAATTACCCAACAGTAGCTAATGCTGGTGTTGATAAAGGTGTATGTGTTAATACTGTTGCTTTGCAAGCAAACAATCCTACAATTGGTTCAGGTTTGTGGACTAATGTTAATCCTGTATCTACTGCTGTAATTGTAACGCCAACGGCTTACAATTCTACTATTACGAATTTACAATTAGGTCCAAATACATTTACTTGGACTATAACAAATAATGGTTGCTCTACTTCTGATCAAGTAACAATTACCAATAATTCATTTGTTGCAAATGCTGGTGTTGATATTATTCAATGCGCTAACTCGGTTAGCTTGCAAGGTGTAGATCCTACACCAGGCGTTGGCTCTTGGACTATTGTTACTGCTGATGCAGCTACAAGTATTGTAGATAATACACTTTACAATACAACAGTAAACAACTTAACTCAAGGTGCTAATATTTTCCGTTGGACAATAACCAAAAATGGATGTACTAGCAGCGACGACGTGCTAATTACAAATAACTTGCCTGATGTTCCTAACGCTGGTTTAGATAAAACTGTTTGTGCTAATACCGAAACTTTATTTGGTAGCCAACCTACAATTGGTTCAGGCTTATGGACTAAAGCAATAGGAAGTGGTTCGGTTGTTACTCCAACAGACTATAATTCACAGGTTAATTTGGGCTCAGGCACAAATGTATTCCGTTGGACTATTTCTAATCTTGGTTGCAGTTTATTCGATGAGGTTTCTATCACTAATAATTCATTTACAATTAGTGCAGGTACTGATCAAGCAATCTGTAATAATGAAATTCAACTAGCAGGTCAAACTGCTGGTGTTGGTGCTGGTGTATGGACTGTTTCTATTGGTGTTGGTAATTTTGATAACTCAACTGTGAATGATACTTGGGTTAGAAATTTGAATCCGGGTACAAATACATTGACTTGGACAGTAACACGCAATGGTTGTTCTGCAAGCGATGATGTATTAGTTAGTAACAATTATCCAACAGTAGCAAATGCTGGTTTAGATAAAGGTGTATGTGTTGATAATGTTGTGCTACAAGGTAATGAAGCTGCAATAGGTACTGGTTTATGGACAAAAGTAAACCCTGCTTCTATTGCTACAATCGTTAATCCTACTTTGTACAACTCGGCTGTTACAACATTAGCCGCAGGACCAAATACATTTATTTGGACTATTACAAACAATGGTTGCTCTACTACCGACCAGGTTACAATTACCAATAATTCATTTGTTGCTAATGCGGGTGCTAATATTACTCAGTGTTCGGATATAGTAACTTTATTAGGTGCTGACCCAACGCCAGGTACTGGTGTTTGGTCTATTGTAACGGCTGATGCTTCTACAACTATTGCTAATACTACTCTTTATAATTCAGGTGTAACAAATCTAGCTAAAGGTGCAAATATTTTCCGTTGGACAATGACCAAAAATGGTTGTACAAATATGGCTGATGTTACTATTACAAATGATTTACCTGATGCGCCTAATGCAGGCTTAGATAAAACTGTTTGTTCAAATACTGAAACTTTATTTGCTAACCAACCAACTATTGGTACTGGTGTATGGTTAAGAACAATTGGTTCGGGTGCTGTACTTACGCCTTCTGCTTATAACTCTGGCGTTACTCTTGGTGCAAATAATAACGTATTCCGTTGGACTATTACTAATAATGCTTGTAGTTTATTCGACGAAGTTTCAATTGTAAATAATTCTTTTACAATTAATGCTGGTTTGGATCAGATTCTTTGCAACAACGAAATTCTACTCTCAGCCGAAACTGCTGGTGTAGGTGGTACTGGTGCTTGGACTGTTTCTGTTGGCTCAGGTGCTTTTGATGATAACACATTAAATACTTCTTGGGTTAGAAATTTGAATCCGGGACAAAATTTATTAACTTGGACTGTAACTCGCAATGGTTGCTCGGCTAGTGATAATGTAAGTATTACTAATAATTACCCAACACTTGCTAATGCTGGTGCTGATAAAGGTGTATGTGTTGATAATGTAGAATTGCAAGGAAATGAAGCGTTAATTGGAACAGGATTATGGGCAAATGTTAATCCTGCATCACTTGCAGTTATAACAACTCCTACTTTGTACAATACAACGGTAACCAACTTAGCTCCAGGTCCAAATACATTTACTTGGACTATAACTAATAACGGTTGTACTACTTCCGACCAAGTTGTTATTTCAAATAATTCATTTGTTGCTAATGCAGGTAATGCGGTAACTCAATGTTCTGCTAACGTACAATTATTAGGTGCCGACCCAACTCCGGGTGCTGGTGTATGGTCGATTGTAACGGCAG
>JAIFNL010000230.1 GCA_020047755.1 Bacteroidota bacterium
TCAACAATTTGATAGCGTAACTTAATAGCGACCGAAATTCTAAGAAAAGCAAAACTACGCAATTTTTTCTAAATTCTAATAACAAATTGTTTCATTGTTAAATTGTTCTATTGTTATTTTATCATTAAAAATTGAAAAATTTACAATCTTAGCAACCTTTTCTAAAAGCCACCATTTTTTTACACTATCAACAATTTAACAATAGAACAATAGAACAATAGATTTCAATTTGCTTCGAGGCTATCTCGTTTCAATTTAGCAGCAAGCGTGTCGCTTAGTGCCGAAAGAGTTACTTCGTTGCGCTCTTCGTTGCGCAAAATTCGGATAATTTCGTGGAAAGCTTCGCCCAAAATTCGAGTGCGCACATTGGAAAACATCACAACTGTGCTTTGGGTTTTCAAGTCGCGCACAAAAATGGTGTTAAATCCTCTGTACCAGCCACCATGGTAAACAACTCCTTTGAAAGGGTCGGTTTGTGGAATACGCCAGCCGAAGCCATAATTTGACTTTTCTAGTTCGGGATTTCCGTTTTCGTGCATTAGTGCAAGTGTTTCTTTTTTCAAGATTTTTTCTTCGTAAAGTGCTCTATCGAAGTTAAATAAATCTTCTACTGTGGCATAAAGCCCTTTGTCGCCCAAAACGCCTTCTTGGTAAGTGTGCAATGCCACTTCCCAACGATAATGATAGCCCAAAGCTACATTTTCGGTAGGATTTACCTTGCCTTCTTCGTAGAAAAAACTATTTTTCATGCCTGCTACATCGAAAATACGTTTTTGCATAAATTCTTTGTACGTAATACCCGAAATTTTTTCTATTATCGAAGCCAAAAGTGCGTAGTTTGTATTGCAATAATCGTGCTTTGTGTTGAAAGCCAAATAGGGTGCGGGTTTGCTTTTAACCATCATATTTACAACATCTTGGTTGTAGATAACATTTTTGCGATTTGTTAATTTTTCGGAGAAATACATATAATTAGCCAAGCCTGAGCGGTGTGTAAGCAACATTCTGATTGTAATGCCTTTGTATGGAAAACCTGTTAGATACTTGCTTACTTCGTCGTCTAATTTCAACAAACTATCTTGGTATAAAATCATAATAGCCGTAGCTGTAAAAGGTTTTGAAACCGAAGCTAACTGAAAACGTGTGGTTAATTTTAGCATTTCGTTGGCTTTTTTGTTGGCATAGCCTTGCACTTTTTGGCTAATTATCTCACCTTGATACGAAACAAGCGCAACTCCGTTTAATTCCGTTTCTTTGAAGAAAAACTTCAAAAATTTATCTACTTTTTCGGTTTTGTCTTTTATATCGGCAACTTTTGCACTATCTATTTTTTTCTCTTTTTCCGTTCTTTTATCAATTTTTTCTGACGAAACAGATGAGTTGCACGACATAAGCCACAATGCGAACAGGCTCAAAATTAAATATATTGTAGTTTTAATTCTCATTTTATCTTTTGTTTTGAAATTAAGAAAAGCCATAATTTCAGGCATTTCCTTCATCTCTGTTTTTTGTAACTATTTTACCTTGGCGGCAAAAGTAAGAACTTTATTTTGAAAAAAATGTTAAATCTAACTATATCAATACAAACCTATTAGTATTAAATCATTTTAATATCTATTTTTGCATACCGATTTTTCAAAAAGAAAAGAAATTTAGAAAAAGCTTTTAATGTACTAATTGTATAGTAAAATTCTGTATAGTAATAGATTATAAAGTAGTTGTTTTTTCTAAACATGAAGAATCAAT
This sequence comes from Bacteroidota bacterium, assembly GCA_020047755.1. Taxonomy (GTDB): domain Bacteria; phylum Bacteroidota; class Bacteroidia; order Bacteroidales; family JAIFNL01; genus JAIFNL01. Next base: position 1,747 of record JAIFNL010000230.1, read on the forward strand.
TTTTAAAAACAAAAAATGACTTACAAATATTAAACAGATAGTTAGAACGAAAGATGAAAAAAATACTATTTCAAGTTGCATTTTTTGCATTTTTATTAGGGTTTGTTTCGGCGAAAGCCCAAATTATAGACCCCGTAAAATGGAAAACAAAAGTAGAAAAAATAAATGAAACAGAGGTTTTCCTAGTTTTCAACGCCAAAATTGAATCGCCATGGCACATGTATAGCCAACATTTCGACAATGGCGGTCCTATGAAAATGGTGTGGACTATTAAAGAAAACAAGGATTTTAAAAAAATAGGCGGTGTAGAAGAAATCACAAAAGCCAAAAAGGAAAAAGATGTGGTTTTTGATGTAAACGTAGCTTATTGGAGCGGCGATGTGGTTTTGAAGCAAAAAGTGAAAGTGCTTTCTGCCAAAAATTTTAAGATAGAAACTGAAGTTATTTATCAAACTTGCACCGACGAGCAATGTGTTAATTTTACCAAAGATTTTAGCTTCGATGTGGAAGGGGTAAAGCAAACCGAAACAACCGAAGCTGTGGAAGAAACAGTAGTTGAGGAAATTACAACAGCCGACACTGCACAAGTGCAAGTTGAAACTGAAGAAGTAACCACCGATTCTACTTTGAGCATAACACCCATTGGCAACACTGGCGACATTGATTTGAGCAACGACTCGTTGGCTTGGCTCTTTTGGATTTCGTTTCTTGCCGGACTTTTGGCTATTCTCACGCCTTGCGTTTTTCCTATGATTCCCATGACCGTTAGCTTTTTTATGAAAGAAGGCGAAGAAAAAACCAAAGGCAAATTTCAAGCCTTATTTTATGGACTTTCTATCATTTTGATTTATACTGTAATCGGAACATTGGTGGCTGTGCTTTTTGGAGTAAATTTTGCCAACTGGTTAAGCACACATTGGATTCCGAACGTACTATTCTTTATCATTTTTGTATTTTTCGCCGCTTCGTTCTTGGGAATGTTCGAGATTACGCTGCCTAGTTGGTTGATTAACAAATCCGATTCGCAAGCCGACAAAGGCGGAATTATGGCTCCTTTCTTTATGGCATTTACTTTGGTGGTCGTTTCTTTTTCGTGCACTGGTCCTTTGGTGGGCGCAATACTTGTAAAATCTGCTGGAGGTGCTGTACTTGAACCTATTGTGGGAATGTTAGGTTTTTCGTTAGCCTTTGCTTTGCCTTTTACTTTGTTTGCCTTTTTCCCTTCGTGGTTGAGCAATTTGCCTAAATCGGGCGGTTGGCTTAACTCGGTAAAAGTGGTTTTAGGTTTTATTGAATTGGCATTAGGTTTGAAATTTTTGAGCGTAGCCGACCAAACTTACCATTGGGGAATCTTAGACAGAGATATTTACATTGCCATTTGGATAGTTCTTTCGTTCTTGTTAGGCATGTATTTATTAGGAAAATTGAAATTCTCACACGACAGCGATGTGCCTTATATAAGTGTGCCACGCTTGGGCTTGGCTATTGTAGTGTTCTCATTTGCAGTGTATTTGATACCCGGAATGTGGGGAGCACCACTCAAAGCCTTGTCTGGATATTTGCCTCCTATGTCGAGCCACGATTTTGATATGAATAAAATAGTGAGAGAAAGCAGCGGTGGCAGCGGCGACCACACAAGTTTGCCCGAAAAACCAAAATACGGCGAGTTTTTGCACTTACCACACGGCATTAAAGGTTATTATGATTACGAACAAGGAATGCGTGTAGCTAAATTGCTCAACAAACCTGTTTTCATTGATTTTACAGGTCATGGTTGCGTAAATTGTCGCGAAATGGAAGCCAATGTTTGGTCTGACGAACGAGTTTTGACGATGCTCAAAAACGATTACCTTGTGATAGCGGTGTATGTGGACGACAAAACGGAATTGCCAAAAGACCAGTGGATTACCTCTACCTTCGATGGCAAAGTTAAAAAAACGCTCGGACAGAAAAATGCCGACCTACAAATAACAAAATACAACGTAAACGCACAGCCTTACTACGTTTTGCTCGACAACCAAGAGAAATTACTTGCCACTCCACGTTCTTACGACTTAGATGTAGAAGCCTTTGTCGTATTTCTCGAAAATGGATTGAAAGAATTTAAAAACAAAAAATAGCGCAGGCTGTTAGCTAATTGATACAGGTGGCTTTGAGTCATCGTATCAATAACGCTTGCTGTTGGCTGTTAGCTAATTGATACAGGTGACTCTAAGTCATCGTATCAATGCTACTAGGGTGCAACACGCCTGCTCTTTGCTTTTCTGACGGCTGCACTCTACTTTCCTGATGCACATACTTTGCTTTTCTTACGCCTGCACTCTACTTTTTTGATGCACATACTTTGCTTTTCTTACGGCTGCACTCTACTTTTTTGATGCACATACTTTGCTTTTCTTACGCCTGCACTCTACTTTTCTGATGCACATACTTTGCTTTTCTTACGGCTGCACTCTGCTTTTCGGATACCTGCACTCTGCTTTCCTGATGCACATACTCTGCTTTTCGGATACCTGCACTCTACTTTTCTGATGCACATACTCTGCTTTTGGGAGGCACTTGAGCGCATTTTGTAACTGCCTTTATCACTTTTTTGAGGGTTATATTACCTTATATTTTATTTATTTTTTTGTATTTTTATTAAAAAATAGTTGTTTTTTTTGTTTTTTTACAAGTAATTATTTTATAGTTTTGGAATAAAATTATCTTTTTATAGTTTAATTAACATTATTTAACATTTTATTTTTTACGTTAGCTAATGCCTTATTTTATTGGTATTTTAGAATATTTAACTTTACTAAAATACAATTTTATTAATATATAATAAAAAAAAAGTATTAAAAAATTTGGAAAATTAAAAACTATGATATATCTTTGCATCATGTTTATTGAAAATGAAAAATGAAAAAACATTAAACATTAAAAAAAAGGCAAAAGGCAACGCCTCTAATAAGTTGCCTATTATTCAATAAAAAAAAATAAAGTAATATGAAAAAAAATTATTTTAAAAATGGTGGTTTACCTTTTCGTAAATTTATCAATACGTGCAACAACGTGTACGAAATTTCTACCAGAGATGCCAATGAGCTAAAAACAGTAGGTATTACGCCTGCTTTGATAAGCAATTTGAAGTCGCAAGTGCTAATTTTAGAGTCTTTATCGACTTATGAGCTTGACACCGCAAGTTTTAAATTGAAAACTTCGGAGCGTAACAAGTTAAAACCAATACTATTGGACGAGATAAATATTCTTAGAAAGCAATTAGTTTATGTTTTTGCCAAAGGCACAAGCAATCACGATTCTATTTTCTACAAGCGTCTTACCGACACTAAAATAGGTGATTTTGTGAACATTATCAAAAACATGGTAATAGCATTGCAAAGCAACGCTTCTCTAGTAGCTGAGTATGGTGTTGATGCTGAACGAATTTCGGCATTTTCGGAATTAGTGAGCACTTTTGTAAGTTTGTACGAACAACAGCTTCTGTCGAAGCATAATTTTAAACTTTCGGCAGCCGAGCGTTCGGCAAAAAGAAAAGAGGCTTATCAACTACTTTCGTACATAACTTCGGTAGGAAATGCGTATTGGAAGCGCAAAGACGCTGCAAAAGCGGCGCAATACATTATTAATTAAGAATTATTAATTAAGAATTAGGAATTTTTTTTAATAAATAGTGTTTGAAAGAAAACTACGCAAAATCGGTTCGACCGGCTTGTCCGGTCTGTCCGATGATTTGCTAATAGTCTAACCGACAGACCGACAAGTCGGTCGAACGGTTTTTGTTTTTTTTAAATTTTCAAAAAATGATGAGTTTTCTTTCAAACACTAAATAGTAAGTGTAAAAAAAAGCCGGCATTTTAGCTGGCTTTTTTTTGTAATTTATAATTCAATGCCGCCAAAGTTAAGCACTTCTGAGGTTTAAACCCCCTTGAGGTGCTGTTTTACAACTAACCTCAACTTTGGCGGTATTGTTTTTCGAACGTAAATTTATGTTACAACTATAAAGAAATCAATATATTGTAAATTCTGTTTTTTTAGGAAAAGAAAATAGCGAAAGAAATAAAAATCAATAATTAAAAATAGTTTTGCAGTTTTATCCTTTTTTTTATATCTTTGAACAACAAATATTTCAAAAAAAAAGCAAGCACAAGCAGTGATTTGTTGGGTTGCTAAACTATTTTTGCCTTGATTTTTAACGCATTATACAAAATGAAATTAAGAACCAAATTATTGTTAATTATATTATTGGTATCGTCTATTTTGTTTGGAGCTATTGTAGCTTATATAACTTTGACCATAAGAAGAGATGCCATTAACAACGTAACCAAGCAAATAGAAACCGCTTCGTTAGCGTATGCTAATGATATGGGTTCGCAATTCAATTATCATATTGGAGTATTAAAAACGTATGTGAATGCAATAGAGCGAGATGATAAATATTCGTTGGAAAAGCGCATTGACGAAAATACTTTAATAGGAACAGCAATATTGGAGGAAAACCCTCAAATATTAGCCGTTTGGTCGTCGTGGAATATGAATACGCTCGATAGTTTGTGGAATTTTGAATATGGGCGCAAGTCGATAGGAGTTTTTAGAAATGGCAATCAAATCAAAAAACAAGATGTTTTGAGTAGAGATATGGACGGAGAAAATATCCACCCCAATTATTTATTCATGAAAACGACTCTTCAGAGCATGGTTTCAGAACCCTACCTTAGTGCTTTTGAACTAGGAAGTTCCGATTCTATCGAAATGGTGAGTATCAATTCGCCGATTATTAGCAATGGTGTTTTTAGCGGAATTAGTGGCATCGACATAAAGGTCGAACACTTTTCGGACTTACTCGAAAACATTACATTTCCATTTTCAAAGGGGTATGCTTTCTTTTCGAGCAACAAAGGAAAACTATTAGCCACCAAAAACAATCAATTAAAAGGTAGTTCGGTTGTCGATTTATTTCCGAATATGAAAGATTCGCTTTCTATTTTAGAAAACATCGAAAATGGGAAAGCTTTTACATTCAGAACCACCGATTTACGTGGCAAGCAGATAATCGTAAATATACAACCTATTCGTTTTCATGCCATAAAAAAATCATGGTCGATTGGTGTTGTTGTTCCGGTCGAAATAGTTACAAGAGATACCGATGGACAGTATTATAACATACTTACTATTGGTGGTGTAGGTCTTTTGTTGTATTTAATTGTAGCTATTATTTTGTCGGGAAAAATAACGCATCCATTGATTGAAATCCGCACTGTCTTAGACAAAATAGTAAAAGGCGAAATACTGAATATGCGCAAATTAACAGTCAATTCGCAAGACGAAATAGGCAAAATAACTCAATCTACCAACGATTTGATTACTCGAATGAAATCTATTGCCGATTTTTCGCATCAAATAGAGCAGGGCAATTTGCACGTAGAGTATGAGTTAGCCAGCAAAGACGATTTGCTGGGCATTTCGATTATCGAAATGCAAAATAGCTTGATAAAAGCTACCGAGGAGAATGAAAAGCGCAAAGAAGAAGACCGCCGACTTACATGGACTACCAGCGGAATAGCCAAGTTTAGTGAACTCTTGCGCCAAAACAGCAACGATGTGGACGAATTTAGTTATACCATTATTTCTAATTTAGTAGAATACTTGGAGGCAAACCAAGGAGCTTTCTTCTTAATAAACGACCGCAATCCACGCAATTTGTACATCGAAAAGAAAGGTGCTTATGCTTATAGCAACCGCAAATACGAGGAGCAAAGCTTTGAAATGGGCATTGGTTTAGTAGGAAGGTGCATTCTGGAAGCTCAAACCATTTATTTGACCGACATACCACAAGATTACATCACCATTACTTCGGGCATGGGACAAGCCAACCCCAATTGTTTGGTGCTTATTCCGTTGAAATACAACGATGTTATTTATGGAGTAATCGAAATAGCTTCTTTTAAAAACATCGAAGCGTATCAAATTTCTTTCCTCGAAAAAATAGGCGAAAGTATAGCTTCGAGCATTTCCATAATCAAAACCAATAGCCAAACGGCTAAATTGCTCGACGAATCGCAAATGCAATCGGAAATGCTTTCCTCGCAAGAAGAAGAAATGCGACAAAACTTAGAAGAAATGCGAGCCACTCAAGAGCAGTTGCAAGTAGCCGTAGAGCGCAGCAAAGAAAAAGAGTACGAACTGATAGAAATAACACAAAAGCAGAAAAAAGCAATTGATGCTTTTGAACGTGTATTCGATTCCATTTCGTATCCTATTTATTATAAAGACGTAAACGGAAAATACATGAGCTGCAACTCAGCTTATGCCACTGTAATTGGTTTTGAGAAAAATGAAATTATCGGGCGCACCGATTTCCAATTCCTTTCGTTTGAAGATGCACAAAAAGTAGAAGAGCGTGAAAAGAATATTCTAAAAGACAAAACGGATTATGCTCAAAAATCTCTTTTTACTACCAAATCGGGCAATGTTTTCAATGGTTTGCTTTCTAAAAAAGTCTTTTACGACAAATCGAACCGACTTGCCGGTATTATTGGCATTCTAATTCCAATAAATATCATAGATATTATAAAAAAATGATAAAACATTACTATTAAGATTAAAAAAATGACAAGATTAATTGTTGTGCTGATAACATTTGCTGTTTTTTTTCAGAATGTTTTGGCACAGGAAATAACAGAACTAAAGAAAGCTCAAGACCTTTTGAACACCAAAGGGGAAGTTCATTTAGTTTTTGATGCCAATAGTAAATACGAAGTTAGTATTCTTTCGGGGTATATGTCGATAGATAAGGTTGTAGGCAATCGAATTTTTGCTTATCTTAGTAAACAGCAGTTTGAGTATTTCCAAAAACTGAATTATTCGTACAAAGTGCTTGAAACACAAGATAATTCAAAAGCTGTTACAATGGCTACAACCATTGAGCAAATGGGCACTTGGAATAGATACCCTACTCATGATGTTTATATGGAAATGATGAACAAATTTGCTGCAACTTATCCTACGCTTTGCAAAATGCAATCCATTGGTAGGAGCGTTGACGGACGCGATTTGTTGGTTCTCAAAATTTCGGATAATGTACAAGATGATGAAGCCGAACCCGAAGTTTTTTACACAGCAACCATGCACGGCGACGAGCTTCTGGGTTATATACTAATGCTTAGGCTGGCTGATAGTTTGCTAAAAGGTTACACTCCATTGGCAAAAACCAACAACTTGGTAGATAACTTTGAAATTTACATCAATCCACTAGCAAACCCCGACGGAACGTATTCTTCGGGCAATAGTACTATTTCTTATCCCACAAGATACAATAGCAACTCAGAAGATTTGAATAGAGATTTCTTTAATTTTAACACAGCTACGGAAGTTTTTTCAGAAAAAAGCACCGTTCAGCCCGAAACAAAGGCAATGATTAATTTTGCCAAAGCTCATAATTTTGTGCTTTCTGCCAATATTCATGGAGGCATAGAAGTGGTAAATTTCCCTTGGGACGTGTGGACTGAGGGGGCTTACGATTATCACCCGCACCCAGATAATAAATGGTTTAGCCGAGTTTCGAGAGCTTACGCTACTTCTGCTCAGCAAAATAGCCCTGCCGGATACATCGACGACCTAGACAATGGCATTACTTGTGGTGCCGACTGGTATTATGCTTACGGAACAAGGCAAGATTATATGAACTACTTCAGGCATTGCCGCGAAATAACTCTCGAACTGCATAACACCAAAGAGTTAAGTGCTAGTTTGTTGCCAGCCTATTGGAATTACAACAAAAATTCGCTGATAAACTATATAAAGGAAGCAGCTTTTGGCATCAATGGCTTTGTAACTGATACACAAGGAAATCCTCTTTCGGCAAAAGTAGAAATAATGCAACACGATTTAGACAATTCGTATGTAACCACCGAACCCACCAACGGCGATTATTATCGCCCCATCGAAAGTGGTGTTTATGATTTGAAATTTTCGGCAGAAGGCTACAAAGATAAGATAGTAGAAGGTGTAACTGCCGTAAATGGGCAAGCCACACGATTAGATGTAGAACTAGAAAAAGTACAAAGCTCCATCGTTTCAAATTTAGAATCTGTTCGCTTTTATCCAAACCCTATCGATGATTTTTTGATTATAGAAACGCTAAACTCTGACATTCAAATTTCAGATATTCAGGTTTTTGATATTTTTTCGCGACGAATACCCCTTGTTTTTGTTCGCCACGAAAATGTTTTCAAACTAAATACAACCAATTTAAGCAAAGGCAATTATTTTTGTAAAATTATTTATGCACAACAAACCGAAACTATTCAATTTGTAAAACTTTAAATTTAATTTTTGTTGAAAAATTATGAAAAGACGTGAAATAATAAAAATGCTTGGACTTTCGGCAGTAGTCGGTAGTGCAGGTTTGATGGCAGCATGCTCTATGAATGATTCAAAAGTAGAAGAAAATGCTGATACTCTTGCCGAAAAAGCAAAAGAAGCAGTCGTAGAACTTTCTGAGCGCGACAAAAAAATAGTAAACCGGCAAGAACTTTCGTTCTACGACCCTGAAAAACCAACTGACTTTGAACTAAAACATACGCCACAAATAGATGTTTTGGCAAAAGACAAAGACGGTTTTACGGAAATTAAAATTTCAGTAGGTCAAAAAGGAATTGTGCACCCTACCGAAGAAAATCATTGGATTGATTATATCAAATTTTGGGCTGATGATAAATTAGTGGGCAATATTTTGTACGAAGCCGGAATTGCTGGCGGTTTTGCTTACTTTAAACTAAAATTAGACAATGTAAAATCGTTGAAAGCCGAAATTGGCTGCAACATACATGGTATTTGGAAACATACGCTTAATTTGTAATTTGTTGTAGATTATTTCAGTATCATTTTTTTTGTGAGTGAAAGGAGATTTCTTTTTTAGAGAAATCTCTTTTTTATGAATTTATTTTTCATTATTCGTTAAAAATCAAAAACGAAATATAATCAACCACTTCGAGCGAATGATGAACGAGTCCCGAATGTCCACGAGCAAGTAGTTCTACTTTAGGTGTTTGAGTGCAAAGTTTTGCATATTCTAAAAGTGCCATAATGGTACCGTATCCACAAACCGAAATGTGGTTGTCATTCACTACGTTTTCTATTTGTTGTGTGTTTTGATTAAGTATTTGATTTACTACTAGCTGGTCTTTTCTAAAACCTTCGTTAATACTTTCAAAATGAGAGAAGTCGCTAGAAGCAATGAGTAAAATATTTTTCTTTAATTTTTTGTTGGCATCAAAGATTTGATTTGCAAGCTCTTTGGCATTTTCAAAGGTTTGCTCTCCCATGGTTATAGGTACAATTTTAAATTTATAGGGCAAGTAATATTGCAAAAACGGAAGCATCACTTCGCCAGAATGCTCGTATTTGTGAGCATTTGCGTTGTTCGGGAAATTCAAAAGAGGCATAAAATCTGCATCAATTTCTACTAAACCCAAAGGGCTTTCCCAGTGTGTGTGCTCTTCAAGCGAAATCCAATTTCCAATTCCGGTATGATTGGGATTTATGATAAAAATAGTGTCGTATTTTTCTGGTTGCGAAGCTATTAGTTTAAAAAAATGAACCGCTTGGTAAGCCGAAAAAACATATCCTGCATGAGGAACAATTCCTCCAATAATTTGCTTGTTGGCTAGCGAAAAATTAATATTTTCACGCTCTTTATGTTCCACACGCCTAATAATTGCAACAAGTTCGTCTTTGTCTGAAGGATAAAATTTTCCGGCTACTGCGGCTTTTCGTACTTTCGCATTTTCCATTTTTTTGCTATCTAGCCACTTAATTTAATGAAAAATTAAACAAATTGTTTTTGAGAAATGAGCCAGTTTTCTGCTTCTTCAAAATTGTCGAAAAAGCGAGTTTCTAAATTTTTAGCATTTGCTTCGCTCATTAGTTGCTCTGCTGCTACCGCATGAAAAATGTCTTCATTTTGAACAATAGCAAATTTTTGTATTTCTAATTTTAATAAAATGGGTACTATAATTTGGTCTATCCACTCTTGGTTTTCAGGAATCCAAGCATAGAGTAGTTTCTTTTCGCTCACTAATATAAATTTGGGCTTGTAAAGCTCCAATGCACTCGAATAGAAAAGCATAGTTTTTTGCATTTCCTGCCATGTTGCGTTTTTGGTTGTAGCTTTCCAAATGTTGTACTGTATCGAATGCTCTTGGTTGAAATAAATTTCAATAAAGTTATTTTCCATAGTGCACAAAGTTTTATTATTAAAAAAATAAAAATCTAAATTTAAAGAAGACGGTGTTATTTATTTCGCCATTTTTTATAATAGACTTTAATTAACCGAAATTGAATCCGATACTATTTTATTTGTAAACTTAATCATTTCTATGTTTGTAACTAACTCGCCACTTTGAGCCTCTATATTAATGTACTTTTTATTTTTGATCCCACAGTAAACCGACAGCGAGCCGTCGTCGGCAGCATTGCTGTTGTTTTGCAAAATTACATTGTAGTTGTTTCGCTTAAAAACATCAAAAAAAAGTTTTTCGGTTACATATAAAAAATTATCGGGGTCAGATTCTTCTGCTATAAAAATATCGGCGGCATCATTTTGGTAAATCCCTCCTTTTTTGTAGTCCAAAATCGAATAAGCATCGTTGCCATTGTTGTGAATTGCTACTACTATTTCAGCATCTTTGAGTAAACTATCGACAATATATTTGCCAAAATCTTCAACTATTTTTGCCGCTTCTGCATTGTACTTGCTGTATTTTTCGAGGCTTGCCTTCACACCTTGCGGCGTAAAAATACGATTAGGGTCAAATATATAATTTTCGTTGCCCATTTTGAATTTCACCAAGCGTTCGCCTGTATGATTCAATTCGATAAATCGACCATTGAAGTTGCAATCTAATTGACTTTCAATGGCTCCAACTGCTGTATTTTCGTCATCGTGTAAGCTGATGTAGAAGATTTTGCTCTTAGCACTTTCGTGAAATTTGAATTTTACCGTATCACTGCCTAAGACATATTTTTTAGTCAATTCTACTTGCAAAAGCTCTTCATCTACACCTATATTCGCTTTGCTTATAGTCTCTTTTATATCGTTAAAATTGCTGCACGATAGTGTTAATATCATCATTAAAATATAAATTACTTTCATTGGGTAAAAGTTTTTTGATTATCTTTGTTATAAGTTATTAACTATTCTTTATGCACCATAAATGCTGTAGATAGTCATAAAAATGGACTTTATAAAACTCTATTTAGCATTAAAACGCCGCATTTATTTTACAAATATACGAAATCAATAAAATAAAAACTAATTTATTTAAAAATATTGTAAGTTTTTATTTTCTTTGTGAAAAGAAAATTTTGAACTATTTCAATTGTCAATAGTTTTTCCAAACTCTATTTTCTAAATTAGGTTTTAATAATAAAAACTTACTTAATAGCAATAAATCAGAAATTTACAACAATAAACTCAACTCAAATTAAAATAATTTTTACAAGTTTTGTTTACTTATCGAAAATAAATCTCATTCTTAATTAAAGCAAAAAAATATGGAATATAGAATTGAAAAAGACACAATGGGCGAAGTAAAAGTACCTGCCGACAAATACTGGGGTGCACAAACTCAACGCTCGAAAGAAAATTTTGTGATAGGCGAAATTAAAATGCCGAAAGATATTATTACAGCTTTTGCCTATTTGAAAAAAGCCGCTGCTATTACAAACAACTATTTAGGAGTATTGCCCGAAGATAAAATGAACTTGATAAACCAAGTTTGTGATGAAATTATCGCCGGAAAATTAGATTCGGAATTTCCGTTAGTAATTTATCAAACAGGTTCAGGTACTCAATCCAATATGAACCTTAACGAAGTGATAGCCAACCGTGCACACGTTTTGCAAGGCAAAAAACTTGGCGAAGGAAAAACCTCTATTCACCCAAATGATGATGTAAACAAATCGCAATCATCGAACGATACTTTTCCAACTGCCATGCACATAGCTGCTTACACTGCTTTGGTCGAATCTACCATTCCAGGTATGGAAATGCTTCGCGATACTTTAGCCGAAAAATCGAAAGCTTTTGCCGAAGTGGTTAAAATAGGAAGAACTCACTGGATGGACGCAACTCCGCTTACTTTGGGGCAAGAATTTTCGGGATACGTTTCGCAACTCAACCACGGTTTGAAAGCCATCAAACATACGCTCGAACACTTGCAAGAGCTTGCCTTGGGCGGCACTGCGGTTGGTACTGGAATCAATACTCCCAAAGGCTACGACGTTAAAGTAGCTGAAGTTATTGCACAACTTACTGGCTATCCATTTATTACAGCCGAAAACAAATACGAATCGCTGGCTGCTCACGATGCCATCGTAGAAGCTCACGGCGCACTTAAAACAGTGGCAGTAAGCTTAATGAAAATTGCTAACGACATCAGATTGATGGCTTCGGGTCCAAGAAGCGGCATTGGCGAGTTGATTATTCCTGAAAACGAGCCAGGTTCTTCCATTATGCCCGGAAAAGTGAATCCTACTCAAGTAGAAGCACTTACTATGGTTTGCTGCCAAGTTTTGGGCAACGACGTAACTATCAACTTTGGCGGTTCAAACGGACATTTTGAACTCAATGTGTTTAAGCCAGTTATGATTTACAATTTCTTGCAATCAGCCCGTTTAATTGGCGAAGCTTGCGTTTCGTTCAACAACAACTTAGCGATAGGAATTGAGCCCAATTTTGGTGTAATTAAAGACAAATTAGACCAATCGCTTATGCTTGTAACCGCTTTGAATACGCACATTGGCTACGAAAATGCAGCCAAAATAGCCAAATATGCTCACAAAAACAATTTAACGCTTCGCCAAGCAGCTTTAGATTTAAAACTGCTTACCGATGAACAGTTTACACTTTGGGTTAATCCTCTGAATATGATTGGTTCTTTGTAAGTTATACCTTTGTAAATTATGAGTTATGAGTTTGTGATTTTTTTTGATAAAAGAATGAATTTCAACAAAAAAACAACACAGAACTCATAATTCATAATTTTTATTCTTAAATTTTAAAAGAATGATAGAGCAGATTTATTTTATTGATATCGAAACGGTTCCAAACTATTCAAGCTTTTCTGAGGCACCAGAAATAGAGCAAGAACTTTGGGCAAAAAAAACTCGGTTTGTGCAGCAAAGTGAAGAAAAAACTGCCGCAGAACTTTACCAACGAGCAGGAATTTACTCAGAGTTTGGCAAGATTATTTGTATTTCGGTGGGTATAATTAAAATGAAAGAAAACGAACCTCATTTTTATCAAAAATCTTTTTTTGGACATAACGAAAAAGAAATTTTGCTCGAATTTGTTGCATCGCTTCAAGATTTTGAAAAAAAGAAAAAAGAAGTTATTTTGTGCGCACACAACGGAAAAGAGTTTGATTATCCGTTTATAGCTCGCCGAATGCTTATAAATAGAATAAAACTGCCCAAAACATTGGACATTGCTGGCAAAAAACCATGGGAAGTCCCGCACTTGGATACGATGGAAATGTGGAAATTTGGCGACTACAAACATTTTACTTCGCTCAATTTGTTGGCGTATTTGTTTGATATTCCGAGCCCTAAAGACGATATAGACGGAAGCCAAGTAGCAAACGTATATTACATCGACAAAAATTTAGATAGAATAGAGCAATATTGTAGAAAAGATGTACTTACTGTGGCTCAAGTATTCTTGAAATATAAATTTTTGGAAAGCATAAAATCTGAAAATATTACACAAAAATAGTGGATTAAGATTGTTTTTCTTTCATCAAATAGTAAATAAAGGAAATTATTTTGCAAAGTGTTTTTTTTTATAAAAAAAAACATTATTTTTGTATCATTAGAAAATTGGAATTTGAAACTAATTTGTAAAATATAGTTGCTTTATTTTTAAGCAAATACATATTTTTACTACATAAATATAATGAAAAGGAAAAAACTTAATGATATTTTTTTTGTTAAGAAAAAAAATATATATATCTTGCACTCTATTAAATAAGCAATAAGTTTGAAACTTTAATCAAAATTAAATAAGAAATTAAAATATAAAACTTTAAATAAATGAAAAAACTATACACAATTTTGGTTCTTGCAGTAGCTCTTGTAGCTATGAATTTTGGAGCTATGGCTCAAAACTTCTACATTTATCC
>JAIFNL010000188.1 GCA_020047755.1 Bacteroidota bacterium
AATAAGCGAAAGAAGGACGGCATTTTTTATACACCCGAAAATATTACACAATATATTGTAAATGTTTCTATTGGAACATGGTTAAATGAGCGTAAAGACGAAATTGGCATTAATAAAATTATTGATTATCCCAAAACAGAAGTAGAAAGGAAACAACAAATTGAACTTTGGCGCAACTACATTGAAATTTTAAAGAAAATAAAAATACTCGACCCCGCTTGTGGTAGTGGAGCATTTTTAACACAAGCTTTTGATTTTCTGTTAAAAGAGTGGTTAATTGTAATAGATATTATTGATAAATTGAAAAATGAAAAGTTTGAACTTAAAAATAATGGATTATTTGCAAACGAAATAAATAAAGCCAAATTAACTATTTCGCAAATAAAAAAAGATATTGTAAATAATAATCTGTATGGTGTTGATTTAAACACGACCCACTTGCATTGTTAGATGAAAATATAAAATGCGGGAATTCATTAATTTCTGACGTAAGCATTTCTCAAAGAGCTTTTGATTGGGACAAAGAATTTAGCGAAATTATGCGTTTAGGTGGATTTGATGTAATAATTGGAAATCCGCCGTATGTAGTAATAAAAGGTGGTAGATTTTTAGAAGGTTATCAATATACAGGCGATGAAATAAATTATATTAGAGAACATTATCAAACAGCAGAGCAACAGGTTAATACGTATATTTTATTTGTTGAAAAAGCCGTTGAATTAATGAATAATACAACTTTTGTTTCGTTTATTATACCAAACACTTTTTTAGCAAATGAATACTCAAAAAAATTTAGAAACTATTTATTAGAAAAAACACAAATAGTTGATATTTACAATGTAGGTCTTGCATTTGAAGATGCAAATGTAGAAACATTAATATTAACATTAAATCACAATAAAACAAATAAAACAAAATTAAAAATTGCAGACAAAGAAGTATTCATTGATTTGCTAACTATATCAAAACTAACTGCTGACCAAAAATTTATTTTAAATATTGATGAAAAAAGTTTGCCAATAATAAATAAAGTAAAGCAATTTCCACTATTATCTGAATTTGCAAAAGTTTCGATGGGCATTAGCACGGGCAATAATAAAAAGTATTTGTCAACAGTTGCAACAAGTGAAAAATACAAAAAAATTATTTCCGGTAGTGAAGTTTCTCGTTATTTTTTACATGAAAATAATTATTTTGTACTTTACGAACCCGAATTATTAGACCGTGCAAGAGAGGAAAGTATTTTTCTTACCTCTGAAAAATTAATTTCAAAATTTGTTGGAACATCGCTTACATTTTGCTACGACAATCAACAACATTATGTCTTAAATACCGCTTGTTCTTTAATTCTTAAAAATGACGAACTACACATAAAATATTTATTAGCGTTATTGAATTCAAAATTATTAGATTGGTATTTTCATATTATGTTTTCCGATTATCGAGAAACATTTCCAATTATGAAGTCTGGAAATATAGAAGACTTGCCAATCCCAAAAATACCAGTTTCGGAACAACAAACTTTTGTTGAACTTGCCGATAAAATGTTGGAATATCATAAACAAGTAAATGAATTAAAAAACAACTTTATAGAACTCGTAAAAAGTGAATTGAAAGTTGGGAAAATAACAAATAAACTTGACGATTGGAACGAGAGCAGTTGGGACGAATTTAGCGACGAATTAAAAAAAGCAAAAGTAAAATTAGGCATGAAGGAACTTAACGAATGGAAACAATTTTATTCAAATGAAAAATCTAAGGTTCAAAACTATATAACACAAATTGCTTCAATTGACAATGAAATAAACAAGAAAGTTTACAAACTATATAATCTTGATAATACAGATATACAATATATTGGCAAATAAAAAATACGTATAATTGTGCAATTACATTTGCAAAAAGTTAAATAATTGACAAATGAAAGAACATCAAACAATATTCTCGGTAAAAGAGTTAAAAAACAAAGTGAAAAATGCTTTTGTTAATGGAATTCCTGATAGAGATGCAAAAATAAAATTAATTTTCGTTACTCACTTTGCCCAGATTTTGGCGAGAATCGAAAAGTAGAAAGGGTTTTCTTCTGATTTTATTTGGGTGTGTCAATGAGCGAAAAAAACCGAACGCAAGCGTAAAACTGGCGTTCTATTACTCAATATGAGGGTTTGTGTATTCAAATTGTTTTTTTAGATTAATAATACTTGTCTATTCCACCAAACCCCGAAATAAGCCTATTGTCATGTGTTTTTTGAATAAAGTTAACCAGTCGTTTAGTAAATTCTTCTGGTCGTTTTCTTGCACTATCAATGTATGCAATTCGTATTCGCTTGTAAGGCTCTGAAAACTTCTCATAGTTTTCCCAAGCCGTTTTGTCTTTTTTTAGCTCATCTAAAATGTCATTGGGAAAAACATACTCTTTTGAAATAATTTCTTGAACGGTTTCGAGAAATAAATGATGGATTAATTTTTTTTCGTACAACCATTTTAGCCGTTCTTTATTGGGTTGGGAATAACTGCTTTTAGTTTGTCGTGGTGTGAATTTTTGCATAGTGTGGTCTTTATCAAGAGCTTTATTTATGCTGTCGATCCAACCAAAGCAGAGAGCTTCTTCAACTGCATCATTGTAGCGAATGCGCTGCTCGCCCGTTGACTTTTTAGCATAAACCAGCCAAACTTCGTTCTCAATATTGAAATTCTGTTCAAGCCAATTCCGCCATTCTGCTCTAGTTTCTATGTTAAGTATCTTAGTATTTGTCAATTTGTTAAACATTACTTTTTTTAATTTCTTGTATAAAATTTAATCGATTTTTTCAATTCAGCGAATAAATCTGCTTTTTTATACTGTATTTCTAAAGCAAAACGACACAATTTTGGTGAGAAATCAATATTTTTTTAGTCTCTTTAACGTCTTTGTAAATTCAAAAAAAAATTAGATTGGTATTTTTATACAAATCTAATTTTTTTGCTTATAAGTAGTGCCCCCAAAATTAATTGTATATTTCGTTTTGCCAAGTGCTTAAAAATAAGCAAATAGCAAAAGGTTTGCTCAAAAATAAAATAGCACTAGTGCTTACTACTCTGTTTTTATTTTTTGAGGTTCCGCTTTTTTGTCTTCTTTTTTCTCGCCAATGGAAAAGATTAATTGGTCAACCAATCGGAAAACAAATTCGACGCTATAACCAGCCAAGAATGCAACAAAAGCAGTAGAAACAGACTCGATGAAATTCAAGTTTTGTTTCTCTATATCGCCCCAGAAAAGTCCGATAGCCAAGCCTGCAAGCGCACCTAAATGAATACGCAAACCATATTTCAGATTTGACGATTTAGTATAAGTAACGCTTTTGGTTTCTACCGAAATACTTCTAAGAACAAAAGCTAAACCGCCCAAAAGTCCATAAAGTAGAGGTAAAATGTAAAGTGTAAGAATTTGTATCAAACTTTTGGCTTCTTGAATAGCCATAATGTTTTTGTCGATAACAAACTCTTGGCTTATGGCATCGAAATTGATGTCGGCATCGGCTTCTAACAGCTTGGGCTCTATTTTATTCTCCATTTTTTTTGCCTCGTCGGTAAACACAAAATCGGCTATGCGCATCCAAGTTTGCAAAAGTTCGATACTGCTGTTTATTTCTTTGGTATTTTTTTCAATGTTAATCTCAATATTTGTTTTTTCGAGAATTGCGCTTCTGTTTTCGGCATTATTTTCGGTTATGAGTATGAGCTCACTAAGCCTGATTTCTTCATTTTTCATACCTAAATTGCCTTTTTCGATGCTATCTAAAAGCAGCGAGCCAATGAGCGAGTAAATTTGCAGCAAAAGCAACAAAATCATGATAAAAATAGCCAACGAAGAATAACGCAACACCGCATGGTGAACGATAGAGCGTTTGTATTTTTTTCTCAAAAATCGCTGAAACCAATTGGGCACTTTAATTTTAGCTTCTTCCGACGCTTTTATACTGTCGATACTTACTGGTTTGATGAGGTAAGCCACGGTTTTGTAAGCTATCCAAAAATTGGTTTCGCCATCAATAGTCCACGTTTTAGAAGCTTCCATGTGCTTGGCTTGCACTATATTGCGAATAATTTCGGGTTGTACGTCAATTCCGGCTTCGGCAGCAAAGGAAAGTATCATTTCGGCATTTGCCAAGGCATCGCTGCGAGTCAAACCCAAAGTTTCTTTTTCATTGGGCTCTTCAGTTGATTGAAATACAGCTTCTTGCTTTATTACGTTGTTGGGTAATTCGTTGTTTTCCTGATTTTTTATTTCGTCCTCTTTCATTGCTTGTGAGTCTATGTTTTTGAGAAATAGTTGAAATGCTTTTCGAGTTTTTATAAAATACCTTTTTATTTTCTTTCCAATAAGCGCATTTTGAGTTTACAAAACTTTAATTTTGAATTGCGTCTTAGCCTCGAAAGTAACGTAAGCATCGTCTGAATAGGCTATAATTTTGATAATCCACCAGCCTTCTTGCAAATTTTTGCGTTTGCTGCTAAGTGTATAATTTTTTGTTTTGGCATCGAGTTGCCCCAAATTTATTTCTTGCACAAAACTATCGGTAAGATAAAGTCCTCTACTTCCGTACCTATACCAGTTAATTTCAAACTTTTGAAGTGTATTACCTACTTTTGTGAGGCTTTCTTTATCCAATTCTACTACAAGTTCCAATTCATCTCTTACAAATACACCTTTAAGTGCTTCGTCGATAGTAATTTGTTTGCCTTGCGAAACAAAATAAGCATTTTGAGCTACAATGACCGAGTTCGATTTATTTGTTTGTGCATACACCAGTTGGTTAAATACAAAAAATAAAAAGGTAATTGCAAAAAAATGAAGTGTTTTCATGACTTTTGAAATTATTTTGTTTGTATGAATTATTAGAAAACGAGTAGCGTGAAAATAAAATATGAAATAGAAGTTTGAGCAACTAAAAAAAGGAACTCTTTATTCGTAAGAACGTTGATTCTCAAGAAAAAAGTGCAAATTTATTAGAAAACAAAACTAAAAAGGTATTTAGCTACAAAAAATACCTGCTTTATTTTGCATCATCTAGTTGTCGCATTTCCTCTTCGCTAAAAAGCGTAGGGTAATCACTTTCAAGGCGTTGCAAAACGGCTATCATTAAAGTTTCGCGCATAAATTTAGATTTATTGCGTACTTTGTATCTTTTGCAATACGTGTTAAAAGCAGCAAGCTCGAGCTTATTAAATGTAAATTCTTGACGAAAAGTACGTTTTAAGTCATGTGGGTTGTCTATTTTTTCCATAGAAAATGGCTTAACTAAGTTTTTCTTGGTTCTTAACTACTAAAGGATAAGACTTCCAAGAAAAACAATTTTACATTATAAAAATATTACAGACATTATAAAATTTGATTGTAATCAAAACGAGTAAGTTGAACAAATTGCTGCAACCGTTCATAAATCATTTTTTGATTCAAATCTAATAATTGTTCTACTCCAAATTTTTGAACATTGAACGATGCCATTGCCGAGCCTGCAATGATAGCATTGCGCAAGTTGGCAAATGAAATTTCGCCTTCGCGTGCCAAAAATCCAATAAGTCCGCCGGCAAAAGTGTCGCCTGCGCCTGTTGGGTCAAATACTTCTTCCAATGGTAAACCAGGTGCCGAGAAAATATTTTGCTCATCGAAAAGTAAGGCGCCATGTTCGCCTTTTTTGATAATCAAAAACTTGGGTCCCATTTTTAAAATTTTGCGAGCCGCTTTTACCAATGAGTATTCGCCCGAAAGTTGTCGTGCCTCCTCGTCGTTGATAGTAAGCAAATCGACCATCGAAATGGTTTTTTTAAGCTCATCGAGCATAATGTTCATCCAAAAATTCATAGTATCCATTACTATAAATTTAGGTCGTTTGTGCAAACGTTCAATTACTTGGCGTTGTACTATGGGCGAAAGATTGCCCAAAATCAAAAAATCAGTATCTTGGTAATTCTCTGGCACAACAGGGTCGAAATGCTCAAGCGAGTTAAGCTCGGTGAGTAAGGTATCGCGCGAGTTCATGTCGTTGTGATAACGCCCCGACCAGAAAAAAGTTTTTTCGTCCTTTTTTACTTGAACACCTTCTATATCAATGTTGTATTTTTTTAATAATTCCAGATTTTCCTGTCCAAAATCAGCACCAACTACCGAAATTAACTTAGGCTGCACGCCAAAATACGAAGCGGCAAGTGCTATATAAGTGCCAGCTCCACCTAATGTTTTATCTGTTTTGCCAAATGGCGTTTCTATTGCATCAAAAGCAACACTTCCTACAACTAATAGACTCATTTTTATATTTTTATGTTTTGATAATTACACAATATTACACACACAAAAGACACAAACAAACAGTATTATTGCGGTTGTATCTTTCAAAATTGAGATTAGAATTCGGTAGGCAAAAGTAATTATTTTTTCTAAATTAACTATTTATTTAACACTTGTTTTCATTTAATTAAAAAAAAATTAAAAAAGGAGGCTTGCTTTTTTGCAATAAAAAATAAATTTGTTTTTCTCTTTCGTATTCATTATCTTAGGCTATTGTATTTCTTTTTATTTTAAAAATCGAATACAGAAAAAAGTAAAAACAAAAAAACGTAAGAAAACATGATTTTTATTCTTTTGATTCAATTACTAATCAGCCTTTTTGTTATTGTTTTTGTAAGTTTTGCAAAACACAAAATAACTTATTACAACTCAAGTAAATTAATTGAGAGTAATCTCTTTGCTTTAAGTTTAATCAATTTTTTTATTACACTGTTTTTGGGTGCATTTTTCAATTTTTTCAATCAAGAAATGGATATTTTTGCAACATTGGGTATTCTATTTTACGCCGGATTATTTTCGTTCGTTTCGGCATTAGTTATTCCTTATTTTGGTTATGAATTTATTTTGCGTTTGGAAATTCAGCTGCGCTCAAAACTTATTTTTGCTTTGCTTTTAGGCTTTTTAACCTCAATAATTTCTTGCTTGCCAATAGTGCTATTCAATTCAGGATTAATAATTTATGCGGGTTTGTTTTGCCTTGCCGGAAGCATTTCAACTCCTTTGGTTTTATATATGGCTAAATAATTACTCAAATGTAATTGTTATTTTGTTGAGAAAATGTTTTTTTTATTTTAGACGTCTAATTTTTTGTATCTTTAAAAAATATTTTTTATCTTGCAGCTAATTACAAAAAACGAGGCTTAAAATACAATTGTTTTTACTGGTTCAATCGGAATAACTAAAAAAGAAAATGCCACCAATTTACAAATTATCAATGAATTGTATAATAAAAAAATTAAAACCTAAATCATTTGATAATAAGTGCATTAAATGGCATGAATCATGTATAGTGAGCTAAAAAATAAATGCCATTTTATATTGTTCACTGCTTACATACAATTTAGCTTCTGTCTAATTTTTTTCCTGTGTTTTTTAGTATCAATAAATTATCCAATAACTTTTATTATTTAACTTTTATTATTTATCAAAATATGAAAAAAAATGTACGTTTACTATTGTTTGCCATTTTTATGGCTTTAAGTTCTACAACCACTTATGCACAAGTAGATAGCACCAACTTGCTGTTGGATTTATCGTTTGAAGAACTTTTGCAACTCGAAGTGAGTACTATAACAAAAACATCGAGCAATATAATGGATATTCCAGGAGTAGTTACCATAATTACAAAAAAAGATATTGACCAAATGGGTTTTAGAAAACTGAGCGATATTTTAATGCTTATACCCGGATTTGGGCATATTCAAAACGACGATGAGCATCTTTATGCTGTTAGAGGAATTTATGCTACAACAAATCAAAAATTTTTGATTTTGCGCGATGGACATAAAATAAACGAATTTATGTTTGATAGAATTATAGGACAGTACGAATTATCGTTGGACAATATCAAAAAAATAGAAATTGTTCGGGGAGCAGGTGCTAGTCTTTATGGCAATGCTGCCGTTACTGCGGTTGTGAATTTAATAACCAACGATGAAGATAACTGCTCCATTTCGGCAGGAATAGGCAATTATGGACAGCAAACAATGGATTTTAGTTTTTCTAAAAGCTTAGGCGAACGCGAGTCGATAATGGTGTTTGCTCATTATTCGAGTACCAGCGGTGAGCCCTATACTATTTCAGCCGAAGAGGACTATGTGTCATCAAATTTTGCTTTTTCGCAAGAAATGAAAATAGACCATTATCCCAATAATTACAATTTTGGTTTCAGTTACACTAAAAAGGCAATAACCTTCTCTTCCGAAATAAGCCGCGCTGCTTACCGAATGTATTGGGGTGTTTCGGGGCAAAATGCAGCTATTGAGCAATTAACCCAAGATTTGCGCTCCGAAACTGAAGATGTACGCAATACGCTCACTTTTAGCCCTAAGCTGAAAAATGAGAACTGGCAATTGAATTTCCAGCATCACCTAAATTACAGCCAAGTGCCTCAACTTTCCAAAATGTTAGCCAATCATTTGCAATTTCCTCCCTATGGAAAAATACTTAGTTTTGGCTGGCGTGGATATAGTTTAGATGCAAATTATTACGCCGTTTATACCTTGAATAATGCCAATATTTTGATAGGAACAACTTTTGAGAAACGAACCATTTTAGAATCCTATTTTATGAGTAATTGGACAAATTCTTCGGTTTTAGCATATTCGACAACTCCTTTATTACCAGAGGGAAGCGAACTGCGAGGAGCTAGTTATTTTCAATTACAATATAGGCTGAACAAAAATTTTCTCATAAATGGAGGAATACGTTACGATTATGCAGCCGATTTTGATGCTACATTTAATCCTCGCTTGGCTTTTATATACCAGCCTAGTACAAAAATGGCGGCTAAAATTGTTTATACTCAAGCCTTTCAAGCACCCAGTTATTTTTATAGAGAATCTAATCCTAACTTAGGTTACAGCAGTACCGAAAATTTGAATGCCGAAATAATGAAAAGTTGGCAAGGTATTTTGCGCTACAATATTACAAATTTATCGTTTCTTGAATTGGTTTATTATTACAACAACCTCAACAATTTAATTAGAAAAGAAGGAACGGAATACAAAAATTTGGGAAATGTTACTATTCAAGGATTTGAATTTAATTCAAATATAACGGTTAATAAATTTTCTGCCTTTGGAAATTACTCATTGATGCTTCCGGTTTCCGATAAAATAGACGATGTATATAAAGCACAAAACATAAAAGACGGAAAATTGAAACATTTACCGCAACACACAATCAATACCGGAATCAATTATAATTTTTCAAAGTTATTGAATATCAATCTTTATACTCAGTGGCAAAGTGCTTTTTATTCTTCCTCTATTTTTGAACCCGATTACAAAATGGACAGTAAATTTTTACTAAACGCTACAATTTTATCTAAAGATTTGATAAAAAATGTAGATGTTTCGTTAAGTGTTTACAATCTATTAAATAAAAAATACAAACTTGGCGACCCCGTTGCACCTTCGCCTTTGCCCCAGGCAGGGCTTTGGTTTTTATTCAAACTAAGCTACAATTGGTAGTTTTGTGTTTTGAAAGAAAACCAATAAAAGATTATATTTCAATTAGATAAAATGAAACATTCTATTGTTCTATTGTTAAATTATTCTAATAAATAGATAACTTGATAAAAAAGTTATTTAAAATTGCAATTTTTCAACTTTAAAGGGATAAAATAACAATAGAGCAATTTGATGTTAAAATTTTTTTGTAAAAAATTATGAAATCTCACTTTTTTTTTAGAACTTAGGGAACTTGCAAGTTACGCTTTTTGAACGTGTAATTACTTAACTGAAAAGAATATGACTCCCCAAAAAAATATATTCATAAACATATTTCGACCGATAAAAGTGCTTATTTTATCTAAATGCCTATTTATCAGCATTCTATTGTTTCTATCGGTAAACAATTTGCATAGCCAGAATGCAAAAAAAATAGACAAGCTAGAACGGATTTTGAAAAAAAACAACTCCGATTCAACCAAAGTAGTAGCTTATATCGAATTAATTGAAATATATTATCAAAGCGATACTACCAAAGCCTTTTCTTATCTTTCGCGGTTATCAAGCGATATCGAAAATCAAGCATACGATATTTCCGATAAATGGATATTTCAAGTAGGTACTATCTATTTGCAATACAAAAATGATTATACAAACGGAATAAAATATTATAATTTAGCATTACAAAAAGCAAAAAAAGAGGGAAAAAACATACAAATCTATTACGAAAGTTGGCTAGGATACATTTATTCAAAGATTGGTGAACACGAAAACGCCCGAAAACATCTTATAAATTCAATCGAAACGGCTATCAATAAAAAAAACGACAAATACCTACCTTTTGCCTATATTGCTTATGCCTTCGAATTGAGAAGTACCCATGAATTAAACAAAGCAATTACTTATTTTAAAAACAGTTACGAAAAATCAGTCGAAATTGCCGATAGCACATACATACATGTTTCGCTCCACGAAATAGGCAATATTTATTCCATGATGGGAAAGTATAAATTGGCGGTCGATTATCATAACAAAGCCTTGGTTATCAGAGAAAAAATGAATGAACTTTCGTATTTAATGTATTCCTATAACGATATTGCCAACGATTATTTTTATTTAGATAGCATAAATAATGCGGTAAATTATTATCAAAAAGCATTAGAAATAGCCAAACAAACAAACGACAAATACACCATATTCAATATCCACAGCAGTTTAGCTAATTTGTATTCAAATATCGAAGAGTATGACAATGAAAGACTATATCTTTCTGAAATGCAAATTATTGCAGACGAGTTGAAACTAAAAAGCCATTACTCTACCTTGTACGAAATGCTATACAAACACAATAAAAACCTAAAAAAACATCAAGATGCTTTGCAGTATTTGGAATTAGCCATGCTCTACAAAGATTCAGTTTCGAGTGAAGAAATACAAAAAAACTTAAATGACCTCGACAAGAAATATGAAACAGTAAAAAAAGATAAGAAATTATTAGAAAACCAGTCTTACATCAAAAGACAAAAAATAATCATCATTTTTACAATAATAGGATTGTTCATTTTTGCTTTTTTTATAACCATTGTTTTAAAACTATACCGGCAAAAAAGACAAGCATTCAATAAACTCGAAATCCAAAACCAAGAAATTTTACAGCAAAAAGAAGAAATTCAAACACAAGCCGAGCATTTGAAAAAGGCAAATATCGAAATTACAAACCAAAAAAATGTAATCGAAAAAAGCCATCATCAAATTACAGCAAGCATAAACTATGCAAAGCGAATACAAGAAGCCATTTTGCCCAAAGAAGATTTTATACAAATGCTACTCCCCGAACACTTTATATTCTACAAGCCACGAGATATTGTGAGTGGCGATTTTTATTTCATAAAATTATATAAAAACAACTTGTTTGTAGTGGCAGCCGATTGCACCGGACATGGCGTTCCGGGTGCTTTTATGAGCATGTTGGGCTTTGCATTAATCAATGAGCTTATTAGAAAGCCCGAAATTCAAAATCCCGCTCAACTGCTCGATGAATTAAGAAATCAGGTAAAATCGTCGTTGCAGCAAACGGGCATATCCAACGAAGCAAAAGATGGAATGGATATTGCTTTTTTAGCTATTGATATCGAAACCAATGTGTTAAATTTTGCAGGAGCCAACAATCCTCTTTTTCTATTTAGAGATAACGAACTTACTGTTTATAAAGCAGATAGTATGCCTATAAGTATATTTGTAAAAGAAAAACCTTTTACAAATCAAGAAGTTGAGTTAAAAAACGAGGATATGCTTTATATTTTTTCCGATGGATACGTTTCTCAATTTGATGGAAATAACAAAAATACCTATAAAACCAAGCGTTTTAAAGAATTATTGGCAACGATTCATAAAAAAACATTACCAGAGCAAAAAGAAATTTTAGAAACTGAATTTAATAATTGGAAAGGCAACAATTTACAAACCGATGATATATTAATAATTGGAATTAAAATGTAATTTTCTTTTACTAACAGACAAAAAAAATTCATTATGGAACTATTCAGAAGCCCTTATGTAGTAATTACACTTAGCCCCGACAGGCAAATTATTACAAACGATTGGTTTGAAACAACCGAAAACATGTCGGACGAACAATATGAAAGTGATATGCTCAAATTTGCTGAGTTGGCTCAAGTTTATAAGCCAAAATATCATTTAATTAAGTCCATTAATTTTAAATACACTATTTCTATTGAAATGCAAGAATGGACTAATAACGAAATATTCCCACAATTGATAGAAGCAGGCATTCAAAAAATTGCTTTTTTGGTGAGTTCTGAAATAATTTCGCAGCTTGCAATCGAACAAACATTGGAAGAAAGCAATGCAAGTGCTTTTCAGGTAAGGTATTTTGATACCGAAAATGATGCTTTTAATTGGCTTGTTAAGTAATTAAATGAAAAATGTTCTATTGTTAAATTATCCAATTGCTTGATACTGTAATAAATAGATAACTTGTTAAAAAAGTTATTTAAAATTGCAATTTTTCAACTTAAAAGTGATAAAATAACAATAGAACAATTTTACAATAGAGCAATATATTTTGTCTTTCGCCAAAAAGAATTAGATTTTTCTAAAGCCCACCGATTTTGATTCAGCCAATTCGGCAAAATTGACTCCTTCTTTGTTGTAAATATCAGCCAGCGTCATGTTTTGCTCGGTCGATTCCTCTAAATTGAGTTTTTTGCGCAAGCTTTTTACTTTTTCTACTTCCAATTCTTTAAACTCGTAACGTGTTATCAATCTGCCTTTTCTCAAAATAGCTTTGTCTATTTGTTTCAAGTCGGCATTGAAAGTGCAAATGATTTTAATCGAAAAAGCATCGGAAAGTAAACCGTCGCCAATGTTGAGTAGATTTACCAACGCGTTGTTGCGCAAAGGCATAGCATTGCGCGAGATGAGCAAATCTTCGGCATCTTCCAAAATAAGCACGCTTTCTTTGTAGTTTGAAATAAATGGCAAAAACCCGGGTTCGCTAATGGCTTCCATCAAGTTCAATGGTAAGAAAATGAAGCGTTTATTCACCGTAGAAATCAAATGGCGAATGTAAGTTGTTTTTCCGGTTCCATATTTTCCGTGCAGCAAAATGAGTCCATTTTTGCTTTTTGTATCTAAAAAGCCTGTAATTATGTTGTCTATTTCTTTGAAGTCGTCGTTGTAGTTATCATCGACACTTACGCTGGTTTTCTTTATGTTAAATTTCTGCAAATCAAGACCATATTCAGTATGTTTGTTGGCAGAAATCATATAAAACTTTCGATTGTGTTTTTTCTTTTCTTTATAGGTTTTGGCTAATTTAACAATTTCTTTAATCTCTTCAAAATCAATTTCTTTTCCATACATAAACATCAATTTATGGTTGTGTACTTCTATCAAGAATTTTTCTTTGATTTTGATGAGGTAGTTAGATGCTAAATAATTAATTTCTAATGGTTTATTCTTTTTTGCTGCTTCGTATTTGAGTATATAATTTTGCGTAGTTAAGTTAAATTTTTCGTTCAGATTGGTTATAAAATCTTTCACTTTCAAATTTAATTGTATTCCGTAAACGTAGCAAAACTCATTGTAGAGCCTTATAAAAAGCTTTTCTGCGTGAATTTCTGCCTCAAAAGCATCGCCGTAAAAGTCAATGGGTGAAAATGAAATGGGTAAGTTTTGAGTTGTTTCGTTTTGTGTTTCTGTCATAATGAGTACTTTATATAAATTAAATGAAGTAAAAAAAGAAAAACATTCTCATTTTATTACAATTTTTGTGCTAAAAAAAACTTTGCAAAGGTAGCTTTTTAAAATTAAAATTTGAAAAAATACTTTTCCTTCGCGTGCCTAAAATGGCTTTATTTTGTTTTTATTTTCACACAATGTGTTTATTTTCAACACTTCACAAACCTTCAAAATTTATCTATTTTCTAAAAATACACGACTTGTAAATTGTTGTCAAAAATAGCTAATTGGTATTTCTATTTTTTAATTGGGTTGCAAATAAAAAAAATAATTCTACCTTTGCTTTTTTTAGAAACCAATAAGATGGTTTCTTTAAATTAAATTTACCAAAGCGGAAAGAAATTTTAAATCCTAATTTGTGGTTCAAACTGATTATTATAAATTTCAAAATACCAAAAAATATTTTTTGGGGGAATATTCCGCAAAAAAAATCACTAACCAACATATTTATCAAAACATGAAACCAACAAATCAACGTTTTACCAAAGGAGAAGAATTAGCCAACGCCATTTCGCATTTAACAGGAGCTATTTTAGGGCTTGGTGCTCTTATACTTATGCTTTTATTTTCGCTCGAAAGCGGAACCATTTGGCACATTGCCACTTCGGTAGTTTTTGGCGTTTCGCTCATTGTTTTGTATCTTTCTTCTACTTTCAACCATTGGTTGCCCGAAGGAAAAAGCAAAGAGTTTTTCTTTACTTTCGACCAAATAGCCATTTATTTGCTCATTGCAGGAACTTATACTCCCTTGTCGCTCATTGCTTTGCATGGAACTTTGGGCTGGATTATTTTCGGTATCGAATGGGCATTTGCATTTGTGGGCATTATGATTAAAGTTTTCAAACCCACAAAATTCGACCAAGGCGTAAATACCTTCTTTGTTGTTGCATACATTGTTATGGGAACGGTTGTGTTTATAGCTACGCCGCAAGTGATTGAAGCCATTTCGCTGGCAGGCTTTCTATGGATTGTGCTTGGTGGCATTTTTTACGCAGGCGGAACCGTTTTTTATAAAATGAAAAACGTTAAATTCATTCATTTGGTTTGGCATTTGTGCGTTGTTTTTGGAAGCATTAGCCATTTTATAGCCATTTATTTTTACGTATTGCCTTTGAAAATATAAGAAAGTTCTATGGTTAAATTGTTCAATTGTTATATTGTTATGTTGTTCAATTGTTATTTTATCACGAAAAATTGGAAAATTTACTATTTTAGCTAACTTTTTAAAAAAGTCATCATTTTTTACACTACCAACTTTTCAACAATTTAACCACAAAACTTTCTTTGCTTGTTATCTATTTTTTTAGAAATTCGCCCAAAAGCTCATCAAAAGGCTGTTGGGTAGTGTAGTGCAAAATATTGAATCCTAGTTTTTTAGCTGTTGTAATATTGTCTAACCTATCATCTATAAAAAGCGTTTGATAAACGTTCAATTTGGCATCGTTTAGCACATATTCATAAATTTCGGCGTGTGGTTTGGCTAGTTTAATTTCGTTTGAGTAATAAGCCTTTTCTACAATTTGATGTAAGCCCTCAATCCCAAATTTTTGCATAAGTTGTTTATTCATTGCATTTACATGAATTTCGTTGGTGTTGCTCAAAATAAAAATCCGGTATTTTTTGCTCAATTTTTGTAAGAACCTAATTTTCTCTTGGTCAAACTCTTCGAGCATGCTGCACCAAGCTTGGTCTATTTGTTGGTCGGAAAGTTGAGCTGGCACTAGCGACCTTATTTTTTCTCTAAATTGAGATGAATTGAGAGCCCCAACTTCAAATTCTAAATAAAAACCAGAGCTACTATCCAACAATTTATCTAAATTTTTGCCGTATATCGAAATTTTTTCTAAGGCATCAACCACTTTTAAAGGGCTGATATTCAGAAGAACATTTCCTATGTCGAAAATAATATTTGAAATTTGTGAAAAATCTTTCATAAAAATTTTGTTAGTTTGAAAAAACTTAATTACCTTTGCAGCGCAAAAAAAGAAAAACATTTTGCCTCGGGTCCATAGCTCAGCTGGTTAGAGCACCTGACTCATAATCAGGGGGTCCATGGTTCAAGCCCATGTGGACCCACCAAACAAAAGCTTCTGAAAATTATTTCAGAAGCTTTTATTTTTTAAGCAATATTAGTCAAAAATAAGCACTTAACAAAACAAAATATACAATTAATTTGAGTGCATAACCAATTGGGGAATTAAATTTAATTGTTAATCAAAGAGTTAAATAAGGTGAGTAAGGTTTAATAAAAAAAAGCTTATTTTCGTCTTAGAAAGTTAATACTCACCGCATCAAAACCTTATGGTTATTGAGTTTTCCGAAATATTCTTTTTTTTTTAAAATTAAGAAATTGAAAACCTAAAAACACACCAAAAACGATGGTTTTTTAGTTGGCAAAAATTCTTTTTTTTGCATTTATAAAACACCCAT